>JBPCLK010000018.1:0-39890 GCA_051003355.1 Chthoniobacterales bacterium | reverse complement strand
CTGTTGGTTCATTAGTCGCCACGATAAAGTCGAGATCGCGCACAATCTCCTTCCGGCGCCGGTAACTGCCAGCCAGGCTGACCTGTAAAGCGTCGGGATGGCCGCGCAAGTCCTCTTGCAATTGCTCTGCATCGCCAGCCGCGGCGCCAAGCTGGAAGCTGCCTGCCTGTTTGGCGCGATTGGCGATCGTGGCAGCCAGCTTTTCCTGCGTGGTTTTCCCAAAGCCAGGCAAGGCGGCTATGCGTCCTTCTGCACAAGCCTGAGCCAGGCTCGCGATCGATTTGATCTGCAACTTCTCGTGGAGCGCTTTGATCTTTTTCGAGCCGAGGCCCGGGAGGGTAAAGAGTTCCAGGATATCTGGGGGAAATTTAGCGCGCAGTTCTTCGTAGAACTCCGAGGAGCCAGTCAAAACAAGGTCTGCGATCTTGCCGGCGATGGCCTTGCCCACGCCAGGGATTTCCTCGAGACGATTCTCTTCCGCGAGCTCGCGCAGATTTCCGCCCCAGGTTTCGATGGAGCGCGCGGCGTTGGTGTAGGCGCGGATCTTAAAAGGATTCTCTTCCTGCAATTCCAGGAGAGTGGCGATGGTTTCGAGCACTTCCACGACCCGCTCTTTGCTCATCGGCTGCACCGGCAACTGTTAAGCGAGAAATTTGGGCGCGTCGATTCGGAGACGATGGCGAGCCGGAGTTGTCGGGCGTGGAGAAGTTCTGGAGAAGGGGTGAGCCGGGAAGAGCGTTAGGAACCGCCTGGCGGGGTTGGACCGGAAGGCGGTTCCTCGGTGGGGAACCTTAGAGCGTCGTCCGACCGGCGGCCGAGCGATTGGTGCTGGAGTTACTCGAGCGGTTAGCGGCCGAGCGGCCAGCGCCTTGTGCGGCGCGATTCGTCGAGGCATTCGAACTGCGAGCCGCACCACCTTTAGCGTCCTTGGTCGGCTTAAGGTCTTTCACTTTAATGTCTTTTTTCTGAGCCATACTATTTCTGTCTCCTTGTTTTGTTTAGGTTCTTGCTGGTTTCAGTCGCGCCGAAGAGTAACTGACGTCCACCCGAGACATTTCCTTTTGGGATGAGATCATCGAGCCGAATCAATTTGTCCTTTCCACGCTTCTGTTTGGGTGATCCACCCGCCGGGCTATTTTTCTTATCCTTCGGTGTGTTCACGTTCGACTTCCTATTATCACTATCCATGCCAGCACTCGTTAACGCAGCCCGCTCTGACTCGCGCAGGATCCAAGCCCGGGCGGAATTTACCTCGTAGAAGCTGGCCCTGAAGATAACCAAAGTTTTTCAAAATAAGGATCATTTGTTCGTTTCTGCCTAACAGGAAGTGGTTCGGATTCGAGGCCGGTTGGTCTATTATTGAGTCTATTCACCTCACTTTTAGTCCTGGCAAAGACAACCCTCGGACTTTCGCGAGTTCTGGTTTCTGGCGGTTCACCGCACCTCTGTTGTGGACCTGGAGACCGGCCTAAAATTGAAGCACATCAGGCCAAGATCAGATCGAGTGGCCTACTTCTGTTTTCCGGCCCGGAGATGTCGAGCCAGGGTCGCGCGAGAGATACCAAGCAAGCGCGCCGTGCGTCTCTGGTTACCGCTAGCCTGTTCGTAAACAAACTTCACGTGGCGCGCCACGGCTCCGGCTAAGGAAAAGTCTCTTGGCTCAGGCTCCCCGTTCGCCGGAGTGACTGGCTCAGCCTGGGGCATTGGCGAAGAAACGTTAGGCTTGAGGTCTGGCGGGAAAACAATGTGCTCTGGCAGGATCACTCTTCCCTCGCAGAAAAGGACCATCGTTCTCACGGTATGACTAAGCTCACGCAGGTTACCCGGCCAGGGATAGGCGATCAGCTTGTCCATCGCTTCGGGATGAATTGCAGTGATCTTCTTACCCTCGTTAGCGGCGGCCGCTTTCAGTTCCGTCGCGATCAGGGCGGGCAGTTCTTCCATGCGCTCGCGCAAAGGCGGGATGAGCAGAGTAAGACCGTTCAGACGATGGTAGAGGTCTTCGCGGAACTTGCCCTGTCGAACTTGCTCGAGGAGAGAGCAATTCGTGGCGCAGATGATCCGCGCATCGGCGTGCAGCATTTGCTCGGAACCAAGGCGCTCGAATTCGCCGTACTCCAGCACGCGCAAGATCTTCACTTGGGCCAGTGGACTCATGTCGGCGATTTCATCGAGGAAGAGTGTGCCCTCGTTGGCCAGCTCAAACTTTCCTTTGACCGTCTGTTGCGCGCCGGTAAACGCCCCTCGCTCGTGGCCGAAGAGCTGACTCTCAATCAGCGTGTCACTCATGGCCGAGGCGTTAAAAGCGACAAACGACTTCCGGGCGCGAGCCGACGAGTTATGAATGGCGTGAGCAAGCAGGGTCTTGCCGGTGCCAGTTTCGCCCAGGAGGACAACCGCCACATCGGAACTCGCGGCCAACGTGGCGAGGCGCAGACAGCGTTTCATGGCCTCGTTTGCAGTCGTGAGGTCTTCGACCTTAAGGCGGGAAAGGGCGCGCTGCATAACGAGATCAGTTGCTCATGTTTTCGCGCAACTGCCGGATCGGTTCGAAAGCGTATTCGATCATCGTGCGGCGCCCCACCATCACGCGAGCTTCGCCGCCCATCCCGACTCGCAGGGCTAAATGCTTGGGTTTGGTCAACTCGGTCGCGTCGATCGACGCCAGCCCGACGAAATGTTGACCTTGGGCGGTGGAAACGGAGGACGGGCTAACCCAGTCGAGTTTGGCGTCCACCACTCCGTAACGTTGGTAAGGGAAAGCATCGAGGAAAAGCCGCACCCGCTGACCAGCCGCGAGTTTCGGGAGCCCCGCTTCGCTCAGGGTGAGCTGCGCGCGGGGCTTGGCCTCGGTGCGGGCGAGCTGACAAAGTTCCTGGCCGTTTTGCACGACATTGCCCGCATTTTGCTGAGCCTGCGCGATCACCATGCCCGCGTAAGGGGCGCGGATAACGAGCAGGTTTTGCTTGGAATCCACGAGGTCTCCTTGCAGCGCACTTAGTCGGAACTTCATCTTTTCGATCTCGGCCACATTTTCCGCCTTGGTGCGCGCGTGTTCGGCTTCCATTTGCTGCCGCTCCAGCTTGACCTGTTCGAGGGTGCGCTGGGCTACGCTCAAGTCTTTCTCGGATTCAGCCGCGTCGAGGCGGTGCTGAAGGACTTCGACGACCGAAATACCGCCGCTGGTCGTGAGTTTCTCGAGCCGGCTGAGCAGTTCACGACTGCTGGCGGCGTGTTTCTCGCGGAAGGCGACCTCGCTTTCCGCCTGCGCGATCTCGCCGGTTTTGATTTCGAGCGCAGACACGTAGGAGGACTCTGCTTTCTTCAATCCTTCCTGATGTGTGCGTAAATCTTCCGCCAGCGTCTGTTGCTCGGTCCCCCAACCGCGAATTTCGTCGGAGCGCAGGACGTAGAGCGGGTCGCCTTCCTTAACCGTTTGCCCGACGGTCACGCTGACTCGGTTGATCACAGCCAGGCGCGGCGACTGGATCGGATCCGCACCCTCGGCCGGCACAAGAACAAAAGGGCAGGTGACCGACTCCGGCAATTTGACCAGGATGGCGGCGAGCAGCCCGACTCCGAAAAGCGCGATGATGAGCCAGGCGACCGCGCGGACAAACCAGGGCGGCGGATCCTGCGGCAACATTTCCGACTCGGATTCGTCGGTCGTCCCGCGTTGTAGTAATTCGGTAGGCATTCGTTAGGGAAATCAGATCCCGAGTTGCTGACTCGAGAGGTAAAAGTAGAGGCCGCGTTGCTCCATCAGCTGATCGTGATTGCCCGTCTCGGCGACCATGCCTTTCTCGAGCACGACGATGGTATTGGCTTCGCGAATGGTGCTCAGGCGATGCGCGATCACGATCGTAGTGCGACCGGCCGTGAGACGGCCGAGGTTATCCTGGATGGCGCGCTCCGATTCGGTGTCGAGTGCGCTGGTCGCTTCGTCAAAAATAAGAACGGGCGGGTTATTGTAGATGGCGCGCGCGATGGCGATGCGCTGTTTTTGCCCGCCGGAAAGGGAAAGACCGGATTCACCGATCTTGGTTTCGTAGCCTAACGGGAGGCGCATGATGAAGTCGTGCGCGGCAGCGGTTTGCGCGGCAGCGAGGACGCGATCAAGATCTGGTTCGGCATCGCCGAAAGCGATGTTGCGCGCGATCGATTCGTTAAAGATGTGGTTCTCCTGCAACACCATGCCGATGTGCCGCCTCACGTCGCGGTAGTTGAGTGTCTTCAGATCGGTGTTGTCGAAAAGCACCGTCCCGTCGGTCGGTTCGAGAAGACCCGCGATCAGCTTGATCAGAGTCGTTTTGCCGCAACCACTCCGGCCGACGAAGGCGACCATTCGCCCAGGGGCGATATCGAGCTGGATGTCGCTCAGGATGTTGGGTGCTTCGGGCCCGCCGTATTTGAAACTGACTCCGCGCAACTGAATGCGGCCTTCCAGGCTATGGACCGGCGCGAGTCGAGAACGATCGCGACCTTGTTCCGGTTCCTGCTCGAAAATATCGTTCAGCCGATTCAGGAGAACGTTGGCGAACTGCATGTTGTCCCACACCCCTAGCGTTCGCAGGATGCCGCCGTAGGCCATGGCGGTCAGCGAACTGAAAGCGACGAAACCGCCGATACTCAGGTTGCCGTCCATGACCTGGTTCGCGCCCACCCAAAGGAACACCGCGGTAGAGAGCATGCCGATCGTTTGCAGCACACTGTCGTAGGTCATGACGATGAAACTGCTCCGGAAAATCTTGCGCGAGACGGAAAGGAATTCGTTCAGCATCATGTCGCGGAAGACGTTCTCAGCCGCGGCGGCTTTGACGGCCTCGATGCCCTTGATGGCGTCGATCTGGTGCGAGCTATATTTTCCCTGGCTCTCCTCCACCCCGGCGAAAAGAGGTCGCAGCACTTTCTGGGAGAAATACATGAGGCCGCCGTAAAGCGGCGTGGTGGCGAGGAAGGCGAGGGTAAGCCAGACGCTATAGAGCATCATGAGGCTGAGCGCGCCGATCAGTTGCACGAGCGCGAGGAGGGCGCCGATGCCGTGCTGCACGGCAAACTCTCTCACCTGCCGGGCACCATCGAGCCGGCGTTGAATGTCTCCCGTCCGCCGGCTGGTGAAATACGACATCGGGAGTGACAACATCTGCCGGCTGAGAAAATCGAGAATTGCGGTATCCAGCCTCACGGCGGCGAAGGAGAGGAGATATTCCTGCGCGAGCGAGGCCGCCTGGGTGAAGAAAAGCACCGCACCCATTCCGAGCAGGATGACTTTCAGCAGCCCGATGTCTTTTTCGACGATCACCTTGTCGACCACCATCTCCGTGAAGATGGGGAAGAGCAGCTCAAGAAACGTGATCGCGACCGCGAGCAAGATAACCTGGAGGAAGATGGCCTTAAACTTGACCAGAAACGGGAGAATCCAGGCCAAACCCGGCTTGCTTTCTGGAGCGTTGGCAAACGCGGTCGTGAAATCGAAGAGCGCCGCGTAACCCGACCAGCCCTGCTCGAACTCTTTGCGCGGGATCTTGCGCAGACCGAGCGCGGGATCGGCCACCTTCACGTAGCTCTCGGCCACATCGTAGAGCACCATCCAGTGATTGCCTTCCCAATGCACGACCGCTGGCAGAGGCATAAGCGGGAGATTGCGGAGCGACACTTTCAGGGCCCGTGCCGCCAGGCCGAGCTCGGTCGCAGCACGACAAATCGCCTTCAGACTCGTTCCATCTGTCGAAGTATGGCAAAGCTGCCGAATCCGCGCGAGGCTCACTTTGCGCCCGAAATGCCGGCAGATCATGCCGAGACTGGCCGCGCCGCAATCCATCTCGTCGATTTGCTCGATGTGCTCGAATTTGCGGATCCGACGCGCTCTTCTTTTGAAATAACCGCTCTCGTCCGCGAATGGATCGTCCGGGTCTGCTTTTTGCGTCGCGGATTTGTCTGCGTCGACCTCCACCTTGTCGTGTGCCTCGACCTCAGCGGGCAGCATCTCGGTGGTGAAATCGAGCGGCACCCGCGCTTCTGAGTCGACCTGGTATTGCGCGAGACGCTCCTCCATCAACCTGCCGAATTCCGGATAGCGGCGCTTCAGATCGTGGACGGCCTCTGGCTCCAGCGCGAGCAGGCGGCAATCGCTGAAAGCTTCGACGGAGGCGGCACGCGGCGAGCCATTCAGGATTGAAAGCTCGCCGAAGAAATCGCCGTCACGATAGAACGCGAGGTTGTGCTGCGACCCGTTGTTGGAGTGAAACGCGCGGGCGCGGCCTTTCTCGAGGATGAACATCGCGCCGGGCGGATCGCCTTGTTTGATGATCGCTGCGCCTTTCGGCATTTCGACTGGCGTCAGCTTCTCGGCCAGACTGCGGAGGGCGGGCACCGGCAGGCGCCCGAAGTTACTAAATTCGTAGAGGAATCCGTGCAGGGCGCGGTGCCGCGCGGTCATCTCGAGGTGATTTTTCAGCTCCGGGATTTCCTCAGCTAGTTCAAGGAAATCATCACGATCGAGTCGTAGAACGACGACCCCCGTGCTGCACCGCACAGTGGCCGTGCGCGTTCCACCTTCGGTCAAGGCAGATTCTCCAAAGCTGTCGCCTGGTTTCAGAGTCGCGAGGACGATTTCGTTTCCTTTTTGATCCGCCTTCACCACGCGAGCCCGACCCGAAACGAGGACGTAAAAGGAGTCGGCGGAATCGCTTTGCCTGACGAGAAGATCGCCAAACTCGTAGGTCTCCTCCTGAAGCAGCGAACGAAGTTTAGCGAACGGTCCCTCCGGCAGGAATTGGAAGAGCGCTGAACGCCGGAGAAGATCTTCGTCGGTCGCTTTCACTTCGTTACGCAAGCAGCGTGCGCCATTGAATGTGGCGTGTGATCAGCTCGGAGAAATGTCGGTCGATGATACGCTGGTCGGCCCGTTTCTGGACGTCCGGATCCTCTACATTAGGCTCGTGTTTTCCCACGATGCGGCAGAGATGAAAACCGTCGCCGCGCGCGATCGGATCGAGAATATCGCCGGGATGAACGCTGAGGAATTTCTGCTGTAAATCCTCCGGGATCTCCTCGAGCAGCACCTCGGGATGCCGGTACGGGTAACGTCCTTCGGCCGCGACTTCTTCCATCGTCATCCCGTCGTCACGAGCGCAGAGAAGCGCTTCGCGCGCGGCGTCGAGAGAATCCAGCTCGACTGTTTCCACCTCGAAACGGGTGAGCGGGAGACGCAAGGCGGCGAGCTCGTGGGCGCGGGCTTGCTGAGAAAGCAGGGCGAGGCGATCGCGATGGTATACTGCTTCCATGGCGAGAGCTTCTCGCCACCACTCCTCGCCGCGCCCGAACTTCTCCAGCCACGAAGGCAGGGCGGTTTCCTTGAGCCCCGCGCGGTCAAAAAATTGTTTCCGTTGCTCTTCGATTAAAGCCGGGTCGACATCGGCTTTTGCGGCCTCCCGAAACGCAGCGACGCGCCAGCTTAACCGGATGGCCATCTGGTCCAGTTCGCCGGAAAAGAGGAGCTCTGCTGTGAGCAGGTCCCGCATCGCGCTGTCGGCAGTGGCTAGATCCTGTTCTTCGTCTTCGATATCATCAAACCGGTCGTGCCAGTAGTGGCGAACAAAGTAGCCGCTGAAATCTGCCAGCGTCGTGCCGCGATCGGCCAGCCACTTCTCGGTTTCTTCCGCAGTAATGAGATCATGCTCGTAGCGGAATTTCTCGACGGCGGCGTCGATCGTCTCGTCGTCAAATTCAAGTTCCTGAGCATCGGCTTTGGCTTCGGCGGCTGCGATCCTGAGCAAGTTTCTCCAGATCGGCTCCACTTCCGCACGGAAATGAGCGGCATCGATGATCTCGCGAACCGTAAAAGGCTTTTCATGACAAACGAAGACGAGTTTGTCGTGGATCGGTTCCGTGCTTGTCTCTGTCATAAGGGGTCCGCGTGGATTACTGGATATTTCCTGAAAAATGTCGAGCGAAACCGCGTGTAAGCGATTGCATCCTCCAGAGATAAGCGAAATTGGCCTCGAAACGAGGCCAGAAATGTTCAGTAAAAGAACACCGCAGTCCGCTCGCGGCTAGGCGGCGGTCCAATCGAGGACGATCTTGCCGGAGTTACCAGACTTCATCAACTCGATGGCTTCCTTAAATTCGGTGTAGGGAAAGCGGTGGGTGATGACTGGCGAGATATCGAGACCGCTCTGGATCATCGCGGTCATCTTATACCACGTCTCATACATCTCCCGGCCATAAATGCCCTTGATGGTGAGGCCATTGAAGACCACCACATTCCAGTCGATTGCCGCTGAGTCGGGCATGATGCCGAGCAGGGCAATCTTGCCGCCATGAAACATCGCTGGAAGCAGATCAGCCATGGCTTTAGGGCTGCCGGACATCTCGAGCGCGACATCGAAGCCCTCCTTCATGCCCAGCTCTTTCATCGCATCGGCCAGGGTCGCGTCGCGAACATTGAGCGCAAAGACATTTGCACCCATTTTTTTAGCCAGCTCGAGCCGGTAGGGGTTGATGTCGGTAATGACGACGTTACGAGCACCGGCATGGCGCGCGATCGCGACGGCCATGCAGCCAATCGGGCCGGCGCCGGTGATCAGCACGTCTTCACCGATGAGATCGAAAGAAAGGGCGGTGTGGGTGGCGTTACCCAACGGATCGAAACAGGAGAGGACATCGAGCGGGATGGTTGGGTCTGCATGCCAGACATTCGACATCGGGATGGAGAGAAATTCTGCGAAAGCGCCCTGGCGATTGACGCCCACGCCCTCGGTATTTGGGCAGAGGTGACGCCGACCGGCGAGGCAGTTGCGACAGTGTCCACAGACGATATGACCTTCCCCGGTGACGAGATCGCCCGCGGCGAATCCTTTCACTCGTGCCCCGACTCGTTCGATTACTCCAACGAATTCATGCCCGACCACCATCGGGACTGGAATGGTTTTCTGCGACCAGGCATCCCAGTTGTAGATGTGAACATCGGTCCCGCAAATCGAAGTTTTTTTAATCCGAATGAGAACGTCGTCGTCGCCCACTTCAGGAACCGGAACGTCTTCCAGCCACAGACCTGGCCTAGCCTCTTTTTTGACCAGAGCCTGCATCGTGTTCGGCATGCCATGAAATTACGCAAAACGAGAACGGGGGAAAGATAATTGTCTCGTTAGGGGACCGGATTACTCCGACGCCCGGTGGGTGCGAAGCCTCGAAAGCAAAGCGGCGCGAGATGGATTTCTCCACCCCGCGCCGCTGAAGTCTGCGTCTCCGTCAGTTAAACAAGAAATATAAGCCGAACGGAACGTTAGCTATATAACAAGCGACTAGGGTGTGACGTGAAACACGTCGTCCTGCAATTCCGTGGTGATCGTCGAATTGCGCTTGATAATTTCACTGAGAGTCTGCTCTTGCACAGTCGCAAGAGTAGCAGGGTCCAGATAGGACTCGTACCAGAATCGGTCGCCGTCACGTGAGCGTTGGAATTGATCTTTGATGATCGCAAAAAAGGTTTCGCCAACTTGTCCGCCGTTGACATGATCTTCACAGAGGCCGCCGACCCAGGCGTCCACGTCATCCGGCGAGCTGTAAGCGGAGGCGAGGCGGGCTTGGAAATCGAGGTTAGACGTCATCTCCGCAAAGGTTGCCTTGGGAGCCAATCCGTAGGCCGCCCGGACTTGGTTGTAACTTCCCAAGCCGTGATCACGTCCACGCTGGATATTCAAGGAAGCGAGATCGAAGCCGGAGGAGCGTTGGAAGACGAAATTGCGGACCGCGTCGATGATGTAGGCGTCCACTTGCTGCGGCACCTGTTTCGCCATTCCGCGGAGGTAAGGCTCAATCCCGCCGCTGGTGATCAACTGCGGCTCGAAGAAAGTCGAACCGAGCGCGATATCACCGGGCCGAGGCTTGTTCTTTGAATTGAGGCGGGACAAGACTGGCGGCAAAAAGGTGTGGCCAACGCGGAAGCCAGCAGAAGTGAATTCGTTCGAGACGCGAGGGTCAACGGCTGAATTGTAACCTGTGTAGGGAGGGAGGGCGTTCGGTCCGAGCACAATCGGGAGGAAATCGCGGTAGGTGATCAGCTGAGTTTCAGCATTCACGATGGCACGGGCGCGCAGGAAAATATCGTCGTCGGTGAAGGTCGGATTAGCCGCCTTGATGGTGTCTGCCCAGTAGTTGTGTTCCCGCACAAAGATGACGTGCAGAGAAATCAAACCGGACTGCTCGTTGGCGCGGACGTCGCCGCCCAGAAAGAAGTCGGCTGGATTAATGACCTTGCCCGGTTGGCTTTGAGGCTGGTTGGCCAAGCCTTTCACGTTGAACGGCAGCAGGTTGCCATCGCTGGTCGCCATATGGCCCGTGCCATCAAGAGTGCGCATGGTGTTATCGCGCGCCTTGTCGGAGCCATAAATTTGGGAGGCATCCAGGAACTGGCTGTTTGCGTCGATCTGCGTCCGAACGCCGTCGATCAAAGTCCAGCTGGTACGCTGGAACGGAAGGGTCTTATTGCCTCGGTTACTAGGATCGAACACTGGGTCGCCCTGCGGCACTGGGATATTGAGGAATTCCCCCGGATTTGCGTTGCGGATATTGCTCAGATCGTGATCAGTGAATTGGCCCCACTGCCAGACAAAGCTTGAGATGTTGGCGCTATTCGGAAAAACCTCAGCTTGCGCATTAACGAGATTGCTGATGTCGCGGGCACCGCGACGCGACGCGCCGGCGGGAGTCGAGCTCCCGTCACCGTAGCCGTTGGTGTAACGCAAGACAGTAGTGCCGGCCGTTCCCAGATTGGTGGGATTGTTTCCCGCGCCGTCGATGGTGCGAAACTCGGTGGGATAGATGGCAGCCGCAGTGAGCATCGGTGCATCCATCGTGGGAGCAGGTTTGGTGGTCTCAGCATCGGAATGAAAGGCGTCGTAGACCGAGACCGAATTGTCGAATAGCTTCGCGCGCTTTGCATTTTGTGCCTCGGAAGAGGCGGGCAGAGTGAGGAGCGGGAGGGTGCTTAAAGCGCCCAGTACACAGATATATTGGCGAGTTTTCATAGTTCTTGTTTTTTCCTCTGGCTTTAGAGGAAGGAATCGAAGCGGATTATCCCAGGGTTTTACTTATATTTCGGAATTCTCCAGCAGGTTTTGATGAAACTCGAAAACGTGCTTTTAGTCAAGAATAATCGCGGGTTTTGGAGGACATATTTGGCGCCTTGCTGCACGGCTTCAAGGGTTGTGCGGAACGAGCTCAGATAGCTTAAGAGAGAATGTATGCCCCTTGCATAGAATTCTATCTTGACTTCTTTGAGCCCATTAAACTTTTGCGACAAAGCAGCTGTCGACGCCTCACGCCGAGTAGGAAAGGCGTTTTTGCGGGATATCCATGTGATTTCCGGGCGACGGATGCTTTTTGCTGAGATCAAGGCTGCTGGACCGCGACCGGTTTCGACTCTCATCGAAACGACCCCTTGGTCGCTCAGTCCGAGGTGGACATTTCCATATGGACGGGGATGATGCAGGCTGCATGTCGGCTATTCTCGAGCGCACAGAGACCAAACCGGTGACCCGGCGTTCGGTCTTCATTCTCCGCTTCGCGAGCACCGTTACCCTCTGGTCGGTGGCGATGTTGATCATCTTCTCCGGCTACGAGCTGGCCTTTTTCGGTCTGATCTCGACGCTCGGCCTGATCGCGCTCTGGGAGTTTTACGGAATGCTCGACCACCAAGGGCTGCCGAATTTCAAGATCACCGCGATGATCTGCGGGGCGGCGATGCTGGCTGGCAGCTTTTACTACTACTCCCGCTTCGGGCCCGCCCGCTCCTACGACTACGAGATGGCGGTCCTGTTGTTTTTCCTGCTCACGGTGATCACGCGGCAGATGTTCAGTGGTCTGCGGGAGGACGCGCCTTTGCGGACTATGGCTTATACGCTCTTCGGCCTGCTTTACGTGCTTTGGCTATACAATTTCATCACCAAAATTGTCTACGTGACCCCGCGTGCGCCTGACGGATCGGTGACAGGACAATTCTACGTCTTCTATTGCATCGCGATTACGAAATTCAGCGATATGGGAGCTTACCTCACGGGCAGTGTGATCGGGCGGCACCCGCTCGTACCGCATATTAGCCCGAAGAAGACCTGGGAAGGATTCTTTGGGGCGCTGGCTTTTTCACTTCTCGCTAGCGTGGGCTTTTTCAAGCTCATGCCCGGGCATCTATCGGTCCTGACGCTGACGCATTCGATCGTGCTGGGATTGTTGCTGGGCTTTGCAGCCGTCATCGGGGACTTGGCGGAGTCGATTATCAAGCGCAGCACCGGCGTGAAAGACTCGGGAAATATGCTGCCGGGTATCGGGGGCGCACTGGATCTGGTCGATAGCCTTTTGTTTACCGCGCCGCTGCTCTTCTTTTATCTCCGTCTGGTCGTTCGTGTGCCCTAGCAGCAGAATGAGAGATTCTGAATTTGGGCTGGCTCAAATCGTCCGATCTTGTTTCCGCCCATGAAGCGAAAACGCATTGTTATCCTCGGAGCGACCGGCTCGATCGGCGAGAGTGCCTTGAAAGTGGCGCGAGACATTCCCGAGCGGATGAAAATTGTCGGGCTGGCGGCGAAAACGAACGCGCGGAAACTGGCCGCGCAAGCCAATCTCGTGAGACCGGAAGCCGTTTGTCTGGTCGATGAAAGCAAGATCGCGGAATTGCGAGACGCCCTCGACTACCAGCCGACTGTTTTTGCGGGTAGCGAGGGGCTTGACGAGATCGCCTGTCTGGCAAAGGCCGAGATGGTTTTGGTGGCGGTGGTCGGTACGGGCGGGTTGCGTCCCGCGTTGGCGGCGATCGAGGCGGGCAAGGACCTGGCGGTGGCCAGTAAGGAGATTCTCGTCATGGCGGGTGAAGCCGTCATGCAGGGAGCGGCGGCGAAAGGTCTGCGGGTCTTGCCCGTGGACAGCGAGCACAATGCGATCTTCCAATGTCTTGACGGCCGTACCAACGAGGTTCGTCGTCTTATTTTGACCGCTTCTGGCGGACCCTTTCGCCAGACGCCGAGCGACCAGTTCGATTCCATTACTCCGGAACAAGCTCTAAAACATCCCACTTGGAGCATGGGGCCAAAGGTCACGATCGATTCTGCGACCCTCTTCAACAAAGGGCTCGAGATGATCGAGGCGCATTGGTTGTTCGGCGTCGAGATGGCGCGCGTGGAGGTGGTCATCCATCCCCAGAGCATCGTGCATTCGATGGTGGAATTTTGCGACGCTTCCGTCCTGGCCCAGCTTTCGCACTCCGACATGTGTTTCCCGATTCAATACGCGGTCACCTGGCCGGAGCGCGTGGCAAACACGCTTCCCCCGCTCGACTTCGGGCAACTCCAGAAGCTGGAATTCGCCGCTCCCCGTCTCGACGATTTCCCTGCGCTGAATCTGGCGCGCCGCGCCGGGGAAGCCGGAGGCACCTTGCCGGCGGTGATGAACGCCGCCAATGAAATCGCTGTCTCAGCTTTCCTCGATCGCCGGATTTCGTTCCCGCGGATTTGGCAGTTGGTCGAGGAAGTCATGAACCGCTATACCTCCGTTGCCAACCCATCTCTCGATGCCATATTGGAAGCCGATCGTTGGGCGCGCGAGGAGGCCGCCGGCCGCGCCGCCGATTTCATCCGTTAACTTTCCTTTACCTCGAGCGCCATGTTTCTGCACGTCCTTCGCATTATTTTCATCCTGCTCGAGGTCATCGTTCTCTTTAACCTCCTTATTGTTGTGCATGAGCTGGGACACTTCCTGGCTGCGCGCTGGCGGGGTCTGGTCATCGAGAAATTCGGAGTCTGGTTTGGCAAGCCGCTCTGGAAGAAGACCGTGAATGGAGTTGAATATTCGTTAGGCTCACTCCCCTTCGGTGGCTTTGTGGCTCTCCCGCAACTCGCCCCCATGGATATCATCGAAGGCGAAACCGAAACCGACCGCGCCAAGTTGCCTCGTATTTCAGCGCTGGATAAGATCATTGTGGCGATCGCCGGGCCTGTCTTCAGCCTCTTGCTGGCACTCGTCTTCGCCACGCTCGTTTGGGCCGTCGGGCACCCGGTGGGCGAGTCAGACATGACGACCGTGATCGGTTACGTCGAACCCGGTTCGCCCGGAGAAAAGGCGGGCCTCAAAGCTGGTGACAAAATTTTGGAAGTAGACGGGAAACGCGTCACGCGCTTTTCCGGCATGAACGACAGCGTGACCTGGAATGTCATTCGCAGCGAGGGCGACCGCATTCCGTTCGTGGTCGATCGCGACGGCCAGCAGCTTTCTTTCTCAGTCGTCCCCTACATCGCCAAGACAAGCGGTTGGCGACGCAAGAGCGTGCGGCAGGTGCTGATCTATCCAGCTTCGACTCCCATGATCGATCAAGTGGAAGCGGGTTCTCCTGCGGCCACGGCGGGGTTGAAGCCTGGAGATATTATTCGAGGGCTAAACGGCCGCCCCATTTATAACACGATCGCGCTGGCCGATTATCTCCAGCAGCATCCGAAAGACGAGCTAAAGCTACAGGTGCAGCGTGGAGAAAGCCGTTTCGAGACCCCGCTTCGGCCGGTCCCCATGATGACGCATGGGAAGATGACGCCGCGCATCGGTGTCGGCTGGGACGCCGGCGGCCGCACCACGATCGCGCATCCGAATCCGCTCGAACAGGTTTACGACAGCGTCACCAGCACCCTGAACACAATCGAGGCCGTCGCGTCGCCTAAGTCAGATGTGCGTCTGCAGCATCTGAGCGGTCCGGTCGGGATTGTGCGCATCTATTATCTACTCTTCGAAAGCGATCGCGGATGGCAATTGGCGCTTTGGTTTAGTGTGATCCTGAACGTCAACCTCGCGATTCTCAACATGTTGCCGATCCCGGTCCTGGACGGCGGCCATATTGTTCTCGCGCTGGTAGAAGCCGTGCGACGGAAACCGGTCAACATCCGAATCCTGGAGATTGTGCAGACAGGTTGTGCAGTTCTGATCATCGGCTACATCGCCTACGTCAGCTTCTTCGACGTGGGAGATTGGCTGGGCGGCAATGGCAAACAGAATAGTGACGAGGCTCCTGCCCCTGCGGCGCAAGTGAGCCCGAGCCCATAGGCAGAAAATCGCGGTGGCAACCCGGCTTTTCAAAGCGCGCCGCTTCCTGTT
This sequence comes from Chthoniobacterales bacterium, assembly GCA_051003355.1. Classification (GTDB taxonomy): domain Bacteria; phylum Verrucomicrobiota; class Verrucomicrobiia; order Chthoniobacterales; family UBA10450; genus Palsa-1392. The sequence continues at coordinate 24,758 of JBPCLK010000018.1, read as the reverse complement.
TTGCTATGCTCCTGCGTAGCACTGACCTGACCATATGAACCGGCTCTCTTTTTGCGACGATCCTCCGAGCGGTCGTCGGCTCTCCCGCGAGGTCATGGTCGGCCACGTGGGGGTCGGCGGTCAGAATCCGATCCGGGTTCAATCCATGATCACCTGCGACACGATGGACACCGAGGCGTCGATCGCGCAGTCCATGGAGTTGGCCGAGGTGGGTTGCGAGATCGTGCGCATCACGGCGCCGACGGTGAAAGATGCCGCGAACCTGCAGCACATCGTGCAGGGATTGCGGGCGCGCGGCTGCGAAGTGCCGATTGTGGCCGACATTCATTTCAAACCGGAAGCCGCCATGGAAGCGGCGAAGTGGGTGGACAAGGTCCGCATCAATCCCGGCAACTACGCCGACTCGAAAAAGTTCAAGATTATCGAGTATACCGACGAGCAGTATGCCGCTGAGCTGACGCGGATCCGCGAGCGCTTCGCGCCACTCGTTAGGCTGTGCCAGGAGCGAAAGATCGCGGTGCGCATCGGGACGAATCACGGTTCGCTCAGCGACCGAATCATGAATCGCTATGGCGACACGCCGCTGGGCATGGTGGAGAGCGCACTTGAGTTCGCTCGCATCGCCCGCGAACTCGATTATCACGCTCTCATTTTCTCGATGAAGTCGAGCAACCCGAAGGTGATGATAGCGGCCTACCGGCTGCTGGTCGCGCGGCTGCGCGAAGAAGGCGCGGATTGGAATTACCCGATCCATCTTGGCGTGACTGAGGCCGGCGACGGCGAGGATGCACGGATCAAAAGCGCGATTGGCATTGGCTCGCTTCTGCGGGATGGAATTGGCGATACCATTCGCGTCTCGCTCACCGAGGACAGCGTTCACGAGATTCCCGTCGCACGGGCTTTGGTCGAGACAGCGGGGGTGACGCAGTCTGCCCTGTCGCTCGAAGCTCCCTCGTCCGGTCTTTCTTTCGACCCTTTCGCCTATTCGAGGCGCGCCACCAAATCGCTCGCCGTGGCCGGCCTTGCTGAGTCCGACGATCGTGTCGCTCTGGGCGGAGAGGAGACGGTTCGGGTAGCGATCCGGCGGTCGAATTTCGAGAAGATCGCGCACAAGGTCGATCGTCTGGGCGATTTTAAACCAGAGTTCGTCTACGAGGATGCCAACCTGCTCGAGCTCGATCCTCGCGATGACGCAGGCGTCGCCGCGCTGAACCAATGTGCGCAACCAAAATTGGTCGCCGTGCTGGACAACCTCGACCTGCCAGTGATCGCCGCCTATCGGCTACTGGCCGCGAAGCTCGATGCGCGCCACCCGATTTTGTTGAAGGACAGCCTAACGATCTCCGAAAATCCCCAAGCCGAATTCCTGCCCACGCTCCTGAAGGCAGCGACCAATATCGGATCTCTCCTCTGTGACGGCATCGGCGATGCGATTTTAGTGCAGGGTGAGCACGGTCCTGGGCAGGCGCTACGTTTGTCCTACAATATCCTGCAAGCCGCCGGGACTCGGATTTTCAAGACTGATTATGTCGCCTGCCCTTCGTGCGGCCGGACCCTTTTTAACCTGCAAAGCACGACGGCGAAAATTAAAGCCGCCACCGTGCATCTCAAGGGCGTGAAGATCGCCATCATGGGCTGCATCGTGAATGGCCCGGGTGAAATGGCGGACGCGGATTTTGGCTACGTTGGCGGCGCGCCTGGCAAGGTGAATCTCTACGTCGGCAAGACTGCGGTGAAATTCAACATCCCGGAGGCGGAAGCCGTGGACCGTCTCCAAGACTTGATCCGCGAACACGGTAAGTGGGTCGACCCACCGGCCGATTCTCCTTCGGGAACGGTTGCGTCCGCCCTGGCGAAGGGTTGAGCTTCGCCGGCACCCTGCGTGCCTGGCAGTCGTTCCAGAATCAGGTTTCGCAACTATGTCTGGGTTAAAGAAAGGGCCGACCAAAGATCGCCGCGTCCAAGTGACAGCCGCCATCCCCGACCGGCCAAATATCGTCAGCCGAGATGATGGTGATCCCGAAAAGTGGCCGCAACTGTTTAACACCTTGGTCCAACGACTGCCACTCCATACAGGATGGTGGCAACTTCCTTGCTCGCCCTTCCTTGTTCACCCGCGGCATAGACGTCGCTCGCGGAATCGAGCGGTTGTTGCTGCCTGAATCAGGACTAGTCGACTGGTTGATGATCGTTCCATTCCAGTGAAAGATGACGTGTGACATCATTGACTGAGAGCAGTGATGCCGAGCAGATCTCCGTTAAAACTCGACTAGAGGCACGACTCGCCTGCTTGGGTCATCCCAATGATAAACCCGTGGGTAGAGAATCGGTGAAGCCGTCGAAGCTACCGACGGCCCAGATATCATTTTAGTGAGAACATCCCTATCGAAAGCTGGTCGGGACTGGGAGGCGTGCCCCACGCTTGCCCGCGTGCGCTGCCCATTGATACGATGAGGAGGAATGCGAAAGCCAGAACTGGTGCCGCGACTGCGGATCGATGCTTGAAAAGCATAATGTGACTGAGTCAAGCAGAGCTTTAATCCGCATAAGTCCGAACAAATCCTGAGAGCCGTGTGGAAGCGACGAGAAAAGGCCTAAGATTGACGATTTCTCTGTGACAGGGTCGGATTTATGATAATCGAGTTGTGTCATAAGTGTCTTTTTGAGAATAGAATATGACCGGGATATGTTGACATTCTTCAATCGCTGAACTAAAGTAGCTAGTCATTAGAAACACCAATAAAAAGGGTGTGTCATCCTTCCGCTACGTCCGCAATCGGCGACGAAAGCGTTTCTTATCAAGGAAGGCATCTAGAACTCCGGATCGTGGCATCCGGGCTCAAAAAGCCCCCGCTTTTTTCCGAAAAGGATTGACTCCGAACCTTACATTCCGGTAAAAGTCGGGAGTTCTGGGAATTTTTGCTATTCCTATGATAAATCGTTAGGCATTAGAATAACCAAATCGAATATGAAAAAAAATCCTCAATTTATGGAAAATCCATCCCCGCATCTGAGATGCGTTCACTCGGTTGGACTCAAGCGCACTTGGCTCGCTAGCCTTGTGGTGGGTTTGAGTCTGGCAGTGCCCGGCATTATGTCGGCCGCGACTCAAAATCCCAAGAATATCGGGGCCAGTCTAAACCGGCTTGTCGCTCGTGAGATGGCTGCCAAATCCGGCACGGCCCTGAATGCTTCTACCCAAGGGGCAGTGGACATCAGTGATCGGGCCATGCACGATGCGCAAGGTCGCGTCCTGGTAACGGTCTACCTGCGGACGCCAGCTGCCCGTGATCGGGTTGCCGCCTTGCGCGACTTACAGGTCCAAGCGGAGGATATGAAGTATCAAGGTGGTGCCATGGATGTGTACGTTCCTGCAGAACGTGTGACTCAGCTCGCCACCACCAAAGGCGTCTCAAGTGTTTTTCTTGCGCTGCGACCTGTCTACAATGTCGGCGCTACCACCAGTCAGGGTGTGCATCAACATCGCGTCGACCAGATCACCGATCAAAATGCGAACCCAGTCACCGGGATCACCGGCAAAGGAATCACAGTCGGTGTGATGTCTGACTCGTTTAATACCAGTGGGGGTGCCATCACGGCGGACGATGACGTTCGGAGTGGTGACTTGCCCGGACCTGGGAATCGCAACAACCGGACTCCGGTAAATGTTCTGGAAGATTTCGCGGCGGGCACCGACGAGGGGCGCGCCATGTGTCAGATCGTGCACGACATGGCTCCGTCAGCCAATATCGCTTTTGCGACGGCAAACACCGGTGAGATTGGTTTCGCGGATAACATTCGACTGCTTGCCCAACCGAAATCTCAGGGTGGTGGTGGCGCTCAAGTAATCGTCGATGACGTGAGCTATTTCGCAGAAGGCATGTTCCAGGACACGACGATCGCCCGAGCGGTAGATGATGTTGCCGCAGAGGGGGTGGCATACTTCTCGTCCGCGGGCAATCGGCCTGCGACGCAAGGCTACTATTCCAATTTCCGAGTGGTTCCGGCCAACGGCCGCGCCCTGCGCGGGACGAATATCAACCTGGCTGGCGTTCCGCCCGAGTATTATGCTGGTGGCTTCCACAACTTCAATCCCGCAGCTGGCGAACAGGACATCGCGCAGAGCGTTTTGATTAACGGCACTGCCGGTGTTTTTGATTTTCAATGGGATGATCCCTATGACGTGAATCCGGTCACCGTCGGTGATGCGATCGTCAGCGGGACCGGTGAAGTGCCGCCAGGGGGCTCGGATGAATTCACATTCCCCGGGACCGCGGGACAACGGGTCCAAATCAGCGTCTCGGCCAATCCGGTCAATCCGACCTTTGACTCCATCATCGAGCTTATTGCTCCGGATGGAACGTCCGTCGTTACACAGGATACCGGCACGGATGAAATCCTGCTCATCTTCCTGGAGCAGACTGGCACTTACACTGTCCGTGTCACCCAGTTCGGAGATCAGACCGGCGGCGTATACGACTATTCAGTCGATGAAGCCAGTGGCACCCAGTTGGTGACCACCGATTTCAACATGCTGTTCTTCACCGAGAGCGGAAGCTTCATTGGCGCAAGCGGTGAAAATAACATCCAGACCAATCGTCCGGTGGAAATCGCTCAGATTTTACCGGAGCAGACGACCAATGGGATTGTGCAAGTCGTCATTGCCCGTTCGAATACACCGCCGCCGAATCCTCAGCCCGCCAGCCGTATTCGCTACGTCACCTTTACCTCGGGTGAACCACAGGAGTATTTCACCATTAATAACAATCCGATCACCTTCGGTCACAATTCGGCCCAAGGGGCTAATGGAGTAGCAGCTTATGCTTTCTATCCGCCATTTGTTCCGGAAGGGTTCACTTCACCTGGTCCGTCGATCATTGTCTTTGATAAGGATAACAATCGGCTCCCTCAGCCAGAAATTCGTGAAAAACCAGATATGGCGGCGATGGATGGCGCGAACACGACCTTCTTCGTCTCGGACGCTTCTCAAGACACCGACACGTTCCCGAATTTCTTCGGGACGTCTGCCGCAGCGCCTCACGCCGCAGCAGTGGCGGCCTTGGTTCTCGAAGCCCATGGTGGACCAGGATCGGTGACGCCAGAGCAAATGCGCAGCGTTTTGCAGAGAAGTGCGTTTAAACACGATCTCGATCCTTATCTGTCGACTGCGAAGGTGCGAGCCGGCGGTTCGCGTCTTACTTTGAGTCTCACCTCGGATGTAAGCAGCAACATTGCCCAGGTAAACTCGAACGCGTTCTCATTAAGCTATCGCGGGTCGGGAAGCCTGACCAGTGTGGTCCTCAATGCGGAAGGAACAGACGCAACAGGTGGTAACACAACCGAACCGCTCGTGACGACCACTGGGTTTACCTCACGGCCGGGATTGGTCTTTGATATTCGCGATCTCTCGTTGGGTGGATTCCCTTTCACCCTCGGCATGCTCAATGGCGTAACCGCGGGCGACATCCATGCGAAGTTCACCAACCAAGCGCCTGCGCCCGCCATTGTTGGCGGACATTACTACACGATGACGATCAACATCGCTCCGGGCACTCTCACCAACGGCGAAGGGTTTAACTTCGGCGTCGATCGCGACGAGGCGGACGCCTTCGGACCGAACGGTGCCGTCGGTGGAAACTCCGCGGACCTGCTCGGTGCAGAAGTGCTTATCCCTGAGGGTAAAGTCGCGCGCGGTGGCATGACCATCAGCGGCACGACTTCCGAAGGTGCTTTCTCCGGCATCTTCAAGAACCGGATCGGAAGTGGTTACACCACATTGGACGGCTACGGCTTCATCAACGCCGAGAATGCAGTCCAGCAGCCGCTTCAATAACCAGTAGAAAAATTCAACCAGCGAACGGCAGGCCAGCGATGGCCTGCCGTTTTTGCTTCCTAGGACAGTTCTCTTCCAAGTCTGTCTTGCGCAGGTTGACGTGCGGGGCACCCGCATCCATATTCGCGCTCCTCAATTGCAGGGTGACTGCTTCGGTCGCCCACGCCGTCTTTCCGGCGGCGTCCCCTGCAAATCTCCGAGGAGGCTCAATCTCATGGACAAAATCCGCAACATCGCCATCATCGCTCACGTCGACCACGGGAAGACGACGCTCGTCGATCAACTTCTCCGCCAATCTGGCACCTTTCGCTCCAACCAGAAGACCGAGGAGCGCATGATGGATTCGATGGATCTCGAGCGCGAGAAAGGCATCACCATCCGGGCCAAGAACGCCGCCTTCAACTGGAATGGCTACCGCATCAACATCGTCGACACGCCTGGCCACGCGGATTTCGGCGGCGAAGTCGAGCGCATCATGAAAATGGTCGACGGCGTTCTGCTCGTCGTCGACGCGCACGACGGCCCGCAGGCGCAGACGCGTTTCGTGCTCAAGAAAGCGCTCGAGAACAAGGTCAAGCCGATCGTCGTGATCAACAAAGTCGATCGTGAAAACGCCCGCCCCCACAAGGTCCTGGACATGGTCTTCGACCTCTTCGTCGAGCTCAAAGCGAACGACGAGCAGCTCGATTTCCCGATCATTTACGCGAGCGCGAAGAACGGTTTCGCCATGCGCGAAGTGCACGATAACAGCGAGGACATGACCCCGCTCTTCGAAGCCATCGTGCAATACATCCCGCCGCCGACCATCGCCGCGGAGCCGTACTTCCAGATGCTTGTCTCGAACCTGCACTACAGCGATTACCTTGGCCGCATCGCGCTCGGCCGCATCGTCAGCGGGCGCGTGACCGTCGGTGATGCCATCGTTTGCATTCATCGCGACGGCCGCCGCGAGCGCAGCAACGTCACCGCGCTCTTCACCTACGCCGGGATGGCGCAGGTCGAGACGCAGCACGCGAGCGCGGGCGACATCGTCGGCCTCTGCGGGTTTGAAGAAGTTTTCATCGGTGAAACCTTGACCGATCGCGAAGAGCGGACCGCGCTCCAGTTTGTCGACATCGATCCGCCCACGATCCGGATGCGCATCCTCGTCAACGACTCTCCGTTTGCCGGGCGCGAAGGCAAATTTGTCACCGCCCGACACGTGCGCGAGCGCCTCATTCGCGAAACGCGCGGCAATGTCTCTCTCGCGGTCAACGACACGGAATCCTCCGGCGCTTTCGAGGTGAACGCGCGCGGTGAGATGCAGATCGCCGTCCTCGTGGAACAGATGCGCCGCGAAGGTTTCGAGGTCATGGTCTCTCGACCGGAAGTCATCTTCCAGCGCGACGAAAACGGCGCCCTGCTCGAGCCGATCGAAACTCTTTACGCCGAAGTGCCTAACGACAACCTGGTCGATGTCCTGCAAGCGATGGCGGCCCGCAAAGGCGAAATAGTCGGCATGGATCACCACGCCACTCGCGTCAGCGTCGAGGCGATCATTCCCACCCGCGGCCTGATCGGTTTCGAGAGCGATCTGGTCAACCTGACCCGTGGCGAAGGCATCATGAGCCACATCTTCCGTGAGTACGCTCCCTTCAAAGGCGAGCTCGAAGGCCGCAATCGTGGGGTGATGGTTTCGATGGAAGCGGGCACGAGCAAGGCCTATTCGCTCAACAACATTCAGGCGCGCGGTAAACTTTTCATCGGACCGCAGGAAGAGATTTATGCGGGGATGATCATCGGCGAAAATGCGCGCCCGGAGGATCTCCCGGTTAATCCTTGCAAGGCGAAAAACCTCACCAACATGCGCAGCCAGGGCGACGGCAAAGGCATTCAATTAGAAGCGCCCTTAAAGATGACCTTGGAGCGTGCCATCGAGTACATTGGAGCGGATGAGTATGTGGAAGTGACTCCGAAGTCCCTCCGCCTGCGCAAACGCGTGCTCGATGCCAACGCCCGCAAACGCGCCGCCAACGCCGCCGCAGCCTAACCAAGCGGCCCACTCAGGAGCGCGGGACTCCGTCGAGCGTCGGAGCAAGATCGACGCCTTGACCCTCGCTCTCATCCCGCTAACCTCGTTCTCAGAAAGGAGCGCACGATGAAAACCGAAGTCAGAATCGAGTATTGCGTGGTCTGAGACTACACGCCGAAAGCCGTCAGTTTGGCGGCGAAGATTCTCGAGCTCACCGATCGCATCGCGTCGCTTACCCTGGTTCCATCCGGCGGCGGCGCCTTCGAAGTCACCGCTAATGGCAAGCTGCTCCATTCCAAACTCGAAACCGGTGAATGGCCGGATTTCGACGCCGTCGTTAGCCAAATCGAAAAGTCGAGCTAGCGCCAAAACTGCAGTCCTCGAAGCCATAATCGCAGCCATGTTGGAGGGGCCTCTGTGCCCCGATCTGCGCCGCTGCGCCAGGGCGCCTGCGCCCTTCGCGCATTTCACTATTTGTTTCTGCCTTCCTGATTTCCAGATTCATCCCAATAGGAGAGTGAAGGGTGCCTGGTGGCCCTCGCGATCTTCAAAATCGCTGTCGGCCCTTACCGGCCGAGGTAGGTTCGATTCCTATCCTCTCCGCTATTTCAATGCGGAACGCAAAATGTGGATTACGGAGCGGCAGACATCTTGCTCGCTCTCTGATTTCGCGAGCCTAATTCCGAACTCCGCCTTGCCGAAGGGAGGTGATTCGCTTGTCGCGTGAACAGATTCGCACCCTGACCTCACTCTCGTCCTGCGCCGGCTGAGCTTCCAAGCTGAGCCAAAAGGCCCTGACGCAAGTTTTGCGTCAGCTTCCGCAGTATCCGAATGGCAACGTCCTCGTCGGTTCCGCGACCGCCGATGACGCTGGCGTCTTCCGCCTCGATCGCGACCGCGCCCTTGTGCAAACGACCGACTTCTTCACCCCGATCGTCGACGACCCGTACGCCTACGGCCAAATCGCCGCGGCCAACGCTCTCTCCGACGTCTTCGCGATGGGCGGCCGCCCGCTTACCGCGCTCAATATCATGGGCATGCCAACCGATCTGGTTTCGGAAAAAACCATCGCCACCATCCTGCGGGGCGGACTGGAGAAAACACGCGAAGTCGGCTGCGCCATCATCGGTGGTCACACCATCCGCAACCCCGAACCGATCTACGGACTTGCCGTTACCGGGATCGTTTCGCCCAAAAAGATGCTGACCAATGCCAGGGCGAAACCGGGCGACATGCTCGTCCTCACCAAACCGTTAGGCACCGGTATTGCCACCACCGGCATCAAACGCGGCCTAACGAGTAGCAAATTGCAAAAGACAACCATCGCTCTCATGTCACGCGTCAATTCCGTCGGCGCAGTCTTGGCCGAGCGCGGCCTTGTCCGCGCCGCGACCGACATCACCGGCTTCGGCCTGCTCGGTCACCTCGCCTCGATGTGCCGCGCCAGCGGCGTCAGCGCGGAACTTGTGGCCAGCGACGTCCCGGCCCTCAGCGAAGAGATCTTCGACTTGATCGAACAGGACTGCGTCCCCGGCGGAACCAAAGAGAATCTCCAGACCGCCAAACCGCATGTCCGCTGGAACAGGTCGCCGGTCGCGCGACGCCTTCTCCTCGCCGATGCGCAAACCAGCGGCGGATTGCTCCTTTGTGTCGCTGCAAAACGCTTGCACGAAGTCCTCCGCCTGGTCGGTGACGACGCCGCGGTCATCGGGAAGATCATACCGGCGCGGAAGCCACTAATGAGTGTCTCGATGTGAGAAAAGCGTCGCGACAATTCTGGGGAGGGCGCGCGCCCCGCGTGCCTATTTCGGCACCTCGCCGAATTGCCCGAGCGGAGAACATTCGTATTCCTGTCGAAGAACCTTCCACGCGTAGAGAAGTCCGCGGCGAGGCGCCGCGACCAGCACACGAGGCGCATGCGCTCCCCGGATGAAGACCCCGCGCCGAGACATTCCTGCCGTCGGCCGCGTTCTCGACGCCCTCGGTGAGACAGCGTTACCGCGACCGCTCGTCACCAAAATCGTTAGGCGACATCTCGCGACCATCCGCTTAGCCAACGACCCGAGCAATCTCGCAGAAATCGTCGCCGCAATTCACACCGCGATCGTGGACTCGCAACGCTCCCGTCTCCAGCCGGTCATTAACGGCACCGGGATCATCATCCACACCAACTTTGGCCGCGCACCGCTCAGTCCGGCCGCCATCCTGGCCGTGACTGAAATCGGTTCGAATTACAGCAATCTCGAATACGATCTCACCACCGGCGCGCGCGGAAAGCGTGGCGGTTATCTCGAGCAAGGCCTGGCTCATCTGTGCGGAAGCGAAGCCGCCACCGTCGTGAACAATTGCGCCGCGGCGCTGGTTTTGCTCGTCCATCATTTCACCCGCAAAAAGCCCGAGGTTATTATCTCTCGCGGCGAGTTAGTCCAAATCGGCGGCGGCTTTCGCATCGGTGAGATCCTGGAAACAAGCGGCGGACGCCTGCGCGAGGTCGGCGCGACGAATAAGACGATTCTGAGAGACTACGCTGACGCAATCGGATCGGAGACCGGGATGATCTTGAAGGTGCACCAGAGCAACTTCTTCGTGACTGGCTTTGCCGGTTCGCCGCCTAACGAAGAAATCGCCCAGCTTGCGCATACGAAGAAGATTCCGTTCGTCGAAGACCTCGGGAGCGGAGCGCTCGTCCCGACCGAGAAACTCGGCCTGGCGGAACACGAGCCCACGCCTAACGAAGTGCTCCGACGGGGCGTCGATCTCGTCTGTTTCAGCGGCGACAAACTGCTCGGCGGACCGCAGGCCGGCATTATCGCTGGGAAGTCGCGTTACATCTCCGCGTTAAAAGGCGAGCCGCTCTTCCGCGCCTTGCGCTGCGACAAGCTTGTTTTTGCCGCCCTGACCGCAACGGTCGACGCATATCTCAACGGCGATGAGATTCCCGTCCATTCGCTTCTGACCATGCCTAACGCCGAGCTGAGGCGGCGCGGCGAGAACCTGATCGAAGGGTGGGCTGGTTTGCCTCTGCAATCTCGACTCGTCGAAAGTAAATCCGAGATCGGCGGCGGGGCCTTACCTCGCACCGTCATCCCTTCAGTCGCCCTCGAACTGACTGCGAACAACCTCTCTGCCGATGAACTGGCCGCGCAACTGCGGCGAAACGCACCCGCGATCATCGGTTACATCGCCCAAGGCAAAGTGCGCCTCGACCTGCGAACGATTTTCCCGGGGCAAGATGAGTTGATCGATGCCGCGATCCGCGCCAGCCTAACGACTGCCGCGTGACACCGAAGCATTTCATTCTCGCCACAGCTGGCCATGTCGACCACGGCAAGACTACGCTGGTCAAGGCGCTCACTGGCACCGATACCGATCGACTCCCGGAAGAGAAAGCGCGCGGCATCACGATCGAGCTCGGCTTCGCCCATCTCGCCTTGCCGGGGGTTTCTCTGGGTTTCGTCGACGTGCCGGGGCACGAAGATTTTATCCGCAACATGATCGCTGGGCTGGGCGCGATCGATCTCGCGCTGCTCGTCGTTGCGGCCGACGACGGCTGGATGCCGCAAACAGAGGAGCACTGGCAGATCCTCAATTATCTCGGCGTAGAACGCGTCGTGGTCGCGATCACGAAATGCGATCTCGGCGATGCCGCGCGCGTGGAAGTCGAAGTTCGAGAGAAGCTGGCTGGATATTCGTTAGGCCCAGTGCCGATCGTAAAAACGTCCGTCCGTTCGGGCACAGGTCTTGAGGAATTGAAGAAAACTCTCCACGAGGTTTGCGAGGAATTGCCTGCGCCATCTGAGGTCGGTAAGCCGCGTTTGTTCGTCGACCGCGTCTTCACGATGCGAGGCACGGGGACCGTTGTGACCGGCACCTTGACCGGTGGGCAACTCGCTAAAGGCGACACGGTCTCGCTCCAACCGCAGAACCTGCGCGCGCGCATCCGCGCTCTCCAGAGCCACAACGAATCGCTCGAGGTGGCGGTTCCCGCGACTCGTACGGCGCTCAGTCTTCCCGATCTGCAACTCGAGCAGATTCCGCGCGGTAGCGTGCTCACGACTTTAGCGAATGCGGAATCGAGCCAGACCATTGATGCTTTGGTTGAGCGCTCCGATCGTGGCGATACCGCTGCTCGGCCATTAAAAGGCGCTTCCACCATCCAGGTGCATTACGGCAGCGCCCGTTTCACCGCCCGGATCACTTTGCTCGATCGTCGCGAGTTGCTGCCGGGCGCGCGTTGCATTGTGCGCTTTCGTTTCACCAAACCGATTTTCGTCTTCACCGGCGATCGCTTCATTGTGCGCGATTCCTCTGGTCGAGCGACCATCGCGGGGGGTGTTGTGCTCAACCCGGAAGCGGAAGGCACGAAATTCCGCTCCACGACAGAGCGCGCATTTCTGGAAGCGCGTGCTGCTGCGCCTAACGACGTGCGTATTCTTCTCTGTTCGCAGCTCGCGCGAGATCATGTCGCCCGTCGCACCTCGCTCCTCGTGCAGTCGCCTTTCGCAGTTGAATCCATCGCGCAGGCAATCGAGGAACTGGCGGGCCATTTCGCGGTCTTCGTGCACGGCGACATCGTGGCCGACATGACTTGGTGGAAGGCTCTCCGGGAAAATGCCTTGGCCGCAGTCGAGACCGAACACGCAACCCATCCCGAGCGGGCCGGGCTCGATCTCGGGGCGTTTCGTGCGCACCTCGCACTGGATGACTCCGAAGTATCCGACGCGCTCCTGGCCGACCTTTGCCGCCAGGAGCTCACTTCGCAGAATGGGGTGATTCGAAGGTGCAATCACCGCCAGTCGTTACCACCTGCTCTGGAGAAAGCCGGCGCCCGCCTTCGCGCGGCCCTGGCCGCCAAACCTTTCGATCCGCCTTCACGCAGAGAACTCGTGCCCGATGCTGTCGCGCAACAGGCGCTCCGTTTCCTGGGCGAAACCGGTGAGGTGATTGTGCTGAAAGAAGACGTGCTCCTTTCCGCCCAGGCTTTCGCCGTCATGCAGACCCGCATCGGCCAAGCGCTGCGTGCGCGCGGCCGAGCGACCGCGGGCGAGTTGCGTCAGGTGCTGGAAACGTCGCGCCGCGTCATCATCCCGTTCCTCGAGGAATGCGATCGTCGTGGCCTAACGATCCGCGAAGGCGACGGCCGCCGACTTCGTTAGTCCGCCTTCCCTTCGCCGCCTCCGATATATTGCGCGTGCGCGATCGCGGCTACGATGGAGGAGCCGCCGATCACGTTCCCGAGCAGGATCGGGATCATGTAGGCGAGATAATCGAGCAGGGTCTTCTGCCCGAGAGCGACCAGATAGAAGGCATCCACCGAGCCGGCGATGATGTGGGAAAATTCTCCGATGCCGACGATGTAGGTCACGATGATGATGACCCAGACCTTGGCCGTTTCCGCGACCGGCATGAGCCAGACCATGAGCGCGATGAGAAAGCCGGCAAAGATGCCGCGCAGGAGTAGAATCCCAAAAGAGTGATTCATGCTTTCGTGCGCGAGGTCAACCATCGCCCGTTGCACTTCGGGCGCGAGAACATTGGCGATGGCGATGACCCAGCTAAGGAGGAACGCGCCGGCCAGATTGCAGGCCAGGACGAGGGCCCAGAGCCGGGCCACGTTGCCGAACATGCGCAAGGTCGGCCTGCGCAGAAGCGGCAGGATGACGGTGAGGGTGTTCTCGGTGAAAAGTTGTTGACGCCCGAGGACGACGAGGAGAAAGCCGAACGAGTAGCCAAACTTGGTAATCAACGGGCGCCACGGCGCGTCGGGTAAATGGCTACGCAGGATGCCTTCGGCGATCAGCGAAAAACTTATCGCCAGACCCGCGGCAAAGCCCGACCAGGCGAGGGCCGAATTGGTCCGCTCCAGTTCTTCCAGGCCCTCCTGCCGAACCGCCTCGTAAACGATGTGGCCGCCGGGGGCCGTCCGCTCCTGGATCTCCTCGTCCTCAGACTGTTCTTTCTTTGCCGACTTCGGCCGCTCGTTAGGCATGCGGAAGAGTCGACCGGTTAGGACTGAGAAGCAAAGACCGCTTCCGGATCCCGGCCCGAGACCCGGCCGGCTCCGATCCAGCCGAAGCGGCTGAGGAGCGCTCCGAGGAGGAACGAGATCCCGGCAAGTGGTACGAGATTCGTTAGGCGCAAGAAGATCGCGAGCGGGCCGCTGAAGATTTCGCCGCCGCGGATGAGCCAGCCGGAGCTGCCTTCGTGCAACGCGCGATCCGCCGCTCCGTGTTGGTCGAACTCGAGCCAGAGCCAAAGGAGCGTCTCCACGATCGCGGCAAGCATTCCGAGAATCCAAAGCGGACGCAGATGGAAACCAAGGAGCTCGAGAATCGAAACGGCGCAACCAAGGCCCGCGGTGCCGAAATGAATCGGCAGCAGAACGCGATGGAGAAGCCAGGCCGGGATGGCGGTGGCGCCCAGGAGGACTCCCGTATAAGTGGCTAAGCCGAGCCCGAAAACAGCGGCGCCAATGGTGAGAAGCCCAGCCAGAAAGAGAACGAGGAAGTCGACCGAGGGCGCGAAGGCGTGATTAAAATAAAGCTCGAAGACGACGCAAGCCGGCACGGCGAATCCTCCAAAAATGGAAAGGATCCACGCACCAACCGACATGGGCGAGCGATGCTTAAAGACACGCAGCATGTTAAGGAAAAGCTGGGGGCGACCGAGGTCCATCACGAGCAGGGCGGGCGAAATGATCGCCCCTGCCGCCGTGATCCAGAGCGCGGCACGCATTAGTTCGAGATTCCCGAGGAACCAACCGGCGAGGGCGATCAATGGTGCCATCCCAGCCGCGCCGCCGACAAAAAAGTAAAGGGGAATTTCCCAAGTCCAGACGGGCGGCTTGACCACCGCTTCGCCGTAGTAACCAGGTTGTTTCGGGATTGGTCCGCCCGCCACGTCGACTCCCCTGCCGACCACGGCGCCACCGTGTTTTGCTTCCGTGCGGAGCGAGTCGAGCCGTTCTTCGAAGTTTTGATCGGTGCTCATGTTGCGATAGCGATCGCGAAACAGCTCCGGGGAGCACACGCGCCTCGCGCAGCGAGATCTTCGCGCGGGAGAAGGGTTCGGCGAGGCGCCGAAAACGGCACTCGAGGCGCGTGCGCTCCCCGAAATTCAGTCGCGCATCTTGTTAGGCGATTCATCACGCGAAGAAAATAAAAGCGCCTCCCACCGCCACGATGGCGCCGAGCGCGGTCGCGATCGCGGCAGACCACGATGATTTCAGGTAAATGGTTGGGATCTCCGGTTTCGGCGGGAGGCCGTAGGCTTCGGGACCGCCTAACAAGAGGAAGAAAGCGTGCAGGCCCCCAACAGAAGTCTCGGTCGGATCGTAAATTTGCGCGTCAGTGTAACCACTTGCTTGCAGAGCTTTCACGCGCTCGGCGCCGCGGGCGCGGACGTCGTCGAGACGGCCGAAGACGATCGATTCTGTCGGGCAAACTTTGGCGCAGGCGGGAGTGAGTCCGCTTTTTTGCCGGTCGTAACAGAAGGTGCACTTGAAGGCGCCGCCGGCATCGGGCAACGGTTCGGGTCGGCGATCGATAACGCCGAAAGGACAACTGACGACGCAATAACCGCAGCCGTTGCAGACGTCGTTCTGCACCAGGACAGAGCCGACTTCGGTGCGCACGATCGAGCCGGTCGGGCAGGCTTCGAGGCAGCCCGCGTTCTCGCAATGTTTGCAAACGTCGGAGAGAAAAATCCAGCGGAAGGGATCTTCGGAAGGCGGAGAACGGAGAGCGGTAGTCGGAAAGGTAATGTCGCCTTCGGAGCTGAGGGAGACGGGGCCGGTGATCTGTTTTCCCTTCGCCAGATCCTGTTCGACGAAGAGGACGTGTCGCCAGGTGGAAGCGCCGAGGTGCCCGGTGTTGTCGTAGGAATTGCCGGTCCAGGTGTAGCCGTCGTCGGGGACGTCGTTCCATTCCTTGCATGCGACCTCGCAGGCTTTGCAGCCGATGCAGACGCTCGGGTCGGTGAAAAAGCCGACTTCGACGTGGTCGGCGACGAAGGAGTGCCGTCGCTGGTTTGTGCTCTGGATGCCTTCGCCGATCATGAAGAAAAATGAATAAGGAAAGCAGGAAAGCAGGGAGAAGAACGGAAAAACACCGCAGCCCAAGCCGTGTCTCGCTCTCCTATTTTCCTATTTTCCTGTTTCACAATTCTTACTCCGATTGTCCGTACTGGCCGTAACCGCTCTGGTGTTTGCCGCCTTCGGGCGCGCCGGGTGGGGGTTGCTCGGGATGTAAATTTACTGGGCCAGTTTGGGGCGCGTGTTGCTCCATGAATTTAAGAAACGCGGGTCCACGCGGGAGGCGGCCGGGCACGATATTGCAGAGCATCGCCTTCGCTTCCTGGATGGTGACGTTCGGTTCGCCTGAAATGGCGCCGAGATCGTTCGCAGCATCACCGCGAACCGGGCCGGCGGATCCAAAATGGAAGGGCACCGCGACTTGATGAATCGTTTTCCCGCTCACCTGCATCGGCCGCATGCGCCGGCTGACGAGCGCCCGCGCTTCGACCGCGCCGCGCAGACTAACGACACAAATATAATCGCCATTCTGACAGCCGAGCTCGGTCGCCAGCTCGGGCGAAAATTCGGCGAACATCTCCGGCTGCAATTCCGCGAGATGACTAAGGAAGCGGCTCATGCCGCCGGCGGTGTGATGTTCGGTCAGGCGGTAAGTCGTTAGGATATAGGGAAAACGCGGATCGGCCGGTGGCGCGATGCGATTTCCCTCGCGGGTGAACCAATCGACCACCGGATTGGTGTCGCGCGGGTAAAGCGCGTTGTGGACGGGCGATTCGAGCGGTTCGAAATGCGTTGGCATCGGCCCGTCCTGCAAACCCTTCGGCACATGCAACCAGGCGAGGCCGTCCTCGTGGAGAATGAAAGGTGCGTCGCCGGGTTGCGCAGCCATGCCTTCCTTGTTTCCATTCGGCTGGTAATTAGGCGGCTTGTCTTTTTTAAAATCGGGGACGTCGAAGCCGATCCATTGTTCGTTAGGCGCATCCCACCAGACGAGTTTTTTGCGCTCGCTCCAAGGCGAACCATCGGGCGCGGCGCTGGCGCGATTGTAAATGATGCGGCGATCGCTCGGCCAGGCGAAGCCCCAGCCGTGCCCGAGGTAGTCGTGGGCCGCGCGGGACTTTGGTTTGTTCACGCCATCCGGGCCAAAGGCGCCGGAATAAATCCAGCAACCGCACGCGGTCGAGCCATCGTCTTTCAAAGCATTGTAATCCTCGACCTGGGCTTCGACTCCAAAAGGGAAGACGGATTGTGATTCGTTAGGCGATTCCGAAATTTTCCACCCGTTGATCTCGGCGAGGACGGCTTCCATTTTCGGCTCGCCGTGGTCGTCCTCGGGATACCACCAATCGAGCGCGCGCAGCGGCTCATCGAGCGGATCGTCGGATTCGTGGGCCTTCGCGATGAGGCGTTTGGCGAGTTGATGAATGAACCAGCCTTCGCTGCGCGACTCGCCCGGCGGATCAACGGCTTTTTCGCGCCATTGCAAAAGGCGCTGCGTGTTCGTGAAGGCGCCTTCCTTCTCGGCGTGGCCGGCGACAGGGAAGAAAAACACTTCGGTCTCGATCTCTTCCGTGGTCAATTCACCCCGTTCGATCTCGGGCGAGTCGTACCAAAACGAAGCGGACTCGATTTCTACCAGATCGCGCACCACGAGCCACTTCAATTTCGCGAGCGCCTTGCGTTCGAGCCGCGAGTTTTGCGCGCCGACCGCCGGGTTCTGCCCCATGATGAACATGCCTTCCATCTTCCCGTCGAGCATGTCGTAGAGGAACTCGAAGAACGAATGATCGCCGGTGATTTTCGGCATCCAGTCGAACCCGAAGTCGTTCTGCGCCGTCGCGTTCTTTCCGTAGTAGGCTTTCAGCAGGCTGATGAAATATTTCGGGTAATTCGCCCAGAGCCCGGTCTGCTTCGTGTTCTTCTTCAGGTAATCGGCGAGCGAATCTTCGCCTTTCCGCGCGCTCGGCATGGCGAGGTAACCGGGCAAAATATCGTAGAGCGTCGGGATGTCGGTCGAGCCTTGAATGGAAGCGTGGCCGCGGAGCGCGAGAATGCCGCCGCCCGGCCGGCCGATGTTACCTAACAAGAGCTGCAGAATCGCCGCGGTGCGAATGATCTGAACGCCTTTGGATTGCTGCGTCCAGCCGACCGCGTAGCAAATAGCCGCCGTTTTATCCGGGCCAGAGGCACCCGTTAGGGCATCCGCCACTTTCGCGAAAATAGCCGGCGAGATCCCGCAAATATTCTCGACCATCTCCGGCGTGTAGCGCGCGTAATGGCGTTTCAACTTTTGGAAAATGCAGCGCGGATTTTCCAGCGACAGATCGCGCTGCGGGAAACCAAGATCGTCGCCGTCGTACTGCCAGCTCGCTGTCTCGTAGGCGCGTTTGGTTTCGTCCCAACCGGAGAAATAAGCGTCGCCTGTGTCCTCCGTATCGCGGAAATCTTCGCGCAGAAGGCAGGAAGCGTTGGTGTAATGGACGACGTATTCGCGGAAGAAAAGATCGTTCTCAAGGATGTGCCTAACGAGTCCGCCGAGAAAAGCGATGTCGCTACCGGCGCGGATCGGCACCCAGATATCGGCCAGCGCGCTCGTGCGCGAAAAGCGCGGATCGACATGGATGACGGTCGCGCCGCGTTCCTTCGCCTTCATCACCCAGCGGAAACCGACCGGATGCGCCTCGGCCATGGAGGAGCCTTCGATGAGAATGCAATCCGCGTTGGCCAGATCTTGTTGCGCGGTCGTGGCTCCGCCCCGGCCGAAGCTGGTGCCCAGACCGGGCACCGTGCTGCTATGTCATATCCGGGCCTGGTTCGACACGCACACCATGCCCAGGCCTCCGGCGAAGAGTTTCTTGATGAGATAATTCTCCTCGTTGTCGAGGGTGGCGCCGCCGAGATGAGCGATCGCTTTGGTGTGATTAATGACCGAGCCATCCTGCTCGTGGATGAAAGTGCGTTTGCGCGATTCCCAGATGCGATCGGCCACCATCTCCATCGCGCGCTCGAGCGAAATCTCGCTCCACGCTTTCGCGCGCGGTGCACGGTATTTCACTTTCAGCTCGCGGCGCGAGTGGGTGAGGAGTTGGAAAGAAGCCGCGCCTTTCGGGCAAAGATTTCCCTGACTGATGGGCGATTCCGGGTCGCCTTCGATCGAAACGAGTTTGCCGTCCTTGTGATAAATGAGCTGCCCGCAACCGACCGCGCAGTAGGGACAAATCGACCGCGCGACTTGCGCATCGTCGATGCGCGCATGTATCTGGCGCGTTTTTTCCGACATCGCTTCCTCGCCGGTGCCGTTCTTCCTTTCGAGAATTTGGCGCACGAGCGGCCATTTCATGAAGAGCTCAGCGGGCGTCGACATCTGAAAAATTATCGCACAGAAAAGCACGCTTGGCTGTTTCTCATCCGGATGAAAAGCATCATGGCGTAATTTTTGACCGCTTTTTGTTACGATCCTGTGAAATCTGGGGCGCAGGACCGTTTCAGAGAGAAATTTGCTTCTCCTTTTCACGCGCTTCGGTTTCACTCCAGCGCAAATGGGATTCTTCGATCGTGAGCGCACTGTCGCCGGCCCCGGCTTTAGCCGTTGGTTGGTTCCACCAGCCGCCTTGGCGGTTCATTTGTCCATCGGCCAGGTTTACGCGTTCAGCGTTTTCAAGCTGCCCTTAACCAAGGCGATCGGGATCTCCGCCTCGGCGTCCGGCGATTGGACGCAGCCCCAGCTAGCCTGGATTTTTAGCATCGCGATTCTGGTCCTCGGTGCTTCCGCGGCAGTCTTCGGGCGCTGGGTCGAGCGCGTTGGTCCGCGCAAGACAATGGCGGTCGCGGCCCTTTGCTTTGGCGGCGGTTTTATTGTCTCGGCTTTCGGCGTTTGGTGGCATCAGCTTTGGCTGATTTATCTCGGTTACGGCGTGATCGGTGGCTGCGGGCTCGGTCTCGGCTATATCGCGCCGGTCTCCACGCTCGTGAAATGGTTTCCCGATCGGCCGGGCATGGCCACGGGCATGGCGATCATGGGCTTCGGCGGCGGTGCTTTCATCGGGTCGAATCTGAGCCTGTTGCTAATGAACACTTTCAAGACCGCGACGAGCGTCGGAGTGGGCAAAACCTTCATTGCCCTCGGCCTCATCTATTTTTGCTACATGATGTTTGGCTCCTTCATCGTGCGCGTCCCGGCGGCGGATTGGAAACCAGCTGGTTATGCCCCGCCGACGCAGTCACACGGTTTGATCACGACCGCCAACGTGACGGTCGATCAGGCATTCCGGACGCCGCAGTTTTGGCTGCTCTGGATCGTCCTTTGTTTCAACGTCACCGCTGGCATCGGCATCCTCGAGCAGGCTTCGCCGATGATTCAGGAAATGTTTCCGGGTAAGATTCTGGCGGCGGCGGCGGGTGCTTTTGTGGCACTGCTTAGTCTCTTCAACATGGCGGGCCGCTTCTTCTGGTCCTCGGCTAGCGATTACAGCGGGCGGAAAGTGATTTATATCATCTATCTCCTGTTAGGCGCAGTCCTCTACTGCCTGATCCCGCTTTCTGGTCACAACGGCAGCGCTATCTTCTTTGTCGCCATCTGCTGCGTCATCATCAGCATGTACGGCGCCGGTTTCGCGACCGTGCCGGCTTACTTGAAAGACCTCTTCGGGACCATGCAGGTAGGCGCAATCCATGGCCGGCTTCTGACTGCCTGGTCAGTGGCGGGCGTTCTCGGACCGGTGCTGGTCAATTACATTCGTGTCTATCTCAAGGCTCGCGGAGCGACTGGAGTCAATCTCTACGCGCCCACCATGTATTTGATGGCCGGTTTGTTAGTCATTGCGCTGATCTGCAATCTCTGCGTCAAACCCGTCGACGAGAAGTATCATTATAAAGGCGATCCGAAGCGCATTAACTAGGAGAAATTTATGGCTGAAAACGATAGCACGAGCGGAAACGGTGCGATGCTGGCGATCTCATGGCTGGTGGTGGGCATTCCCCTGGTTTGGGGCGTCTACAACACGCTGCTGAAATTGCCGGC
The DNA here is from genome assembly GCA_051003355.1 of Chthoniobacterales bacterium. GTDB lineage: Bacteria > Verrucomicrobiota > Verrucomicrobiia > Chthoniobacterales > UBA10450 > Palsa-1392. The sequence goes on along the minus strand of JBPCLK010000018.1, from coordinate 3,862 downwards.
TCTCTTTCAGTAGAAGGGAAACGTTCCCCGGCCTAACGAGTCCGCGGATGATATTCCTGCAGGCTGCGCACGGTCATCCGGCCCTTTTGGAGAGAGCGGATGCCTTTCGCGCTCGCGGAAGCGGCGCGCACCGTGGTCATGATCGGGATGCGCTCGGTTAAAGCGGCCGTGCGGATTTTCACTTCGTCTTGACGCGGCGTCTTGCCGCTCGGCGTGTTGATGATGAACTGGATCTGTCCGTTTTTGATCAGGTCGCGCACGTTCGGCCGGCCTTCGGCGATTTTGAACACCTTGGTCACTTCAACCCCGGCCTCGGCGAGGGTGTCGGCCGTTCCCGAAGTTGCGACGATGCCGAAACCGAGCTGCGCATACTCGCGGGCGAGCGCGATCACGTTCGGCTTATCGCTGTCCTTCACGCTGATGAAAACGTTGCCGGCCACGGGCAGCGGCCAATTGCTCGCGAGCTGCGACTTGGCGTAGGCCAGGCCGAGGTCGGCATCGATGCCCATGACTTCGCCGGTCGATTTCATTTCTGGGCCTAACGAAATGCTGACGCCCTCGAAACGCAGGAACGGGAAGACAGCTTCTTTGACCGAGTAATGCGCCGGCACGATCTCGCTCGTGAAACCGAGATCGCTCAGCTTTGCGCCGGTCATCACTTTCGCGGCGAGTTTCGCGAGCGGAACGCCGATCGCCTTGCTCACAAACGGCACCGTGCGCGAGGCGCGCGGGTTCACTTCGAGCACGTAAACCTTGTCGCCTTTGATCGCGAACTGCACGTTCATCAGCCCGCGCACCTGGAGTTCCTTCGCCATCGCCTTGGTTGCGCTGGTGATTTCCTTCAGGATTTCGGGTGCAAGCGAAAAGGTCGGCACGACACAGGCGCTGTCACCGCTGTGAATGCCTGCTTCCTCGATGTGCTCCATGATCGCGCCGATCACGGCTATCTCGCCATCCGCGATGCAATCGACGTCCACCTCGATCGCATCCTCGAGAAACCGATCGACCAGCACCGGTCGCTCCGGGCTGACCTCGATTGCGCTCTGCATGTAGTGGCGCAGGTCGTCCGCGTGATAAACCAGTTCCATGGCGCGGCCACCCAGGACGAAGGATGGCCTCACGAGCACCGGATAGCCGATGCGCTCCGCGATCGCGATCGCTTCGTCTGCACTGACCGCCGAGCCGCTCGGCGTCTGGCGCAGCTTGAGGCGATCGAGCATCTCGGCGAAAAGTTTCCGATCCTCCGCCAGCTCGATGCTCTCCGGTTGCGTCCCGATGATGGGGACGCCCGCAGCCTTCAGGCCGGCCGCCAGGTTAAGCGGAGTCTGTCCGCCGAACTGCACGATGACGCCTTCCGGCTTTTCCTGTTCGTAAATATTGAGCACGTCCTCGTGCGTGAGCGGCTCGAAGTAGAGCTTGTCGCTCGTGTCGTAATCGGTCGACACGGTCTCCGGATTCGAGTTGACCATGATCGTCTCGAAGCCCTCCTCCCGCAGGGCAAAGGCGGCGTGCACGCAGCAGTAATCGAATTCGATGCCCTGCCCGATCCGATTCGGACCGCCGCCCAGAATCATGATCTTCTTTTTTTCGCTCGGCCGAACTTCGTTCTCGTCGCCGTAGGTGGAATAATAATAAGGCGTGTAAGCCTCAAATTCCGCCGCACAGGTATCGACCAGGCGATAAGTCGGGAGAACTCCTTCGGCGATGCGCCGCGCGCGCACGTCCTCTTCCTTCACGCCTAACGAGTGCGCGATCTGGCAATCGGAAAATCCGAGCCGCTTGGCCCGGCGCAAAATACCGGCGCCCTCTTTCCCAAGGTGGGCTTCTTCTGCCAGGATCTGCGCGATGTTGCTCAGAAACCAGCGATCGATCTTCGTCAGAGCGAAGATTTCCTCGATCGACATCCCGTCCTGGATTGCCTGCGCCAGGTAGAAAATCCGCTCCGCATTCGGCACGCTCAGCTTGCGCCGCAGCGTCTCCTCGTCGACCCGCGTTTCCCGGCCATCGCAGCATAGCCCGAAGCGCTTGATCTCCAGACTGCGGAGGGCCTTTTGCAGCGCTTCCTTAAAGGTGCGCCCGATGGCCATCGCTTCGCCGACGCTCTTCATCCGCGTCGTTAAGGTCGGGTCGGCTTCCGGGAATTTCTCAAAAGTGAAGCGCGGCACTTTGACCACGCAGTAGTCGATCGTTGGCTCGAAGCTGGCCGGCGTTTCACGCGTAATGTCGTTCCGGATTTCGTCCAGCGTGTAGCCGACCGCGAGCTTGGCCGCGATCTTGGCGATGGGAAAACCAGTCGCCTTGGAAGCTAGCGCGCTCGAGCGCGAGACGCGCGGGTTCATCTCGATCACGATCATCCGTCCGTCCTCCGGGTTGATCGCGAACTGGATATTCGATCCGCCGGTCTCGACCCCGATCTCGCGGATGACCGCAAACGACGCGTCGCGCATCGCCTGATATTCGCGGTCGGTCAGCGTTTGCGCAGGTGCGACGGTGATCGAGTCGCCCGTGTGCACGCCCATCGGATCAAGATTTTCGATTGAGCAAACGACCACGCAGTTGTCGGCCCGGTCGCGCATGACCTCCATCTCGAATTCCTTCCAGCCTAACAATGACTCCTCGATCAAGACTTCACTGACCGGCGAGAGATCGAGGCCGAGTTCGACGATCGACTGCAGCTCTTCGCGATTGTAGGCGATGCCGCCGCCCGAGCCGCCTAAGGTAAAGGCCGGCCGAATAATCAGCGGGAAAGTCCCAATCTCACCGGCAACGCGTTCGGCATCGGCCAGGGAGCGCGCGATGCCCGAGCGCGCGACATCGAGCCCGATGCGCAGCATCGCTTCCTTGAAAAGCTGGCGATCTTCGCCTTTCGCGATGGCCAGCGCGCTCGCTCCAATCAATTGGACACCGTGCCTAACGAGCGCACCATTACGATTCAATTCCATCGCGGCGTTGAGCGCGGTCTGTCCGCCCATCGTGGGCAGGATGGCATCGGGTTTCTCGCGTTCCAGGATGAGCTCGATCACCTCGGGCGAGATCGGCTCGATGTAGGTCCGATCGGCGAACTCCGGATCGGTCATGATGGTGGCCGGGTTCGAGTTCACGAGGACGACTTCGTAACCCTCCTCGCGCAAGGCTTTGCAGGCCTGCACCCCAGAATAATCGAACTCGCAGCCCTGCCCGATGATGATCGGGCCAGAGCCGATGAGGAGGATTTTCTGGAGTTGTTCGTTCCTCGGCATGCGCGCTGTCGGACCGTATACAAAAACGGGCCGAGGTCGAGGAAGTCAGTCTCCTTAACTGCCTCGGGGGGCGTAAATTTTTCGCTTTAGGCGACCTGCTGGGCGCGCTGCCGGTCGAGGTAAACTTTACACACGCCCTTGATCCGCGTCAGCACGTAGTAGGTCGTTTGGCTGCGCACGCGGACGAGTTCGGCCCCAACGATGCGAGTCACGAAGTCACTCGGAAGATCGAGAATCTCCTGCGGCGTGGCGCCGTCGAGTCCTTTACAAAGAATCGAGGTCATGGCGCGGGTCAGGGTTTGCACTTCTGGACCGAGCGTCATGCGCAGGTGCGCCTTTCCCTCGTCGTCGACTTGCAGGTAAACGCCCACTTTATCGGCGCATTCTTCATCTTTGCGCACGTCTTCGAGATCGAACTTCTCTCCGTCGCGAGGCTCTTGTTTTGGTGCGCTGTCGGAATACGAGACGAGCGTTTCGCGGCGTTCCACCTCGGGGAGGTGTTCAAAAAGGTCGATGATCTGGTCGAGCTTCGGCGGATACATGGAGCAAAGTTCCACAGAATCCGGAGATTTTCACCGCCGGGCTGGGTCGCTCCAAAAATTAGCGTGCCGAAATTTCAGCGA
>JBPCLK010000017.1:0-11944 GCA_051003355.1 Chthoniobacterales bacterium | reverse complement strand
ATGGAACGCGCCGCGATTCTAGACGCGCTCGCGCAATGTCACGGGAACAAGAAGAAAGCCGCCGAGCTCCTCGGCATCCAGCGCCCGACGCTTTATAACAAGATGAAGCGCTTCTCGATCCAGCTCTAGTGCAGGGTTCGCGCCTTCTCGACGCGGCGAGATTCGGATTTCGATATCCGGAATTCGATTTTAAGTTCCTCCCACGTGTCTCGTCATCAAGATAAGGTCCTGGAACACGCGGAGCGCGAGTTCGCGCTCGCCGCCAAGACCGAAGCGCCACATCTTCTCCCTCTTTATCAGCGGTTTCTGAAGATCGAGAATCACCGGCTACGCCTGCGCCACCATGCGGGCGGGGGCGGGCGCGAAGTGTGCACGAGCCGCGCGGCTCTCATCGACGTGCTTCTGCGTCATGTTTTTGCCGCGGCAGTCGATTCCGCCCGGGAAAAGAACGGCAAAGAGGTCACGCCGGTCACCATGGTCGCGCTCGGCGGTTACGGTCGGGGCGAGCTTAATCCAGGCAGTGACGTGGACGTGATGTTTCTCCATCCGGACGTGGGCGATGACGTGCCGGCGTCCCTGCAACACGTGGTCGAGCAGGTGCTTTACTTCCTTTGGGACATCGGGTTAAAGGTCGGCCACTCCACGCGCTCGGTCCGCGAAGCAGTGGCGCAAGCCAACGGCGACATGCTGACCAAGACCGCGATGCTCGAGGCGCGTCATCTGACCGGCAAGACCGACATCTTCCAGCGGTTCCGCTCGCAATTCCGCAAGCACTGCGTGAACGGTCACGAGAAGGAATACATCATGGCGCGCATGGAGGACCAGGCGCAGCGGCACCGGAAATTTGCCGATAACGTGTATCTCCAGGAACCGAATGTGAAACGCGGCTGCGGCGGTCTGCGCGATTACCAGAATCTGCTCTGGATCACCTGCTTCAAGGAAGGCGCTCTCACCACCACGCATCTGGTCGGTAAAGACTGGCTGAGCACAGGCGACCGGCGCCGGATCGATGCGGCCTACGATTTCCTGCTGCGCGTGCGCACACAACTGCATTACATCAGCAAACGCTCGGCCGACGTCCTCCACCTGACCCTGCAAGCCGAGCTCGCACGCCTGCTGGGTTACGACCACAAAACGCCGATCGCGCGGAGCGAGGCATTCATGAAAGATTACTACGCGCATACGCGGAACATCTTTCGCATCACCGAGCGCCTGACCGAGCGCTACGCCACGGGCACCGCGAACACCACGCGACGGCTTTTCTTTCCTCTCCTCTCGAGGAATCGCGAACCCGAAGAACACTTCGGTCCGTTTTTCAGCCGGGGCCAGCAATTGCACGTGAGCGATCCGGAAATCTTCCAGGAGGATCCGACGCTGCTCATGGAAGCGTTCGAGCACGTGCAGGAACGTGGGCTCAAGTTGAGCGCGGAATTGACCGACTTGTTAGGCCGGCAACTGCGTCTGGTGACGCGCGAGTTTCGTTATGCCAAAGGGACGCGCGACCTCTTCGCCCGCATGCTCAGCCGCAAAGGCAAAGGCGCCTGCATCCTGCGCATCATGCACGAGATCGATTTCCTCGGCCGCTATCTGCCCGAGTTTGGTCATCTCACCTGCCTGGTGCAGCACGAATATTTCCATCGCTACACGGCCGACGAACATACGCTCGTCTGTCTCGAGAAACTCGACGCTCTCTGCGACACCGAGGAGCGCAAATTGCAGCCTTACCGGAAGCTTTTCGAGCAACTACCCAACCCCTACGTTCTTTATCTCGCGCTCCTCCTGCACGATACCGGCAAAGGCGTCGGTGCGCGGCCGCACTCGGAAGCGAGCGCGCTCTTCGCGCAGGGTGTGGCGGCGCGGCTCCAGCTTACCTCAGAACAACGTCGTTCGCTGGTCTTGCTGGTGGATCATCACGTCACCATGTCCAGCATGGCGCAACAGCGAAATCTCGATGATCCGACCACGGTGATCGAGTTTGCGGCCATCGTGAAATCGCAGGCGAACCTCGACGCGCTCATGCTCCTCACGCTGGCCGACGGCCAAGGCACCACGGAGGCGTGGTCGGACTGGAAGGAATCGCTTGTCTGGCAACTCTATCACGCGACTTCGCGCTATTTGCAGGATCAGGAAGGCTTCATTTCACAACTCAAAATCGCCCGTGATCGATTGCGCGACGACGTGGCGGAAAAACTCTCGCCCGACTTTGCCGATGAGATCGACGCGCATTTCGAGTATATGCCGGAAAACTATTTCCAGGCCTTTGGCCCGGCGGAAATCGTCGCTCATCTCCAACTCTTCCGTACTTTTTGGCGGGACATTTACGAGCGCAATGAGCCGGCCTATGAACCGGCGCTCCATTGGGAAGCGCAACTGGAACAGGGTCACAGCGTCGTCTCGATCTGCACCTGGGATCGCCTGCAACTGCTCGGCAGCATCGCCGGGGCGTTCACGGTCGCTTCACTCAATATCCTGAGTGCCGACATCTTTGTCCGCGGTGACAACCTGGTGCTCGACGTCTTCCGGGTGCGGAACAAAAAACTCCGGCCGGTGACCGATCCGCATGAGATCGCCACCGTTGAATCGGTCCTGCGTCTCGCTCTCGAAACGGAGCGCTTCGAGATGGGGCCGCTCCTCGCCAACATCCAGCGCCAAGGGATGAAGCAGAGTGACGAGCTTGAATTTCAAACTCGCATCACGATCGAAAACAAAACCCATCCCAGCTCCACTCTGATCCAGGTGGAAACACCGGACCGGCTCGGCCTGCTTTACGACCTGGTGGCCTGCCTGGGACGCAACCATGTCTACATCGTGCTCGCCCGCATCAACACCGAGAAAGGTGCGGCCATCGATACGTTTTACGTCACGGACACCGCTTCGCGCGGCAAGATCACGGATGGCAAACGGATCGCGCATTTACAACACGAACTGACCGAAGCGGCCGTCCGTTTACGCGCCTAACGACCATCGCAGCGCCCGGAATTTTGCCGAATGGGCGGAACCGTATAACTTCGGCTTCCACTTTATGAACGTTCTTATCCTCGCTGCCGGCTACGCTACCCGTCTCTACCCGCTCACCCTCACGAAAGCGAAACCGCTCCTCGAAGTCGCGGGCAAACCAATGATCGAATGGGTGCTCGACAATCTCGCACCCATTCCCGACCTCGGCACGATCTACGTGGTGACGAACGATAAGTTCGCCAAGGATTTCCAGGAGTGGGCGGATCGATACAATCAGTCGCACGGCAAAATGTCGTTCAAGATCGTGAACGACGGTTCGAAAGACGACTCCGACAAACTGGGCGCCATTGGCGACATCCGCTACGTGCTCACGCAGGAAGAATTGACCGGCGAACCGATGATCGTGGTGGCGGGCGATAATCTCTTCAGTGAACCCCTAACGGAATTTGCCGAGCAGGCGAAAGGCTCCGCAGCCACGCTGGCGACTTACGACGTGGACGATCTCGAGGCGATGAAGAAATACTCGAGCATCAAGACCAATGCGGAGGGCGTCATCACCCACTTCGAAGAGAAGCCGGCCAAGCCGGACAGCACCATCACCGGCATCGCTCTTTATTACTTCGCCGCGGAAACGCGGGAGCTTTTCACGACCTATATCGCGGCGGGTAATAACCCGGATCAACCCGGACGGTTCATCCAGTGGCTCTATACGAGGCGTCCTGTGAAAACATATCAAATCAAGGGGACGTGGTACGACATTGGGAGCAAAGAGACGCTCGAGCAAGCGAACAAGATCTTCGCTGACTTGTAACAATGTGGGATGGGGCTTTTGTGCCCCGATTCCCCTGTCTTTTACGTCCCGATTCCCTGTCTCCCCGCCATTTAATCGGGGCACTAAGGCCCCTCCCACATTATTTCAGGCGGCCTTCGTCGAACTCGATCAGGTCGAAATAGGTGCGGATGTCTTTGCGCCCGGCGCCGCCCGCTTCTTTCAGGAAATGGACGAAACGCGCCTTCTTTTCCGCCGTATCAGGATGACGTGAAATCATCGCCTCATTCCATTGGTCGACTTCTTCCGGCGTATGCTGGACGCCGTTTTTTTCCACCCAGCTCAGAATCCCAGCGTCCTCTTCCTCTTCGTTAGCCACTTTTTCAAAGGCGTCCGGATCGAGCTTCAGGAAAGCGAGCAGATGCTTGTCGAACCCCACGGTCTTGTAGTTGTAACCGTGCAGCAGGCCCTTGCGATGGAGGCGCGCCTTGTCGATCAGCCGCGGCAGGTGAACGTATCCCCCAAGGCGCTCGTAGGGACTGCGCGGAAACAGCTTTTGCATCGACCGCAAACCTACGAAGTTGCCGTCAAACCAAAAGGTTGCGGCGGCACGTGATCCTGAGCCGTCTCGCTAGCCGGATCGGCCGTCCCATCTTCATCGGGAATCAGCTCGCCCTGCTCCCATTTCCGGCGGCCAATGATCAGCTGGCCGTTGAAAGTACCGCCCTTTTCTACATTGATGGAGCGCGCCACCACATTGCCATCGAGCGAGCCGTGGTTGCGAATCGTGACCACCGTCTCGGCCACGATCTCACCCGACATTTTACCGCGTATCTCGATCGTGCCCACTTGTAGCTGACGGAAAAATTGAACGTCGGCTTTTTTGCCGATGATCACCTCCGGGGCCGAGAGTTTTCCCTGCACCTTGGCCGGGGTGCGAAATTCCACTTTGCCAGTGCAATGCAGACTGCCGCGAAGCCGCCCTTCGATGACGGCGGCCCGGCACACGACGCTGCTACTGCTGAGATCGCCAGTGGAAGTCACGTGCACCTCGCCATGGGTGCGAATGGCCCGGCTGAAAGGAGTGTTAATTTTGTAGTCGCGCAGGTCCATATGCACGCTGCACGACGGGCAAATGGTGGAAGTGGCAATGGAATTGAGCTCCTGCACCGTCCCGCAATCGAAGCAGGCTACGGAGGTGATGCGTGGCCGATTCCAGAGCCCCTCGAAACGGCTGCGGAGAGATTGCACGGCGGCCGCGCCGCCCAGTTCGAGCGCGGCCTTGGCCCCACCGACGCTGACCGTTCGCTGCTCGACTCCCGCGACGACGAAATGCCTGCCGCACTGGCGGCAGAGCGTGCTTTTGGCTGCGGCGTACTCCTCCTGTTTAAAGCCGCAGTGCGGACAATCCACACTGACCTTCGGAGGCGACTTGGCCACAGCGATGCCGTGCGGCTAAAGCTCTAGGAGCGACCGGCAAAGGTCGGCTTCGCAGCAGGCGCGTCGTCGTTGCGCGCGCCCTCGATGCGGCTCGCTCCGCTGTTCGCGGAAGGGGCGGGCGCTTTGCCTGTGGTCACTTCGGATTTACCGATGAAAGTCGCGCCTTCCTCGATCACGAGGCGGGCCGCCTTCAGATCACCCTGCAGCGTGCAGCGCGATTTGAGTTCGCAGCGTTCCGCGACCGTGATGTTGCCGTGGACTTTGCCGTAAACAGTGATCGACTTCGTCTTGATCTCGCCTCGGATGTCGGCGTTTTCACCGATCGTCAGGACGCCGTCAGAGTTGATTTCGCCTTCGACTTTTCCGTCGATCATCAGCTCTTTTTGAAATTTAATGCTGCCTTTGATCTCGACATCTTTCGAGAGGACGTCTTTGCCAGGTTGTTCGGCCATAGGTTTTTGCTCGTTCTTGATTGTTGGTTTAGGTGCTTCCTCCCGAGGAGAAGAAAGGGGAATTTCTTCAGCAGGACTCGGTCCGGGAGAATAGGTATCTTCCGGCGGCGCAGACTTCTGCGGGATGAATTTTCTTAACACGCAGCATACTTAGGAGCCAGAGTTGTGCCTGTCAACGCTCGGTGGGTGCAATGACCTCGGATTTCTGTGAAAAATCGGAGACTTCATAGAGAATCGCGCCGCCATTCCGGAGGACGAATTGGAGATGTGGCGGGATTTTCGCAGGGGCGAGTTCGAGTTGTCGACAGAGAGCGACGGGAGGCACCGAAACTCCCAGGAGCGCGGCGGAATTCGCCCCGACCGCTTCACCGTCGCCGGCCAGAACCCACCGCACCTGGTGGCGTCGCAGGATTTGCGCAGCCTCCGCCGGCGAGGTGGAAAGATAGAAGCGTGCACTTTCGACGATGCCGGGCAGACTTTCATGCGAACTGCCCGCCACGCTGGGTTGTCCCGACCAGTAAGTGATCGCTGGCGCGAGCCACCATGGCGTCATGATCGGCGAGCGCCCGGCGTCCACCAGGGCCGTGGCCACGCCGCGCCATTGCTGCGCGAGCAGCCGCGCGGCTGCTCGCGCCTGCCGCGTCTCGTCGTTAGGCCAAAGCTGCCGATCCCAATATTGCAGGAGCGGGAAAATGGCCAAGAGCGCAAGAAGTGCCTGCCACCATTTACCCCGCACAACGGCAAGCTGGGCCGGGATCGTGAGCACAATGAGTAACGCTAGAAAATACCCCCATCGCGCCTGCCAGAGCGTCAGCCCAAAACAGAAAACAACGAGCAAAACAAATCCGCGCGGCAGCGTGCGAGCTCGCCAGGCCAGATAAAGAAGCAACGGACTAACGAGCAGCAAACCGCCGCACCAGAAAATCAAAGCCGGATCCGTCAGGCTGACGCGCTTCAGCTCACCAATCGTGGCCGCCCACGTGCCGAAGAAAGGCGACGCCATCGGCCAACTGGGCCACCGTCTTTCCACCACCGCGGCCAGCAGGAGAACACCGAGCAGAATCCACCAACCGATGCGCCTTTCCCCCTGCCAGACGCTCCTTCTTTCTAAAAAGACGCGCGCGACGAGCAAAGCCACCAACAGAATGAGCGGCTCGTAAAGCGATACCCACAGGGCGAGTCCCCAGCTCAAGCCGCTTGCCATCGCCCAGCCTCGCGTTGGCTTTTCCGCCAGCCGCCATTCCGCCCCCAGCCCCACGAGCAGCGTTACGATGAGAAGGGATTGCTGGTCCGGTCGGCCCAGCGACGTGCCGTGCCCCAGGATCGCGCTGAGCGCATACACCAGCAGCGCCAGGTAACGTTCCAGCCAGCCCAGCCGGCGCGTCCACCAGTAGAGAAACCACCCCGCGGCCAGCGCCATTACCGGCGAAACGAGCGCGCCAGCCAGGTCGAGAGCCTGCGCGCTCCACGGCCGCAGCAGGATCGCCAGCAATAGAATCAGATAATCGAATGGAGCGGTGGTGTGCGGGCGAATGCCGGTCGGGTAATTTTCAAAATCATGCTGCCTAACGACCACGCCAGGATGCTCCGCCACCAGTCGCACCCGAGTCATGCGCGCGTAGCAATCCGCATCGACGAAGTAAATCTTTCCCTGCACAAACACGTCAGGAAAATTGGCACAGCGCATCCCGAGAATGAGCCCGCTCAAGACCGCGATTTCCAGAGCGACCCGCAGCCAGCGGCCGGCGCCGCGAAGGATTGAACCGGACCGCCCGGAGCGGAACCAGGAAGGCGAGGCCGGGCTTTCCATTGATCTTGGCAATTCAGCAGCGGCCTGGGCCCACCAGGATTCGAACCTGGGACCAAGGGATTATGAGTCCCCTGCTCTAACCGCTGAGCTATAGGCCCGAGTGCTGGCGCAATGAAAGCACGAACGGCCTCCCAGCACCAACTCCCAAAACATCGCCCGCACGGTAACCACAGCCTGGCAACCAGCGGAATCGTCGGCATGACGCGTGCTGATTCAGTTTTCGCCTGACTCGCCACTGATTCGGCCGAATATCCCGGCGGTGCAGTAGAGTTCGGTCATTTTCATCATGCCTACCGCAAAAAAGAAAGCGCCGCACAGACACCGGCGCATCGTCCTCAAGTTTGGCTCCGGCACGCTCACCCGCACGAATGGCCCCGGGCTCGACGCCAAGCAATTTGCGCGTCTCAGCGCGGAAGTCGCCGACCTCGTGCACCGCGGTCATCAATGCGTCATGGTGACCAGCGGCGCGGTGGCCGCGGGCATGGGCGCCCTGCGCCTCACCGAACGCCCGAGCGATCTCGCCACCGCCCAAGCCAGCGCCGCCGTCGGGCAATCCAAGCTCATGCGCGCCTACGAGACCGCCTTCGGCCGCTACAAACTCAACGTCGCCCAGCTCCTCCTCACCCACAGCGATCTCGACAGCACCATCCGCCGCACCAACGCTCGCAACACCCTCGAGCGTCTCCTTTCTTCGCAAGACATCGTGCCGATTATTAACGAAAACGATTCCGTCGCGGTCGAGGAACTCCGCTTCGGCGACAACGACCGGCTCTCCGCCGAGGTCGCCACCCTGGCCGGCGCTGATCTCCTCATCATCCTCACGCAAGTGGATGGCTTGCTCGACGGCGATGGCAAGCTCATCCCGCTGGTGCGCGATATCGATCGGGTAAAAAAACTGGCTAACGGCAGCAAAGGCCGTTTTTCTGTGGGCGGAATGATGTCCAAACTCGAAGCAGTCAAAATGGCCGTCGACCAAGGCATCACCACCGTCATCATCAATGGGCGGCGTCCGGACCGCATCGCTGCCGCCGTAGCCGGCGAAGTGACCGGCACCCGTTTCCAGTCGCGGCGCTCAAGCAAGACTCGTTAGGCGATTTAAGGGCGAAAATCCATGGCTTTGCACGATGAGATGATCGACCTGGGCCGCCGCGCCCGGAAGGCTGCCCAGCGTCTCGCGCAATTGCCAACCGCGCACAAAAACGCCGCCCTCGCCGCCATGGCCGACGAAATCGTCTGCCAGACCGCGACCATCCTGGCCGCCAACGAGCAAGACCTCGCGCGAGCCCGGAGCAACGGACTGAGCGGCGCCATGCTCGATCGGCTCACTCTCACAGACTCTCGCATTCAATCGATGGCTAACGGCATCCGCCAGGTGGCCCAGTTACCGGATCCGGTCGGCGAAACCATCCGTGCCTGGACCCAGCCTAACGGCATCCGCATTGCCAAGATGCGCGTGCCGATCGGAGTGGTCGGCATCATTTACGAATCCCGACCGAATGTGACCAGCGACGCGGCCGTGCTCTGCACCAAGACAGGCAACGCGACCATCCTGCGCGGTGGTTCGGAAGCGATTCGTTCCAATCTCGCCATTGCCGCCGCCCTCCAGGAAGGCGGCGCCAAAGCCGGTTTACCTAACGACTGTATCCTGCTCGTGCCGCACACCGACCGCGACGCCGTCCGGCAAATGGCGGAGATGGATCGCTACATCGACCTCATCATTCCGCGCGGCGGCAAAGCTTTGATCGAGGCCGTGGTCAAAGTCGCGCGCATGCCGGTGATCAAACATTCCGACGGCATCTGCCTCGTTTACATCGATGAAGCGGCCGACCTCGGGATGGCTACTGAGATCGTGGTCAACGCCAAGACGCAGCGTCCCGGCGTTTGCAATGCGATCGAAACCATCCTTGTGCATCGCGCGATCGCGCCGGAGTTCCTGCGCCGACTCGGACCGCGGCTGAAGGAAAAGCAAGTCGAGCTTCGCGCGGACCAGACTGCTTTCGCGGAGTTATCGCAGGACGGTTACGAGAAACTGCGGGCCGCCACCGAGGATGATTGGTCCACCGAGTTTCTCGATCTCATCCTCGCGATCAAAACCGTCGACTCGCCTAACGAAGCCATTCAGCACATCGACCACTTCGGCTCGCACCACAGCGATTGCATCGTGACGAGGGACGAGGAACTGGCGGAGCGCTTCCTGCGTGAAGTCGATTCCGCGACCGTTTATTGGAACGCCTCGACCCGTTTCACCGACGGCAGCGAATTTGGTTTCGGCGCGGAGATCGGCATCAGCACCGACAAGCTGCACGCTCGCGGTCCCATGGGCCTGGAAGAGCTCACCACCTACAAATACGTCATCAGAGGCGACGGCCAAATCCGGAAATGATTCACCAAAGAGAACGCCGAGAAAGATTGGTGTCCCTCAACCTCTGTTTCCTCTGCGGTTAATTCTCCGTCCGGGAAGGCAGAAAACGCGGCGCACGTTGCCTAACGAACGGCATCTCGATCACTTCCCTCAGCTGCACGTCGTCCAGATCAAGATAGGACGGCATCCCCAGCGTGATCTCATCCGGGACGTCGATCTTCAACGTGCGGTGCAACCAATCCCAGATGGTGAGACCGCTGGACCAGTTTGAGTTCACCTCGTCATCCACGATCGAATGATGAATGCCGTGCAACCGCGGCGTGACCACCATCCTGCGCAGCCAGCGTTCCAGCCCGGGCGAAAGCTCGACGTTGGAATGATGAAACATGATCTCCATGAGCAGGCCGGTCTGCCAGAGCGATAACGCGTAGGGACAAACGCCGATCAAAACAACCTGGAGCGCGCGCCAGGGAATCGAAAGCATAAGTTCACCGAAATGAAAACGCAGCGCAGTCGAAGCGTCCATGTCGAGATCGACGTGGTGCGCCTGGTGGAAGCGCCAGAGAAAGGGCACCTGATGGGTCAGCACATGCCAGAGATAGAGCGTGTAATCGAGCAACCCGATAGCGAGCGGAATCTCCACCCAGGCCGGCAGGTCGAATTTCTTGAGCAAGCCTAGCTTCCGCTTTTCCACCAGGCGAGCCAGCGGCCTGACGACCGGTTGCTCAGCTAACTGCACGCTCACTGCTCCGACCACCGCCAGGGCCAGGTTGCGGACGTTGCGAAGAATTTTCGACTCCACCGAGCGACGTCGGAGCGGCCGCCGGTTTTCCAAAAAGACCAGCATGGCAAAAGTGCTCAGCGTTAGCACCGCTCCCAACCAGCCCGCGACCTCTTTTTCTCGTGTCTTCACGAAACCTGAATCGGAAGCGAAGCGTCAAACACTCGCCCCGCCATGAGCACTGCCCTTCTGGGGAGCGCCTATGGTTATTCCGTCCGCAAGGCTGTCATCGGCGTCACCCGCATGGCACGCCGCGCCGGCACGTAACACGCGAGCAAAGCCGCTGCCCCGAGCAGCACGCTGGCCGAGATCAAGGCCAGCGGATCACTCGGGCTCACCTGGTAGAGCATCCGCGCCAAGAGCCGCCCAAGCCCGAGCGCGAGGAGCAGCCCCAGACCCAGCGCGAAGGCCGTCTGGAGCGCGCCTTGTTTCATGATCAGCCCGAAGACGTCGTGGCGATTCGCGCCCAAGGCCATGCGAATCCCGATCTCGCGGGTCCGCCGCGCCACCGCGTAAGCTTTCACCCCGTAAACGCCCACCACCGCGAGCAATAGCGCCACGCCACCGAAAATCCCGAAAAGCACCGCGCCAAAGCGGATCGCCCAGAGCCCCACGTTCTTCTCCACGATATCCTCAAACGGATCGATGCGCAGAATCGGCATTGCCGGATCGATCTCGCGCAGGGTCTGGCGCAAGGTCGGAATCATGGCCGCGACGCTCGCGCGATCGTCCCGCGCCAGGCGCACCTGGAGGATCACGCCGCCACTGTAAGCCTGCGCGAGAGGCGCAAAAATCCGCTTCGGCATCTCGTCGTCCAGCACTTCATGCCGATGCGGGCTCACGATCCCGACGATCGTAAAATCGTTAGGCTGGCCGTCGTTAGGCGGGATGGTGTAGCGCAGATGCTGCCCAAGCGCGTCGCCTTTCGGGAAGAGCTTCTTCGCCATCACCTCGTCGATGATCAAGACCCTCGGCGAATCCTTGTTCTCCGCCTCCGTCTCGGTGAAATCGCGTCCGCGCAGGAAGCGCACCCGGATCGCGTCAAACCAGCCCGGCGTGACCGCTGTGAACAGACCGCTGGCCCCGGGATCAGGAGCGTTTGGATCGGTCTTCGCCCCGGCCACTTCCTCCGCCCGGATCACTCGCCGCGCGTTGGTCAGATTGCCAAAAGGCAACATGGTGGTCAGCGCGGCGGCCTTCACTCCAGGCAGCGCGCTGACCCGATGAACCGCGGCCAGCATGGTGCGGCGGGCCGCGTCCTCATCCTCGTTACGCAGGGTGAAATCCATCTCGGCCGAGAGCGCTCCCGCGCGATCGAAGCCCGGGTTGAGCCCGCCTGCCTTGAGGGCTGCGTGAAAGAAGAGGCCCGCGC
>JBPCLK010000016.1:0-10507 GCA_051003355.1 Chthoniobacterales bacterium | reverse complement strand
CCCTCAACCGGACTAACACTCCTGATCGTAGGGCTGGCCATCTTCGGGATCATCGTGCAAGCTGCGCTCTTTCGCCGGCGTCGAACATAAATCTACGACTCTCTTATCGTCAAAAAGCTCACGGTTGCAAAAATCCCCACAGGATCTGACATCGTCGTCATATCACAGGGATGGGTGGGAAGATGACAGCGTGGTATTCGATCGTAACCGAGCGGCCACGTAAATCTCTTTCCTGGGCGTATTGGAGAGCAGAAAATCCATACTTTCCTCCGTGCCAAGACATCACCACCGACCTCAGCTCGATATCTTAGCTTCTTATTCTCTTCGATTACGCTCAGTGGCTTCGGCGTGGCCTGAACCCTTGTTCCCGAGATAGATTTAGGTGGGGCGGCAAGGTATAGATCGAATTCGTGTCGTCCGCGAAAACGGGTCGGGCGATCCTATCGCACCGACCCGTCATCAACTGGGAGAGCCCTGAAATTGGACTAATGGCGAACTATCGGCCGTCGTCCGGCTTGTCCTGGCCGCGTTTTTTCTTCTTCTTACCATTCTGCGGTGCTTCTGCCGGGCCTCGACCGCGTTCGGGACCGGCCTGACGGGCCTGCGCCGGTTGCTGCGGGCGACGGCGCGCGTTTGGAGCGTTTTGCGCTCGCTTTGCCGGTGACTCAGACCTTTTTTTTGATTCGGCCTGTTGACGTGCGTTCGCACGGCGATCTTTCTGCGCTGCGTTCTCTTGGCCGGAAGCTGCGCGCCGGCGAGCCTCTGGCCGGGTCGATCCGTTGTTGGCCTTCTCTGCTCGATCCGCACGATTATTTGAGCCCGCCGCTTCAGCGCGCTTCTTTGCGCGATTATTTTCGCCTGCCGCTTCGGCGCGTTTCCCTGCGCGATTCTGATTGGCCGAGTCGCCACCCTGTGCATCTCCAGCCTGCGCCGAACGATCAGCTCGGCCCGCCTTATTGTTCTGTCCGCCGGCGTTGGAGGCTTCGGCCGCCTTTTCGCCATGTTTTTTATGAAATTCCTCAACCGCCGAAGCATTGGGTTTCCCTTTGTTGTTGGCCACGCGCAACGCCGGATCTTTCTTGGCCGTTTCTACCTGCGACTTTTGCGCTTCAGTGGGAGCGACATGTTCAGCTTTAGCCGCAGCTTGCTGAGCCGCTGTGGCTTTGGCTCGCGCTCCTCCGGGACCGTTGAAACTGGCTCGGGATCCCGAGTTATTCGTCACGACTTCGCGGTTGACGTAGGTGTTTGTGATCACCTTGGTGTTGACGCGTGAAACCGCTGTGTTGTAGCGGAAAGTGCCACGATCCCAGCGACCACCGTAATAACCGTTGCCGCCGTATCCGTAACCGTAGTTGATTCCGCCGTAGAAGCCTACGCTCGACCCCCAATAACCTTGGTTAAAGATGTATTGATTGCCGCTGTAACCCCAATAACCGGGCGTCCAGAGAAATCCAACCCGAGGTGGCCGCACCCAGGCACCCGGGACCCAATAGTAGCCAAAATCAGAGTAAGACCAAAAACCGGGAGTCCAAAGGTAACCTGGAGCCGGGCAGTAAGGCTGTTGATAAACCGGGATGGCAGGCGGTGCGATCCCGACCGAAATACCGACGTAAGCGGAGGAAGGCGCCAGCGGCAGCCCAATGAAGAGCAATGCGGCGAGAGCGAGAGCAGGAAGTTTTATTTTCATTTTTTTAGCGATTCGAAGTTTAAGACACGCCGGTGCTCCGAAGTATTCAATCATAAACATCTCCGAATCATCGAGTCGGCCTTCTTTACCCAATTCGTTTTAGAGGAACGTCTTGGATTCCCGGGTAATCCTTCTCTTGCCAACTTTATCTTTCTAGACGCGGCCAGCTCTCCGACCAGCTTCGTTTCAGCTATACCGCCGCGTAGGCGGTGCACCAACCTATTATGAAACGAACTCTACTCTCTCTTCTGTGTCTCAGCGCCCTGACCCTGGCGGTCTCGGCCGAAGATAATCCTTCCGCAACTCCCACTCCGGCAGACAATTCCGCGCAGAACACGCGCGATCGCTCCGGCGAAACAAAGACGGCAGGCGATCAGTCCAATAGCTCGGCCGACGTCAAGATCACGGCCGACATTCGGCGCGCGATCATCAAGGACGACTCACTGAGCATCACGGCCAAGAACATTAAGATCATCACCGCCGATGGTGTCGTGACCCTGCGCGGACCGGTTAAATCCGCCGCGGAGAAGACTACCATTGCCAAACTGGCTCACGCGAACAGCGGCGACGCCAAGGTCATGAACGAACTCGAGGTGGAAGCCTCCAAGTAAAGCAGCAACCAACAAAACTAGAAAAAGCCCAAATATTATGTCCAAAACACAAGTTTTCTGTATCGCAAAATCACACTCTCAAGCCGAACAAATCGTCGAAAGTCTCCAATCCTCCGGGTTTCCGTCGAGCGAGATTTCAATCCTTTTGCCCGACACCGAAGGCAAGCATGACATCGGCCACGTCAAAGCCACCAAAGCGCCCGAGGGTGCCACGACTGGCGCGGCGACTGGCGGCGTGACTGGCGGCGTGATCGGATTGCTCGCAGGCATCGGTGCCCTCGCGATCCCGGGCGTCGGCCCACTTATCGCGGCTGGCCCGATTATGGCAGCCCTGAGTGGAGCCGCGATCGGCGGTGCGACAGGCGGCATTGTCGGGGGTCTCATCGGCCTCGGCATCCCTGAGATCGAGGCGAAGCGCTATGAGGAGAAACTGAAATCCGGCAATTACCTCATCGCGGTGCATGTGCACGACGGCGAACAGGAAGATCGCGCCAAGGAAGTCTATAAAAACGCAGGTGCCGAGGACATTACCAGTTCCTCGATGGCCTCGACCCCGAAGGAATAGTCCTTCAGATTTCGAGATTTATAGCGCCCGGTGCTCGCAAAGCACCGGGCGTTTTTCGTTTTACGCGAACTCAATCAACGCCGGTTGGTTCATCTCCCTCGAGGACATTCCTTCTGCATTTTCCTGGTCTAACGAACCATTTTTCGATCGCTTACCGATGTTTATCAAAATTTAGCTACCATAAGTAAAACTTATAATGCTATTCTGAAATCCACGGGGCAAAATTCTCGTAATTCTTCCGGTTAAAGTTAACCGGGCCAATCAATTGCAGCGTTCAAGCCAAAGTCCCGCGTGATTCCATCTACCGTTATGAGCACAATCGCACTCGATTCCACCGTTCCCCCATCAGCGTTCTCAATTCGTTGCCAGTGGCGGCCGATCATCCTCATCGGGGCCGCCCTTCTCATCATCTGCACCTTCTGGTTTTGGTCTCGCTACCCGGCCTTATTCAGTAAAGCAGAGCACCTCGGCAAAGCGGTCCCCAGCATGACCTTCAGCAGCCAGGTCATGACTGCGCCGGCAGATGCGCCGGTCTGGCGGCAAATCATGGTGGCCAGTGTCAACTGGCTCGCTGGTATGAAGGTCGGCATGACCTTCGGTGTCCTCTTTGGCGCACTCTTGCACACCACCCTTCGCCACTACCCGCTTAAAGTGGGGAAAAACCTCTACCTCAACTCGCTCAAGGGTGCGCTCATCGGCGTGCCCATGGGTGTCTGCGCCAACTGCGCGGTCCCCGCCGCGTGCGGAGTGACCCGAGGGAACGGCCGAATCGAGGTCGCCCTTGGCTTTCTCTTCAGTTCCCCGACTTTCAACCCGGTGGTGGTTGCCATGACTTTCACGGCTTTCCCATTTTTCGTTAGCGTGACCAAGTATGTAGTAGTGCTCGGAGTCATTCTCGTGGTCGTCCCAGCTTTGATTCAATGGCTGGAACGCGACAAGCCGCTGCCCGCCCTGAAGGTCAGCGAGTCGTGCGAAATTCGACCGGTTCAGCTCCCGCCCGGAAACTGCGAAGAGAACTTCATCACCGTGTTTTTGGAATTGTTTAAGGAATACGGCAAAAACGTCTGGATGCTGCTCAAACCGACCCTCACGCTTATGCTCCTGGCAAGCCTTCTCTCGGCGGCATTGCTCGTTCTGGTCCCGTGGGATTCCCTCCTTTCGGAAGTCACGCCCCTGAAAGCGGCTCTCGTTAGTCTCATCGCGGTCGTCATGCCAGTGCCGATCGCTCTCGACGTCATGTTCCCCGCACAACTGATGCGTCAGGGCGTCGGACTGGGCTACGTGATGATGCTCACCATGACCCTGGGCACATTCAGCATCATCCCCGCCGCTTATCTCTGGCGAGACGTGTCGAAAAAGCTGGCTGCGTCGCTGGTCGGGTTCTTCGTCCTGGTCGGCTGGATCCTGGCCATGTTCTTCTAGAGCCGGCAGCCTAACGAAAAAGGCCGAGGGTGACCATCAATGCCGGAAATGCCGAACGCCGGTGAAAACCATGGTCATGCCACGTTCGTCCGCCGCCGCGATCGTCTCATTATCCCGCACCGAACCCCCGGGTTGGATCGCGGCGGTCGCGCCGGCGTCGGCCGCCGCGATCAGCCCATCCGCGAAAGGGAAAAAGGCGTCGCTGGCCACGGCGCTGCCTTGCAGCGACAGACCGGATTCGGCCGCTTTCCAGACGGCGATCCGTGAGGCGTCCACCCGGGACATCTGCCCCGCGCCCATGCCTAACGTCCGCTCGGAGCCCGCGTAGACGATGGCATTGGATTTCACATGCTTCACCACTCGCCAACCGAAAAGCATGGCGGCCATCTCTTGCTTCGTAGGTGGCCGTTTGGTCACCACTTTTGTCTCGAGCTGGTCGAGCTCGGCCGCGTCTTTCTGCTGGACGAGTAATCCGCCGCGCACGGAGCGAATATCGAGCTTCGGCTTACCTTGAACCAGCGCTGGCTGCAGTGCTCGCATCAGACGCAGATTCTTTTTCTTCTGCAAAAGAGCGCGCGCGTCGGCGTCAAAATCTGGCGCGATGATAACCTCGCTGAAAATCTCGCTGATCGCCTTGGCCACTGGGAGGTCGAGCGGCCGATTGCAAATAATGATCCCGCCGAAAGGCGCTTGCTTGTCCGTGGCGAAAGCTTTCAACCAAGCCTGCCGCAGGTCTCGATCGGTGCCGACGCCGCAGGGATTGGTGTGCTTCAAGATGGCCACGGTGGGCTCCGAAAATTCATCGATGAGATCGGCCGCGGCGGTGATATCGAGCAGGTTGTTAAAGGAAAGTTCTTTTCCGTGCAGCTTTTCGAAATGATCCGTGAAAGCACCGTAAATTGAAGCGGTCTGGTGCGGATTCTCACCGTAGCGGAGTCGACTAACGAGCGGCAAGGAAAGTGAAAAAGAGGTTTCTGTTTTCTGTTTCTCGTTCAGGAAGTTCGCAATCGAGCGGTCGTAATCCGACGTCTTCAAGAAGGCCTTAATCGCGAGGCGTTCGCGTAACTTGAGCGTCGTGGTCCCTTCTCGACCCTGCATCTCGTCGAGCACAGCCGGGTAATCCGCCGGATCGACCACCACGGTGACCGACTGATAATTCTTCGAGGCGCTGCGCAACATGGAGGGTCCGCCGATATCGATTTGTTCGATGGCTTCCGCGAGTTTCACCCCGGGCTTCGCGATGGTGGCCTCAAATGGATAAAGATTCACCACCACCAGGTCGATCGGCTGGATGTCGTGCTCCCGGGCGGCCGCCTCGTGCTCTTTGTCGCCGCGCAGGTAGAGAAGCCCGCCGTGCACTTTGGGATGCAGAGTCTTCACGCGGCCGTCGAGTATCTCCGGAAAACCAGTGAAGCTGGAGACGTCGACCGTCTTGATCCCATCCTTCCGCAACAAGCTCGCTGTTCCGCCGGTGGAAATGATCTCCACCCCTTGTTTCTCGAGTTCGCGGGCGAAGTCGGCCACGCCGATTTTGTCGGAAACAGAAAGGAGAGCGCGTTTTATTTTCATGAAGATTTTCGCTGCACCAGGATGTAGGCGACCGCATACATGATCAGCCCGAAGGCAAGCGACACACCGATCGATAGCCCAAAACCGGGCAGGTTAAGCACCCCGGGATCGCCGGCGTAAAGCGCGCGGCGCACTGCGGCGACTCCGTAAGTGACTGGATTGAGATGGATGGCCCAGTAAATCCAGGAGTGCGGATTCGTGGCCGGGAAGAGTGCTCCCGACATGAGCCAGAGAGGAATGAGGAAGACATTCATGATGGCGTGAAATCCCTGGGTCGATTCCATGGGCCAGGCGACCAAAAAACCGAGGCCGGTCAGCCCAAAACCGACAATGAAGAGGGTGCCGAGACAAACCAGAATCCGCTCTGGAGAGATGTGGATGCCAATCAGCGGCGCGAGCAGCAAAAAAATGAGCCCCTGCAAAAGAGCCAGCGTCGTTCCCCCGAGAATCTTGCCACAGACGATGCTGCCGGGAGAGATCGGCGCGACCAGAACCGACTGCAGAAATCCTTCCCGCCGATCTTCGATAATCGAGATGGTCGAAAAGATGGCGGTGAAAAGCATGATCAGAATGAGGGTGCCCGGATAAAAGTATTCGAGATAGCGCATTCCGTTAGGCGCGGAGCCGACCCGGAACGATGGGCCGATGCCCGACCCAATGACGAACCAGAAGACGAGCGGTGAAAGCAGCGCGCCGATGATGCGATTGCGCTGCCGATAAAAGCGCACGATCTCACGCTGCCAGAGCGTGGCCGTCGGTAATAGAAAAAGGCCGGAGCGTTTGCCTCCGGCGCTGGCAGCCGCTGAGCTCATCCCGGCCTAACGATCAAGCACGATATGTTTGGCGGCCGGATAAAGAACCGGACAGCAACCGATCGTCTCGCAGAACGCCTTGCTGAAATGGCTCAGGCTCGAGTAGCCCACCTCGATGGCGGCCTCCGTCACATTGTAGCGGCCGCTGCGCAATAATTCAGCGGCCCGTTCCATCCGTGCGTTGCGCAGAAATTGCGGAATGGTGAGACCCACTTCGCGAGAAAAAATGCGACTCAGGTAGAACGGGCTGCACCCGACCTCCTGCCCGAGTGTCTCGAGGGCCGGCGGATTCGCGAGGTCCCGCGCCAGCAACTCTTTTACCCGCATGACACGATCGCGCGCCACGCGCTTCTGCCGCATGCAGAACATTTCCGGATCCTTCGGCTCGAAGAGGAAATGCGACATGAGTTCGAGCGCTTTGCTTTGATACCAAAGCACGCGAGCCGCCTTCGGCACGGGCGGTTCCGCCAGGCTGGCCACGATGGCGCGCTGTTCGGCGGACATCGGTTGCGGAAGGGACACAACGCTCTGCTCTTTCTTGGGAAAAATCACCGAGCGCAGAGCCGGAGTCAGGTCGGACTCGGAATCGGCAAATTGCGTCTGGAGATGCTCTCTTGAGTATTCGAGGGTCACAAACCGGTGGCGGTCGTGCGCCCGACGGGTTGCGCGCAACGGTTCGTTACCGGTGGCATAGTAGCCGGAGCTGCTGGGTCCGTAATCATGCGTCGCGCGGGTTCCGCGTCCGATCGCGCCCCGACCATCCAGATTGAGGCAAAACTCCACGCTGTCCGGCCGAAAACTTTCCGCCCAATCCAGCGGCTGACTGCTCTTGAAGTCGTGCCACTCGATACTGATCCCCATCTCTTCAAAGCTGCCGTAGAGCTGCTGCCAGCCGTGACGCACATTGGTCCACGCGACAGCCGGGATCGGGAGTTGGCCTTTCATCGCCGTCATCTTGCGGTTTTAGCGCCAATTTTGCAAGACCGCTCTCGCGGGCGCGGCTTCACTTCTCCTGGAAGAAGTCCACGAACGAGCGGCGCACTTTGAAAAAAGTGCGTTTCACATCGTCGCGCGCGGAGTAGAACGCTTCCTTGATGCGACGCTTGACAATGTTCTGATCGCCATCGTCCTCATCCTCATTGTCATCCAGGTCCCGGGGCGCGCCTTCCGGTTCGTCGACCACCGCCGTCCGATCGCCACCGCTAAAGAGTCCTTCTGTGCGCGTAATGGTGCCGTGGTTCGCCCCGATATGAATCGTGCCCGCGGGCTCGCCGTTTTGTCGCTGCAAAGCAATGATCCAAACTGGATTCCCGCGTGGATCCACCCGCAAGGTGTAGTCCGCGGTCGCGAAGATCACGTGGGATTTCTCGGCTGTCTGCTGCGCCACGGTGAATGCACCGCTGGAATCGAGATTCAGCTTGGTCGTATCGATGGTCGCACCTAACGAGCCTTCGACCGAAGCGCGCAGAGGTGTGCGCTCGGAGCTGATTTTTCCATTGGTCACTTCCACCTCGCGCACTCCGCCTTGTGCTTTCGGATCGTCGAGCAGCACCCGCCAGGTTTCAGGTTGAGGCGCGCCATTGGTCCCAATGACTGAGATGACGTGATTTACAGAATCTCGATTCAGCTCGTGCCCCACGGTGCGCAGGGCCTGATAAGCGGTCGGCTGCTCCTGCGCGAAAACAGGTGTGGCCGCCAGAAGGAGGAAGAGAAGCCATTTCGACATGCAAAAACAGTGCATGGCTTTGCTCGAATTGCCAGCGGCGATCCGACCGCGAGTTGGGCTGCCTAAATCCAGTAAACTCCCGCTGGCCGAGGCCGCTCGCTTCAACTCGCCGAAGTCGCTGAGATGACTCGCGAATGCCGAGTTCCCAGATTTCGCGTTGCGAAAGTCCCTCTTACAGGCGAGAACCGTTTGCGGGCACGCGGGAAACTATCCAGCTCGCCCGCGAAAAGCGTGAACGGGTATGGGTGACGCTTCTGGCCGATGAGGAAAACGAAGAAACAGATTGAATTCTCCAGTCACACCGGCAACCTGGCTCTCATGCGGGGCTGCGTGCGCCGTTTCCTCGAAGCCTTCCCCTTTTCCGAGCGCCAGCGCACGCTCATGGTTCTCGGAGTCGATGAAGCCTGCACCAACATCATCCGCCATGCTTATCACCTGCGGGATGACCAGCTCATCTCCTTGTCGCTCGAGGGCAAGAACGATTGCATCTGTCTGCGACTGCGTGACTACGGACGCCAGATGCAGCCCAGCCTCATGAAGGGGCGCCCGGCCGATTTGATTAAACCCGGCGGGCTTGGTTTGCATCTGATCAAGAATGCTTTTGACCAGGTCGACTACGTCCTGCGCAGCCGCGGGACGGAGCTCGTTCTGACCAAAAACCTGAATTAGGAATCACAGGATTCGCAGGATCTTGCCGGATGGCTGCGCCCGGAATGGGAGCCCCTCAATTCTTCCTCCTGTAAATCCTGCAAATCCTGTCCAATAATCTCTCATGGCCGCCGTCGTCCCACCACCTGATCCGGCCTTCGAGGTCTCGCTGCGCCCGCCGATGTTCAGCGAGTTCACCGGCCAGGAGAAGGTTTGTGAACGCATCGAGGTCCTGGTAGAGGCGGCCCGAAAACGTGGAGACGTGCTGGAACATATTCTCCTCAGCGGTCCACCTGGGTTGGGGAAAACTACCCTCGCGCACATCATCGCCAACGCCATGGCCGTGAACATCAAAAACACCAGCGGCCCGGTCATTGAGAAAGCCGGCGAGCTGGCCGGGCTACTGACCAGTCTGGAAAAAGGCGACATCCTTTTCATCGACGAGATCCACCGGCTGCAACCGACCATCGAAGAATATCTCTACCCCGCGATGGAGGACTACAAACTCGACATCATCATCGACCAGGGACCGCAGGCGCGCAGTCTGCAGCTGCGTTTGCCGAAGTTTACTTTGATCGGCGCGACCACCCGGTCCGGCATGTTGAGTGCGCCATTGCGCTCCCGTTTCGGAATGACGGCCCGGCTCGATTATTACAGTGCCGAGGAGATGCAGAAGATCATCCTGCGCAGCGCCGGGCTCCTGAACGTCGAGATCGATCCGGCCGGCGCAGCCGAGATTGCCACCCGCACCCGCGGCACGCCGCGCACTGCCAATAACCTGCTGCGCTGGGTGCGCGATTATGTGCAGGTCAAGGCCGACGGACGCATCACGGCCGAGCTGGCCGACCGCGCCCTCACCATGCTGGAGATCGACCGCGACGGGTTCGATCAATGGGACAAGCGCATTATCGAGACACTGATCTATAAATTTAACGGCGGCCCCGTCGGTCTCAGTTCCCTGGCGGTCGCGGTCGGGGAAGAGGCCGGCACCCTCGAGGAAGTGAACGAGCCCTATTTGATCATGGAAGGCTACATCAAACGGACCGCGCAAGGCCGCATGGCCTTGCCTAACGCCTACCGAAAACTGGGTTTGAAAGTGCCGGTCGGACCGCAGAATGAATTGTTCGGTTCTTAGGTTGAACCTGCGCAGCACGGCCTCCCCTCCCCATTGCGCATGAAATCAGAGTCCGACCTATTTCCCGACGTGGCCAAAGTGCTGAGCGTTTCAGAACTGACTCGTTCGATCCGCGGATTGCTCGAGACACGCTTCGGCGCGGTCTGGGTGCAGGGAGAGATCTCGAACTACAAACAGCATCCCTCGGGACATCAGTATCTCACTCTGAAAGACCAGCGAGCCGCCATCAATTGTGTGATTTTCCGCAACACCCTTCCTCCGTTCCCAAGCCCGCTGGCCGACGGCATGCAGGTGCAGGTTTACGGCAACCTGACCGTCTTCGAGGCGCGCGG
>JBPCLK010000015.1:0-5478 GCA_051003355.1 Chthoniobacterales bacterium | reverse complement strand
CGGCTTGTTGTAGTAGGGCGCGACGAGAAGCGCACCGTCCGCGCCGATCTCTTCCGCTTCCCTGGTGTGGGCAATCGCGTCACTGGTCGAATTCGATCCGGTGCCGGCGATGACCTGACAGCGGCCGCGCGCGGCTTTGACCGCGAGTTCGACTACGTGATGGCGTTCGCCCTGGCTCAGGGTTGGAGATTCGCCCGTGGTCCCGACCGGAACGATGCCGCTGACGCCCCCGGCGATCTGAGCTTCGATCAAGCGCTCAAAAGCTTCGACGTCCACCTCGTCGTTTTTGAAGGGAGTGACAAGAGCCGTGAAAGTGCCGCGGAACATCGGTCGTTAGGGAGTGAGAGAAGCGCCAGCGGTCAAAGTTCGATGCTGCCGTCGAAGACGAAGTCGGCCGGTCCCGTGAGGGTTACGTTGGTGAACTGGTCGCCGTGGCGGGTGAAATCGACCTGCAACGTGTCGCCGCCACGCACGAGCACCTCGATCGGACCTGCCACATTTTCGTTCGCCGCGAAAAGAATCGCACTGGCCACCACGCCCGTCCCGCAGGCGAGTGTCTCGTCTTCCACCCCGCGCTCGTAAGTGCGGAGCGCGATGCTGTGGGGACCGCGCTGCTCGGTGAAATTGGCGTTGGCGCCGCGCGGGGCAAACATCGGATGGTGTCGGAGAGCGGAGCCTAACGACTTTACTTCCACATCGTCGACTCTCGCCACCGGCACGACGACATGCGGGACGCCGCTATCGACGTACCCCGCGGCAAATTCTTCTCCCGCCACCGACACCTCGAGCCCGAGGCGCAGGTCGTTCGGTTCGCTCATCTGGAGAGTGACGGACGCGCCGATCAACCGCGCGCCGATCACGCCGGCCGGGGTTTCGAAAGAAAGCTGCTCGAAAGGTCCGGCTGTGCGATCAGCAAAGCGGGCAAAGCAGCGGGCGCCATTCCCGCACATTTCCGCCTCGCCACCGTCAGCATTGTAATAGCGCATGCGGAAATCCGCCCCATTGCTGGGACGCTCCAGCACGAGGACGCCGTCGGCACCTACGCCACGGTGGCGGTCGCAGACGCGCACGATCTGGGCGGGCGAAAGTTGAAGATCGCCCTCCCGGTTATCAAGCAGCACGAAATCGTTGCCCGCGCCGTTCATTTTCGTGAAACGCAGCATGCGAATCGTCGTTAACATATTCTGGCCGGAAAGCCAAGCGGCCTCGGGGGAGGACGATCGGACCCATTGGCAGGGCGAACTCCGTCGAGCCGTGGGCAGAATCGTCGCGGCACGGCAGCTCGGCATAAGCTCGACGGAGTCTCGCCCCACCAGGTTTGCTCCTTTCCGCGATTTCTCCTATTGATCTCGGGTGCGTCTTGTTTGTTTGCTGATTTTCTTATTGTCCATCGTCGCGCCTGGAGCGGTGGCTCAGCTCGCGCCCAGCCCGCTCAATGACGTTGTCCTCCAGCAGATCAAAACCATGCCGGTCGGCGGCAAATATTCCGCCTCGCGCACGGCCACGATCCGTTTGCAATCCGCCGCGCACTTTGAATCCGGCAAGTTCTTCGTCCTGCCGGATTCCGCTTCGCCGAGTTATTGCTCGGGCGCGACTTATCTCGTCTTCATGAAGACGATCGAAGTCTTGCGCGATCGTGGTCAATTGAACCTGGACTACGACACGCTCGACGCGCTCATGATCCGAGGGCAGCCCGATGGGGTTGGGATTTGGGGCCGCTGGAACGCCAACGGCCCAGGCACCGCGCGGCTCTTTCATGAGCTGGAGTTAGGACGAAACTTCGACGATTTTGCCGAGGCGGAACCGGGCGACTTTATGAAGATTTTCTGGTCCCCGGAAGTGGGGCGCGAGGAGCACGGTCACTCGGTCATTTACCTCGGAACGGAGAAAAAGGCCGGGCTCGATTACATTCGTTTTTGGTCTAGTAATATTCCGTTTGGATACGGGGAGAAAAGCGTGCCGCGGAGCAAGATTGTGCGCGCGATTTTTTCGCGGCTCTACGCGCCGGCCAACCTTTCTCGCATCGACCAGGTGCCGCGACTCGATAAATACCTGGCCAGTCTGCAACGCGTCCGCTCGAGTTACGCGGAGGCGAGAGAGAAGTGCGGGATGTGATTTTCCCCTAGCGATGTCCTCCTCCTCGACGGCGACCATCATCAATGGTCTCATCCTCGGCTGGTCGGTGGCCTGGCCACCGGGACCGATCAATGCCGAGATGATCCGGCGCGTTGTGCTGCCGCGTGCGCAAGGCGGCGGTTTCTGGCCGGCTTGGCAGTTGGGGCTGGGAGCGTGCACCGGCGATTTTCTCTGGGCTCTCGGCGTAGCCGCGGGCGCGGGCGCCCTCCTGGCTTCGCCCCGGCTTCATCTCGCTCTCGGGGTAGTCAGCTTTTGTCTGCTCATGTTTTTGGCTTTCAA
The DNA here is from genome assembly GCA_051003355.1 of Chthoniobacterales bacterium. Classification (GTDB taxonomy): domain Bacteria; phylum Verrucomicrobiota; class Verrucomicrobiia; order Chthoniobacterales; family UBA10450; genus Palsa-1392. The sequence goes on along the minus strand of JBPCLK010000015.1, from coordinate 3,063 downwards.
CTTCGCCAAGGGAGCGTGGAAGGCGGCTCAGGTCCACGGCGAACCGGCTGCGCTCCCTCGATCGGGCCGCCGCGGTTATTTGCTCGGTCTGGTTCTTGCCCTAACGAGTCCCTGGAATATCGGTTTTTGGTTCGCCGTCGTGGGCGGCCAGGGCGCCGCGCAGGGCCACGCCACTTTTCTGAATTCGCTCACCCTCGCGGTGGCCGTCGTCTCAGGCGCCATCGCCTGGACCATCGTTCTCTGCACTGCTCTCAAGCTGGGCGCGCGGATTTTTGCCCGTCCCGCCTGGCAGGTCGGGACGCAGTTGGCCAGCGCCCTGGTCATGCTCTTTTTCGCAGCGCGGTTGATCTGGCTTTGGAGCTAGCGCCTCATTCAGTGGTAAGCTCGCCCACCGGCATGTCTGATTCCGAAAAAAGGCTGACGATCAACGAGATCTATTTCTCGGTGCAGGGCGAGAGCACCTGGGCCGGGCTGCCGTGTGTCTTCGTGAGGCTGACTTTTTGCGATCTGCGCTGCACCTATTGCGACACGGAGTACGCCTTTTATGAGGGTAAGAAGCAGACGTTGGGCGAAATTGTTGCGGCGGTCCTGGCTTATCATTGTCCGCTGGTCGAGATCATCGGCGGGGAGCCGCTGCTGCAGAAGAATGTCCTGCCGCTCATGACCATGCTGGCCGATGCTGGCCAGACGGTGCTGCTCGAAACCAGCGGGGCGCACGACATTTCGAGCGTCGATGCGCGGGTGCATCGGATTATGGATCTGAAAACGCCGGGCAGCGGCGAAGTGGCGCGCAATCTCTTCTCCAATCTCGAGCACCTCAAGCCTAACGACGAAGTGAAGTTCGTGATTGGCTCGCGCGAAGATTACGAGTGGTCGCGCGCGCAGGTCCACGAGCGGCGCTTGGCCGAGCGTTGTCGAGCCGTTCTTTTCTCTCCGATTTTCGGGCGCATAGCCCCGCACGAAATCGTGGATTGGATCCTGGCGGACAACCTGCCGGTCCGCTTTCAATTGCAGATGCATAAATTCATCTGGACGCCGACGCAGCGCGGGGTCTAAGCGCGCTCCGACGTCGGCCGGATGGCCGGCAGGAAGAAGGTAATCAAGCCGGTGAGGGGGAGGAACGAACAGAGATAAAAAATGTACTCGATGCTCGTCCGGTCGGCCAGGGCCCCGAGCACCGCGGAGCCAATGCCCGCCATCCCAAACGCGAGACCGTAGAAGAGGCCTGAGATGAGACCGACTTTGCCCGGCACCAACTCTTGCGCGTAGACAAGGATGGCCGAAAAGGCTGAGGCCAGAATCACCCCGATGACAAAGCTAAGGACGCCCGTCCAGAAAAGATCGGCGTGAGGTAAAGCGATGGTGAAAGGCGCGACGCCAAGAATGGAAACCCAGATGACCAGTTTGCGGCCATAACGATCGCCGATCGGTCCGCCCAGAATGGTGCCGAGCGCGACGGCGAAGAGAAAGAGAAAGAGGTGAAACTGCGCCCCCTGAACTGAAAGATTGAATTTATGGATCAGGTAGAAAGTGTAGTAATTCGTCAGGCTGGCGAGATAGAAATATTTCGAGAAAATCAGCAGGCCTAGGACGAGAAGCGCGAGCCAGACTCGTTGCGAAAGCGGCCCCGCCGGCGGTGCGTCGGGGGCGGGACGCGCCTTCGCCTCGGCCAACTGCCGGCCATACCAGCGGCCGACTCCGGCAAGAATAAAAATGCCGAGTAAGGCCAGAAGCGCGAACCAAAGCACACTGCCCTGGCCATGCGGCACGACGATGAGAGCGGCGAGGAGCGGGCCTAACGAGCTCCCAAAATTTCCGCCAACCTGGAAGATCGATTGAGCGAAACCATGGCGGCCACCTGAAGCAAGGTGTGCGACCCGGGACGATTCGGGATGGAAAACGGACGAGCCAAGGCCGACTAACGCCGCCGCTCCGACGACCATTCCATAATGAAAAGCGTGCGAAAGCAGAACGAGGCCCGCGAGCGTGCAGGCCATGCCGCAAGCCAGCGAGAAAGGCTTGGGCCGGCGATCGGTGTAATAACCCACCAGAGGTTGCAGGATCGACGCCGTCATTTGAAAGGCGAGCGTGATCAGCCCGACCTGAATGAAACTGAGGCGGAAGTTGGTCTTGAGCAGGGGATAGATGGCGGGAATGAGCGACTGAATGGTGTCGTTAAGGAGGTGGGAGAAACTGATGGCGAAGAGAATGGCCAGCACGGCCGGTCGGGCGCGTGCGTGCCCGGGTTCTGCGCTGCTTTCCGTCAGATGCGTTTCGGTGATGATGGACGCCATGGCGAGGTGCTGAAATTAATCCGCCGGCCGTCGAACGCGAATGACCAGTCGGCGGGAGGTGACAGGCGCGCCCAGCGATGCGAATTTCCGCCGCGATGCGCGCTCGCCTAACAAAAGACTTTACCTTTGAAGCCGCCCAGACGCTGCCTTCGGCGCCACCCGGGCATAAGTGCCGGCGAATGCACGGGCACAGCTTCAAGGTGGAAGTTTCGTTTGAAGGCGAAGTCAATCAGGCGACCGGCTGGGTGTACGATCATGCGGAAATCGGCGCCGCCATGAAACCGCTGATCGCGCAGCTCGATCATTCCTACTTGAACGAAATCGTCGGCCTCGAGAATCCAACCATCGAGCTCATGGCGGCCTGGTTTTGGGAGAAGCTCGCTCCGCAATGCCCCGGCCTTTGCGAAATCGTGATCCACGAGACGCCTACGGCTCGTTGCGTTTATCGCGGGGAATAGCGAGTCGCCTGCTACTGGCCCGGGCGGGCACGGTGCGCGTCTCGATCACACTGCGACGTTGCTCGACGACTCGGCGATTTCGCTTGTCATTTCCTCCTGCCAGCATCCGCAACAAGATTCGAAGGAAGCCGCTCAGGGGCGAAAGGAGTGATGCTCTAAGCTCGAGCCTTCACGAAGCCAATTGGCGGAAAAAATCCCGGAATAGCGGCGCGTAAATCGTTCCGCGTTCCGGATGGTATTGCGCCGCCAAGCCGAAAGGCCGGTCGGTCAGCCGGAATTGCTCGATCACATCATCGCTCGCGCACCACGAT
>JBPCLK010000014.1:0-31867 GCA_051003355.1 Chthoniobacterales bacterium | reverse complement strand
GTATAGTCCCGACCGATGAGTCGACTCGTTAGGCGCGCGCGCTTCTTTTGCATAACGATCGTCCTCGGCGCCGTCATCGCCTCCGCTCAGAATGCGAATCCCGACCTCGCCACGGCCTATCAGGAAGCGATGGCCGCGTTTCAATCCGGCCAGTATGCGCAGGCGGCCACCGCCCTCGAAGCGCTGGTCGCTCGCGTAGCAGTGAGCCCTCAGGTTGAGCCGATTTTCTACACCATCGGGTCCGCTTATTTCAACGCCGGCGATTACGTCAAAGCGATCGCTGCCTTCAAAAACTATCGCATCAAATTTCCGCAAGGGCCGCATGCCACGAGAGCTGCCTTCGCCATCGCACAGTCGAATTTGCTTAGCGAAAACTTCAAGGAAGCTGCCACGCAGATGGCAGCCTTCGAGAAGGATCCGCAACTGCGCGACGAAGCCCTCCTCTTTGAAGCCGAGGCTTTTCAGTCGGCCGGTAATATAGACCAGGCCATGGCAGCGCTAGAAAAAGCAGTCGGAGAAGAAATTCAGAACGCCGGCGTGATGCGCGCGGCCATGGAGTTAGCGCAGCTCTACGCGAAAAAAGGCGATGGCGCCCAGGCGCTTCACGTCCTCGAGAAGATCCATCGGAAAATCGCCCTGGCGGACGACGTGATCGAACTCAACACGCTCTCCGTGGAACTGGGAGACAAGTTCTTTAACAGCCAGCAATTCAAGGAAGCCCTGACCTGCTACCGCTTCGTCTATTCGCGAGAGGAAGTTATCAAACTGGAAAGCGATCGGATCGACGGCCTGCAACAAAAGGTCGAAGCGAATCTGGCTGAGACTCGAGCGCACCCGAGCAAAATCACCCAGCTCGCGGCCAGCAACGCTCAGCTGCAGGAAGACATGACACACGCCAAAGAGCGTTTGAACGATTTCGCCAAGCGGCCTTCCCTCACCCCGGCAATTTATCTGCGGCTCGGTCGCTGTTTTTTTGAACTCGACCGCAAATGGGAAGCCGTGGTCGTCGACTTGGAAATCCTCGATCGTTTCAAGGAAGGCCCGGAACGTGAGCCCGCTCTCTTCGGGTTGATCGTGGCGCTCGCCGACGTCAATCAGCCGCAACGCGCCAGCGTGCGCTGTGAGCAATATCTGCGGGACTTCGCGGAGGATTCGAATGCCGAGACCGTCGGCTACCTCTCCGGAGCAATTGCCTTGCAGGCGGGAGACACGAAGAAGGCGGAGAACCTCTTCGATCGCATCCTGTCCAACCAACCGAAAAGCAAATTCCGCGAACAGATTCGCTATTTGTTAGGCAACACCAGTTTTATGGCTGGTGACTACGACGAAGCCGTCGCCCGCTATCAGGACTACCTGAAAGAATTCCCTCGCGGCTCCAGCGCCGAGGAGGTGAAATATCGCATCACCCTGGCAGCCTTGTTTGCCGGCAATTACGCGGACGCCATGAGTCAGTTGCAGGCTTATATCACGAAAAATCCGCGCAGTAATTTTCTACCGGATGCGAAATATCGGCTGGCCGTCTGCCAGTATGCCGCCTCGCTTTACGACGACGTCATTGCGGCCTGCCAGGCTTGGGAAAAAGAATTCCCCGGCAATCCCCAACTCGGTGAAGTGCTGGCTCTGCTGGGCGACGCCGATGCCGCCAGCAGCCGCGAGTCCGCCGCCATCCCGATCTACATTCGCTCCTACCAAACCGCCACGACCGAAGAGGTCCTGAATTACTCGCTCTTCGCCGCCAACAAGCTTCTGCAGAAGCAGGGGCGGTGGGACAAAATCGCGGATCTCTTCACCGGCTTCATCAAGGATAAGCCGGACAGTCCAACCGTCATTTCCGCCATTTATTGGGTCGGCAAAGCCAGGGCGCACGAAGGCAGGATCGATGAGGCCAGACAACTCACCGCTGGAACCATCAGGAAATATATCGACGATCCCAACCGCGACTCCGTCGAGCAATTGATCACGCAACTTGCACAGCTTTGCGTGAAGAAAACTAAACCCGCAGCCGAGAGTCATCGGACATCGGCCGCACAGAATTCTGTGGCTCCGGAGGCAGAACTCGATCGCCTGCTTTCGTCCGCCGCACCCATTCTTTCCCCCACGGCAAAGGCACGCCTCCTTTTCGCCAAGGCCGAACTGGCTCGCCTGCGCCGCCAGCCTGTGGACGACGGAAAATATCTGGCCCAGATTGCGCGAGAAGTTAAGCCGGGCGACCTGAGCCCATTGCTTCTCGGCGAAGTGGCCGACTACCTCTTGAGCCAACAAAAACCCGAACAGGCCGCGGAATTTTACCAGCGTTTACTGGATGCTTATCCGAAGAGCTCGATGGTCGACTACGCCTACCACGGCCTGGGAGAAATCGCCTTCCGGAAGAAGGAGTATCAGAAGGCGCTCCGTTATTTTCGCGACGGCCTGGAGAAGATTACCGCCACCCAGAAGCTGAAGGACCTTTCGGTCGGCTCCGCCAAGACGCTGCTCGCGCTCGGTCGGCTGGACGAGGCCCAGAAATCTTTCGAACAGGTGGCGTCCGTCCGCGAATGGCGGGGCGAAGCGACCGCCTACAGCGTCTATTCGTTAGGCCAAATTGCGGCGCAACGCGGCCGCTGGGCGGAGGCGAACGCCTATTTCCAGCGAGTTTATGTGGGCTATCAAAAGTTCCTTCCCTGGGTAGCGAAGGCCTATATCGGAAGCGGCGAGAGCTTCGAGAAACTGGGCCAAAAGCAGGAAGCGACCAACACCTATCGCGAGCTTCTCCGCAACGAAAAGCTGTCCCAATTCAGCGAAGCGAACGAAGCGCGAATGCGTCTGGAAATCCTTGACCAGGGATCATGAAGAATCGTCCCCCCTCCTTTCTGCTGTTGCCTCTTCTCGTGTGCCTGCTGTCTTCCGCGCGAGCCCAGAATCTCATCCTGAAAACCGGTCAAACCATCGAGACGAAAGGCGTCCGCCGTGCGGACGACATGGTCATGGGCAAAATCCGGGTCGGCGCCAGCAGCGGCGAAGTTGGTTATCAAGCCGCCTCGATCGCAAGAATAGATTTTCCCGAGCCGCCTCGACTAAAAACGACCGCCGCCCTGCTGGCCCAAGGCCAGCCGGCCAAGGCGCTGGCCGAGATCGGCTCGATCGTAAAATACTACGAACCCTTTCGAGACATCGCGGGAAGTTGGTGGGCCCAGGCGGCCTTGCTCAAAGTCTCCGCCCTGGCGGGCATGAACCTCGACCGGGAAGCGGAAGCCCTCGGTGAGGAAATTCGCCGAAATGTGATCGACCCCGAGACAGCACGCGCCGCCCAACTACAACTCGTGACCGGCCTCCTGCGGACGGAAAATTTTAGCAGGGCATTGCAGCTCTGCGACGCTGTCATCAAGGAGAGCGCCCGGCGCGATGTCCTAGCGGAAGCCTGGGTGCGCAAGGGCGACGCGCTCCTCGCCCAGCGGGATTGGGACGACGCAGTCCTGGCCTATCTGCATGTTCCTGTTTTCTACGAAGATGAGATACGCTGGATGCCCTTCGCGTTACTCGGCAGCGCGCGCGCTTTTCGAGGTTTGGATGACCTGGGAAATGCGCGCAAATCACTGAGCGATTTAACGGCTAAATACCCGAACTCGGCCCAGGCCAAGGTGGCGCTGGCGGAGTTACAGAAGATGCCCCAATGAAAACCAAATATTTACCCTCTTTTTGCCTAACGAGTTATCGACCAATGGCTCGGTGGGCCGCAGTGGCCATGGCGAGTGCCTTCCTCCTCCTGACCACACCCGGCGTCGCCCAGAGTTCCTCACCTGCGCCCGCACCGCCTGGCGTTCATTCGAAAACTCTTTGGGAACAAATCAAGGAAGGAGGCTGGGTCATGGTGCCGATTGCCATTTGCTCCATCGCCACTCTTTATCTGATCGCAGACGGCGTTCTCCGCACGAGCCGCCAGAGAGCCGCGCCACTCGAACAGGAAGAAGCTCTTAAGCTGCTTTTCCGGCAGGGCGACTACGTGGGCGCGCATAATTACTGCAAAACGAATCCTTCTCCCCTAACGAACGTGTTGCGCATAGGCGTCGGCCTGCTCGGCGAAGGCAAGCAGGTCGCGGAAGAAGGAATGATGGGCGAGCTGGCCAAGGAAAACTCCCGCATGCAAACCCACATCAGCTACCTCTCGGTCATCGGAGTCTGCACGCCGATGATTGGTTTGTTAGGCACCGTCACCGGCATGATTAAGGCCTTTGCCAAGCTCGGCTCAAGCGGCATCGGCGATCCCTCCGGCCTCTCCGCGGCAATCGGCGAGGTGCTGGTGGCGACGGCGAGCGGCCTGGTCATTGCCATCCCCGCCTTCGGCGCCTTCTATTTCCTGCGGAACCGCGCCACCAACGTGATTCATCACATCCAGGACATCCTGAATAGTCTCTTCCGCAAAATGCCCTACGAATCACTCTCCGGAGTACACCTGGGCGACGACGAGCTCTTTGCCGCCATGCCCAATTGGCTGGCCGCCGATCCCGATCCGGCCGAGCAGCCGGCCTAACGAGAAGGAACGACCATGGCGGGAGGAGGCGGAGGCAGTGAAGCAGGCGAACCTGAATTCCAGGTGGCGCCGATGATCGACGTTCTCCTGACCATGCTGGTCTTCTTCATGACCATCACCTCGGCGCAGGTGCTGAAAGTCGACAAGTCCATTCAGTTGCCAATCGCGAAGGATGCGCAGAAAAAAGACAACACCCGCGCGGAAGCGATTCTCAATGTGCGCTGGAAGCTGCCGGAGAAGATAGCGCTCTTTGTCTTCGACGATCACACTTACTCCAAGGCCACGGAACTGGTGGGGCCGATCAAAGGCGCGCGCCTTACCGGCGAGAAGAAAATTACGGCGGGCGCCAATCCGACGTTTCGAGCGGTCATCCGCGGCGACCGCGAAGTGCCGGCGATTTATGTATCGCAAGCGATGAACGCCTGCGCGGAGGCCGGGATTACCGACATCTCCTTCTCAGCTGTGAACAAGGAGTGAGACAGGATGAAAAGGATTTTCAAAAACTCGGTCTCCTGCTCCCTCCCCCATCCTGCAATCCTGTTCATCCCTGTCCAAATAAAAACGCTGTATCGCTTAATCTGACCATGCGACTCGAGCTCAATCCGAGCGAAGGCAATCTCGGCTTTCAGATCGCTCCCATGATCGACGTCGTTTTTGTCATCATGCTTTTCTTCATGGTCATGGCCGGCGCGGTCAAAGTTGAGAACGAACTCAACACTCAGTTGCCCGGCACTGCTGAGACCGCTACTTCCACCGATTTCGTGGACGAGCAAATCATCACCATCTCCGACACAGGTGAGATCTCGTTGAATGATGAGCCGTTTGACTCCGCCACCAGCCAGGACCTGCCCAAACTCAAAGGCACGCTCATGCGCTTAAAGCAGAATGCCGATGCAGCCAAGTCCCCGGCAGTTGTCACCATCATCAGTGACACGCAGGCAAAGTACAGCCGCACGATCGACGTCCTCGATGCGCTGGCCGTGGCCAAGATAGACAACGTGACCTTTACGGTGGCCGAAGAAGAGTAGCGAGACGGGAGTTCGTTAGGCGCTCGGCAGGAATTTTTTCACCGTCTCCGTCCCGCCTTTGACCGTGACCATGTAGACAGAATCCTTATCCACCCAGCTCGCGGTAGCCCATTCGCCTTCCTGCGCGAAGACCGGTTTCCCGCCCGGCTTCATCTCCGGCATGGCCGACCGGTTCACGACGAAGAGGTGGGCTAAGCCGTCGTCAGCTCGTTGGAAGCAAATCAGGGTGACCTTTTGGGCCCGGAAAGAGAGGATACGACAGCCAACCGGTTCCAAGGCCGCCACATTTCGTGGGACATCCATGGGAGGCATATTTTTTTGGCTGAGCCACTTTTCGATGGTGCCGAGGTTATCGCCCGACATCTCAAGGCGGGGGCTGATGCGGATAAAGCTGACCATCTCACTCGCGAAATCTGCCATCCGGACCGAAGGCTGCGAAGGAGCCCGCACAAGATTTGCCACCTGCACCAGGAGGAAAAGAAGAGCGGCTACCCCTGCAAGTTTCACCACCCAACTCCACGGCTGCGGCACCGGTTTTGCGTTGCCTTGGGCGAGAATGCGGGTCTTGAGCCCAAATGGCGCCGGCATCGCGTCGAGATGGGTGGCGATCGCGCGATCAAAGGCCTGCTCTTCGGCAAACCAGTGACCCATCTCGGGATCTTGCTCTGCCATCTGCAACGCCTGCGCCACATCGGGATCCTCCTCCTCCAACCCAGGCCGGTAGGCCTGCAAAATTAAACGGGCCAGCTTTTTATCCATGGCTGGGCTCGCTTTCCTCTGGCGACGTCTGGCGTGTCCGATCGGCCAGCGCCTTGCGCAGGCATTCCTTCCCGCGCGAAATGCGAGACATGACGGTGCCGATGGGCACCTCCAGGACTTTGGCGATCTCCTTGTAGGAATGCTGTTGCAGGTAAAAAAGCGTGAGCGGCGCGCGGTAAATCTCTTCCAGTTCGAAGAGCGCACGTTGCACGATGTCCCCGTCGAGCTGGTTGACCACGGATGCGGGAACCGCCTGCGCGGCAATCGCTTCTCCGCTGCTTTCCGACTCCACAAAGCGGTCCTGGTAACGTTTCCGGCCGAGAAATTCCCGATACAACGAGGTGAAAAGCCAGGTCTTCACCTTCGAACCATCCCGCAGCTGGTGACCCTTCGACGCCCAAAGGAAAAACGTCTGCTGCGTCAAATCGGCAGCATCGGATTCCCGACGGCTCAGGGAGAGCGCAAAGCGGTAAAGTGGCATGTAATAATCTTCGACCAATTTTTCGAAATCTAGATCCGCCACGCCGCGAGAGTAGTCGAGCCAGCCAAGGCCGCCAAGCGAATCAAGCAGGCGCAACGGAATTGTCCTCGTTATATGAGGAAATTTAGCAGGGAATATTCCTAGTCCTGCTCGAAAGGCGATTCGCCCGCCCTTCGCGCCGGTGAGTGTCAGTTCACCCACTTACCGCCCGCTGAGGAGAGCGCCGGCAATTCACCCGTCGAGTAATCGGTCTTGCCGATCGCGCCCCACATGCGCGTGCCGGTGGCATCGCGCCAGTGTTTGCTCATGCTTTCGCCCGTGTGGCAGCCCCAACTCTTCACGAACGCGTTCTTCGCAAAAACCCGCCGATCGATTCGGCTAAGCTCCGATTCGTGCAGCCACGACTTAGACGCGCTGTCGACCACGTTGCTGTAGTCGAAAAGGAAACAAGCCTTGTTGGAGTGCCCGAAATATTCGAAATCGGCAACCTTCACCTGACCGCGCGGCTGGCCGTTGTTGAGGTAAGTGACCACGTCGCCACCACGATTGAAGAAGACCAGGTTCAAATGAAACTTGTCGCGCACGCTTTTGATATTCGCGATCAAGTCCTGTTTTTCCTGTTTACCCCGATCGACATAGCCCGGCTTGTAAATCAGCCAGGTAATCAGCGCATCCGGTCCCAGCTCCGTGCGCAACTGTTCGGTCCGCACCCGGGCGGAATGGACGAAATTGGCCCACCAATGGTCATGCGGCTGCGCTTTGTATTGCTCCCACTGGTGCAGCGACGGTCCACCGACCAGAAGAATGTATTCACGCTGTTGCGCCTGCGCAGCTGCCGCCGCAAAGAAGCTTAAGAGAAAGAGAAGTGCGAGCCGACGTTTCATGATCTTAGCCAGAGCAGAACCTATGCGCGGAACGGAAGATGGTGCAAGTCGATCAGGTCGCTCGCGGGCGCAGGACGAGGCCGAGAGCACTCACCGCGACCAGAAGTACGCCGAAAGTACAAACGATGGCCGCGCCCGAAGGGAGGTCCCATTGAAAAGACAGCACGAGGCCCGCCACCCCGCCGACCAGAGCGATCAACCATCCGATGAGAAGTCGATGGCCGAGAGATTTGGCCAGGTTGATCCCGCAAACAGCCGGCACGATGAGATAACTGAAGACCAAGAGCACCCCGGCGATGCGCACGAAGCTGGTCACCACCAGCCCGAAAAGCGCGTAGAACAGGAAGTCCCACCACCGAACGCGCAACCCGCGGTCGTAAGCCGCCTCGCGGTCGAAGGAGACAAGCAGGAATGAGCGTCGGAGCGCAAGATGAACCAGGGCGACGAACACAAACAGCCCGAAACATTTAAACACGTCTCGCGGGCTAACGAGCAGGATGTTTCCAACCAACATGTTCTTGATTTCCTCATCGCCTTCCGCGGCCCGGCTCAATAAGAGCACAGCGGCAGCGGCCGCCACGACATAGCCGATGCCGATGACGGCCTCCTGCGGAATCGTGCTGGCGCGTTTTCCTGTAAGCGAGAAAATAGCCGCTCCCACGAGAGTGAATCCCAGCGCAATCAAAAAGGCCGGCCAGCCCTCGAGATTCAGGTGGAGCAAAACCGCCACGCAGATGCCTAACGAGGCCATCTGCGCCATCGCAATATCGATAAAGATAATCCCGCGCCTAACGACGTGGAGGCCGAGATAAACGAGCAGCCAGGGCAACAAAACGCAGGCCACGATGGGCCAGAACATGATGTCCCACATGCTATTTCAAGGCCGCCGCGAGATTGTTCACCAGGGTGTCGATCAACTTGACGTAGGTGTCCGTATTAGGCAGCGCGCCGGGAAACTGAGCGAAGTCCACCACCTTGGCGCCAGTCGATTGGGCGACCTTCTCGGCAATCTTCCGATTGTGATACGGCTCGACGATGATGGCCTTGATCTTCTGCGCTTTCATTTGCGCGATCACTTCCGCCAGATGCGAAGGCGAGGGCGGAATGCCTGGTTTGGGTTCGAGGAAAAGGTTGATGTTGAACCCAAAGCGATGCGCAAAATAAGGCCAGGAATCGTGATAGGCGACCAGGCTCTGCCCTTTATACGGAAGTAATTTCGCTCCCCATTCCTGCAGTTTGGAGTTAATCGTCTCCTCAAATTTCTTCTCGTTAGCCTGATAGGTCGCTGCCTGAGCGGGATCCACAGCCGCGAAAGCGGTGGCGAGATGTTGGGCCACGGCCTTAGCGATGATCGGGTCGACCATGAAATGCGGATTGCCCATCGCGTGGACATCGCCCGCCGCGCGGGAGAGCTGGCCTGGTATTTCCATCAATCGAATTCCCTGCGAGGCCTCGACCCGGCCGGGCTGGCCAGCCTGAATCTTCGGGTTGCGCGCGTTCTGGAGGAGCGGCGGTAACCAACCGACCTCCAGTTCTGCGCCGCCGTCGATGAGCACGTCAGCCTCGCGTAATTTGACCACGAAACTCGGCCGGGCATCGACGAAGTGCGGATCCTCGGTCGGCTTGGCCAGCACGGTGACGTCGACGTTGGCTCCGCCGATCTCGCGGGCCAGTGCTCCGCAATCCGGCAGGGTTGTGACCACGTTGATTTTTGCCTCGGCCACGATGGTTGTGACCAGGCAAAAGCACAGAATGGCCGCTGATTTCGTTAGGATATTAGGTATCATATATTTCAAAACTTGTGCGCTCCATGCGCGCCGAGGATGAATTCAAACTGCAGGAAAATAGAATCGGCCTGGTGCGCCGACAGGAAGTGATTGGCCTCAAGGAAATCATGGTTGTACTGCAGGCGGATCTTCGAAAATTCGGTCGGATACCAGGTGAGATCGCCCGAGATGCGAGACCGACTCTGCCGGGTCGGATCATCCGTGAAATCAGAATTCTGCATGTGCAGATAATCCCCGCGGAGACCGGTGGTGAAGCCTTTCTTGAATCCCCAAATAACCTGCGAATACAAACCCCAGTCGTGAAAGGTCTCGGCCACGGGAAACGATTGATCGATCGCGCGACCCGCTTCGAAGCGGCGGTACATCACCTCGCTCTGCCATTTCACGAACGGGAAACCGCCCTCCGCCCGCGCCGATTTCCATTTGTAGAGAAGATCCGCGCCGTAGATCTGCGTGCGCGCGTTCGCGCCGGTCTCGTTGGAACCAAAAGCACCGGAGATGCCGCCCAGCACGGTCTGGGTGGGGCTGAGATCGATCGAGTTTTCCCAGCGTGGAACATAAACAAAATCCTGCAAACCGCGCGCTTCGCGATCCGTCGTTAGGCGACCGAAAAAGGTCCCGTTGGCACCCGGATTTCGAAAGGAGTAACCCGTGTTTCCCCGGCCGTTTTGCACGCCCAAAATGAACTGCGAATACCAAGACACGGGCACCGTCCACGAAACCTGTGCGCCTACCCCGCGGAGTCCGTCCGAACCTAGAAATCTGCCGTTGACGAGCGGGTCGTCCGCAAAATCCCACGTGTGCGGATGCGTGGGATTGATGCGGCCAAAGGCGGAGAAATACTGGCCTGCCTTCACTTGCAGACCATAGGGAAGGTCCGTCGTTTGCAGGAACGCTTCCTCCAGCTCAATCTCGGTTTCGTTATCGTTGTTGAGCTTGAGGACAATGTTGGCGAAGCCTTCAAAATAAGGATCAACCGCACCGTCGAGCGCGAGCTCGGAATTGCGCGCGTTGAAACCGCGCTGTTGTGGGTCGTGATCGCCCACCTCGAGGGCATCGAGATTGCGATCGCTCGAGTAAGCGAGCGAAAAGACGCTGTCGAACGAGATGTTCATGTAGGTCTTCCCTCCGCCCGCGAGCGTGATCGGTGCCGTCAATGAGGCACCTGCGCCCGTGCTGGAAATGGGCTCGCTGGAAGCCGTGACCGACGCGTCCGAAGTCGGGAATTGTTGATTGACCGTGGCCGCGGGAGCGGCGCCGGCTGCGCTGGCCAGTTGCGTAGCTGGCAAGGGAGCTGGCTCGGCCGCGACGACAGAGTCATCCGAGGTGGGGAACAAAGGCGCTGCGTTCGCCGACGGGGAAGGCGCGACGGTGGTCGAGGCGGGAGCCGCCGCAGCCGCAGATGCATCGCTGGTCGGCAGAGTGCTGGGCCGGACATTCATCTTGGCCAACGCTTCCTGCTGATCCTTGAGTTGCTGCTGCAATCCCTTAACCGTTTCCGTCAGAGCCTGCACCTGCTGCCGCAAAGCCTCCACGTCGTTAGGCGACGGCTGTGGCGTGGCCTCCTGCCCAAAACTAGTCGCTTGCAGGCCCAGCCAGGCCGCGACAAATAAATATTTTTTCACACTTCCCTCCGTTTTTCTCCGTGCCTGAGGGGCCGGATCCTTATCAATAGGAGCTGCGTCCAGCGGCGCCTTGTCCACAGTCTCTTGCCGGAACGCGGGCATGAGACCGCCGCGCGAGTCACGCGGTGAGGTTAGGCGCTTTAAGCGGCGGCAGGTGGAGCGTGCTCGAGAAGGGAGAAATAATGAACCGGGGAGAGCGAAAGATCTTTTAAGGTCGGGGGGAGCGTTGCGACCAGGAGCGAAACCGGTGCCGCCAGCACAAAAGAGGTGGTTCCTATGTCGTAGTGCCCGCCCGAAGAGAGCGTGACCAGACAGACGTGGTTCGCAGCGTTCCCCGGATGCAAAGTCTCATGGCAACAGGGAGACGAACTGAGCAGAGCCGCGGCCAGGAACCCGAAAGCAAGAAGCGCTGAAAGAAAGGCGCGGCCTAACGAAAGATGTCCCGTAGTCTGACCGGCCGGCATTGCGAAGGATCATTCTCCAACGATGGGCCGGGAGCAAGCCTGTAGTTTTTAAGGTTCCGGAATGGTCGCCTGATACTTTTGCCAGGAATCCCAGGCTCTCTCCCAGTTTCCAGCCCTTCCCCAGGCTTCCGCCTCCAGATAAAGGAAGTAGCTCGGGACATTCTCGCGGGCGGTAAAATGCCGAACCGTCTCGAGGGCGGCATTTGCGTCTCCGGCCTTGGCCTGAGCGTGATAAAGCGCGTAGCCGATCGCGAAGTCGCCCGGGCTGGCCACAAACTTTTGTTCCAAGCCTCCGATCGAGTCGCCCTCCAAGTCGCGCGGCAGGACCGGCTTCGGAGCATAGTCTTTCACGAGTCGCCACGCGGCTGCGAAATCATTCCGCGCAGCGGCCTCACGGGCGAGACCTTGCCATGCCAAATCCCGCCATTCAGGATGCGCGGCCACTGCGCGTAACAATGCCTCTCGCGGCTCGTGCTTAGACCAAAGGCGGAAGAGCCGGGCCTTCTCCGTGGGTTTGAAATTCGGCAGTCCGGGTTCGAGCACGAGCAGCTCGCGCAGCGCATTCTCGAACTGCGGAGGTGTCGCTGCTTCCAGGTAATCGATCGTTAGGTCTGGACTCTCGAGAGCAAACTCGCGCAATCCCTCATGCACTTTCGTGTCACGGCTGGCCGACTCCGTCAGCATAAGGGCGTAAATTCCCGCCTCCGTCGCCCCGCGCCGGCGCAGAGCCTCGCGCCACGCCGTCAGGGCCAGGTTCGGTCGCCAGCCCAGCCACGCTTTTCCTTCTTCAAACGGCAGCTGATAGGCGCTTGGCTCGAGGAAACGCGCCCGGCGAAAATCCGCCAGCGCTTCTTGAGCCTCCTGCCTTTCCCCGATGCGAGCGATGGCACGCAGGAAATAGAGTTGCCAGTCGAGCGGGGCCCAGGTCAGACCCTCGTTGGCGAACACCAGCGCCCGTCCGTAGCGATGCCCTCGATTCGCCATGGTCGCGCCCTGTTTCGCATTCTCCACGCCCAAACGTCCAGGCACCGGCCAATCGCTGCGCCAGGTGAAAAACCAGAGCACGCTCACGACTCCCAGCATCAATCCCAGGCAACGAAAAAGGATCGGCATCCAGCGCGACGGGCCGCTCGATCGAGGTCGGAGCTGACTCAGACCAAGAAGAAAGGTGCCGGCGAGAAAGGAGCCAAAGCGATGGGCCGAGACGTCTACAAAGCCGTGCAGGATGAAAAGACAGGCGCCGACCAGAGCCGCGTAGCGAAGGCGTTGATTTGTCCCTTCGCGAAGAGGGAACACACGCCTAATGAAGACAGCCGCCGCCACCAGGAGCAGGGCCAGCGAAGGCCAGCCCATCTCGGACCAAACCCAGAACCAATCACTCTCCGGATGGAGCGAACGCGTGACCCCGCGCGACGCATCGCGGAAGAGAGCAAAGACGCTCTCGAAATTGCCCAGCCCTAGTCCAGACCAAGGCGAAGCTTTGATCATCGTCCAGGCATCGTGAAAAATGAGCCAGCGATAATCGGAGGTGACGGAGCCTTCGCTCCCCAGCCGAAGATGAAAACGATCGATGGTTTCACCGCCGAAAATAAGCAGTCCGGCAAACAAGACGAGCAGAGTGGAACCAGCGATGGCGATCCCTGCGGCCGACCATTTACGAAAAGCAAACCGTACCAGCCAGGTGGCGAGGCCGACGACGAGGATCAGAATCCCAGCCCGTGAGAAAGCGAGGATGAGCGCGTCCACCAAAACCGCGAGTCCGAGCAACCAGATGATCCAGCGTTTCTCGCGGCGCCGAAGATCGTCCTGCAGACAGCCGAGAACGACCAGCGTGGAAATGCCAAATAAATCGCCCGTCTGGTTGCGATTTGGGAAGGGCCCAAAACCGCGTTCGTTATGCCAGAAAGGCAGCGCGCCGTGCTTGAGATGCAGAGCAATGCAGAGAGCGGCCAGGGCAATAATCCCCCCCGAGAAAACTCGCGCGGCCAGGCGGATGTCGCGCATGTGCACATCGATCGCCGTGACGTAGTAGATCCACGTGAGACCCGCGATCAGGACCACCAGGCTGTCGAGCGTCAGCCACGGTTGCACCGTGACGGTCGAAGGCAGCAAAATTCCAAAATCTTCCGTGAGAGCGACTCGCCAGTGCGGCATTGCAAACCAACGCGCGGGGAGAAAAGCGAGCGCGGCCAGCGCCAGGAAAAGCAGCGCGACCGTATTCAGAACGGGGCCCAGCGAAACCCGTGGTGGGCTGAGTAGAAGAAGAAGCGAAAAGGCCCCGAAAACAATCGCCATGCTCCAGCGCTGCGTGGCCCCGCCGAGGACGACCGCCAGGAGAACCAACAAGGGGAGTGTAACCGCCGCGCCGGTATTCGTGGTCGTCTCCGGCGAGCTCGTTCGATTTGACGCTGATGGCTGAGAAGGTTGCATCGATCGTCCAGTTGCGGTGAAATGGGAGTGGCGGTGCGATCTGTGCTCTGTGATGCGGCGAATGAGTGTTATAAGCCGTCAGCGACCGAGTGGATCTCCATTCGCTTGCCGAGAGGCCGTGATGTCCAGTCGATAACCATGCTCACTCAGCGCACGCAAGGCTTGTATCGCCTTTTTCTGCTTTGCCAGATCGCGATTGTGGCAGGGCTTTTCTGGTTGGGCGTCTGGGTCATGGTGACGTTCTATTCCAAGGGCGCGCAGCTCACTTGGAGTCGTTACAGCATTTATTGCGCAATGCTGGTCCTCGGTCTCCTGGGCGAATCGCTCAGCCGGGAGGGTTCGAAACGCTATTTTCTCCAGAGCGAATTGTTGCGCCAGCATCGCCTCGCTCTCCGCCAGACTATCGCCAGTGTGGGCGTGCTCGTCTTTTATCTCGTCGCGACGAAGGACGGTTTCATCTCTCGTCTCTTCTTTTTCAATTTCATCCCCTGGCTCTATATCGCGCTTCTCTTCTCGCATTATTTCCTGCCCGAATCGCTGGCCCGCAGCATGTTTCGCAAAGAGGAAAAAACGCTTCTCGTTGGTTCGCCCCAGAAGGCCAAAGCTCTGCGCGGCTGGCTCCGGCGCAAAGCCGAGATGGGCCTTCGCACGGTCGGAATCATCTGCGAGTCCCCGCTCGATTGCACCGAGGACAAGATTCCCGTGCTGGGCGGTGCGGACCGTTTCCGCAGTGTGATCGAGGAGCACGGAGTGACGCAGGTGATCTTGCTCGAGTTTCCCCAACTGGACGATCTGAACCGAGACCTGATCGCGACCTGCGATCAACTGGGGGTGCGGCTGATTATCGTCAGCGACCTCGAGGAAAAGCTGCGCCATCCGATTACCCACTTCGATGACGACGGGTTCCGGTTCATCGGCCTGCGCGAGGAACCGCTGGAAAATCCCTTCAATCGCGGGATCAAGCGCGCGATCGACTTCGTCTTCGCCCTGCCCGTCATGCTTCTCCTTTTCCCGATTCTCGCGGTGTTCGTATGGCTCGCCCAGCGCCTGCAATCGCCGGGGCCGCTTTTTCACAAACAAACGCGGGCCGGCATCCAGAATCGGCGTTTCGATATCTGGAAATTCCGCACCATGCATGAAGAGAATCCCGACGTGAACCGGCAGGCCACCAGCGAAGACGAGCGCATTTATCCGTTAGGCAAATTATTTCGCAAGACGAGCGTGGATGAGATTCCGCAATTCTGGAACGTCCTGCGCGGCGACATGAGCGTGGTCGGACCGCGGCCTCATTTGCTTGAGCACAACGCGCAGTTCTCGCAGTTGATGGCCAATTATCAGGTGCGGACGTTTGTGAAACCCGGCATCACGGGGTTGGCACAAGTGCGCGGTTTCCGCGGCGAAGCGCAAACGAGCAAAGACATCCAGAACCGGGTCGCCTGCGATATCGAATATCTCGAGAACTGGAATCTGACGCTCGAGTGCGGCATCATCGCGCGCACAGTCGCGCAACTGATTGTGCCGCCGCCCTCGGCTTACTGAAAGCAGGTCGCCGCGGCGCCGGACGGAGCGCGCACCTTGTGCCTAACGATTCAGACGTTCGGCCAGCTTTTTGTGCTGCTCGAGCAGTTCTTCCGGGACGTCTGGTTTGAGCGACTCGAAAAACTCTTCCTGGCCCTCGAGTTCAGTCGCCCATTCGTCGGGCTTCACCGAGAGAAGCTCCTGCATATTTTCCCCGGAGACCTCGAGACCTTCCAGGTCGAGGTCCTGCACACGCGGGACACAGCCGATGGGACTTTCCTCCGCTCCGCCACGTCCTTCGCAACGGTCGATGATCCATTTTAAAACGCGCATGTTCTCGCCGAAACCAGGCCAGAGAAATTTCCCGTCGGCATTTTTGCGGAACCAGTTGACGTGAAAGATGAGCGGCGGATTCGTTAGGCGCGGACCGGTCGCGAGCCAGTGGCGGAAATAATCGCCAATGTTGTAGCCGCAAAACGGCAGCATGGCCATCGGATCGCGGCGCACCTTTCCGACCGCACCGGTGGCGGCGGCGGTGGTCTCGGAAGCCATGGTCGCTCCGATGTAGACCCCGTGGTTCCAATCGTCAGCCTGGAAAACGAGCGGCATGGTGTCGCTGCGACGCCCGCCGAAAATGATCGCGCTAATGGGCACGCCAGTCGGCTTGTCGACCTCGTCGTCGAGGACTGGATTGTTGCGCATGGGAACGGCGAAACGGCTGTTCGGATGGGCCGCCTTTTCCTTCGAGTCTGACGTCCAGGGATTACCCTTCCAATCGGTGGCTTCCTTCGGCCTCTCGCCATCTTTGCCTTCCCACCAGACGTCTCCGTCATTCGTTAGGGCGACATTCGTGAAGAGAGTGTCGCGCTCGATCGCGCGCATGGCGTTGGGATTCGAGCTATAGCTCGTGCCCGGGACTACGCCGAAATAGCCGTTCTCGGGATTGACTGCATAAAGCCGGCCATCTTCCCCGATTTCCATCCAGGCGATGTCATCGCCAATGGTGGTGATTTTCCAACCGTCGAAATGCTCGGGCGGAATGAGCATGGCAAAGTTGGTTTTGCCGCACGCACTCGGGAAGGCCGCGGCGACGTAATGTTTTTTCCCTTCCGGCGATTCCACGCCCAGGATGAGCATGTGCTCGGCTAGCCAGCCCTGTTTCCTGGCCAGGTAGGAGGCGATGCGCAGCGCGAGACATTTCTTGCTTAGGAGCACATTACCGCCGTAACCGGAGCCCACGGAGATGATGGTGTTGTCTTGCGGAAAATGGCAAATCCAGCGGCGTTCCGGATTCAGGTCTAACAGAGAATGCACGCCGCGATTAAATTCGGCATCCGCTTTTTCGCCGAGCTTCTCCGAGGCCTGCGCTCCCATGCGCGTCATGATGCGCATGCTCAGGACAACGTAGATCGAGTCGGTAATTTCATAGCCGATCTTAGCCAGGGGCGAATCGGGCGGGCCCATGATATAGGGCACGACATACATGGTCCGGCCCTGCAAGGCGCCTTTCAGGAAACCGTGCAATTTGCTGTAAGTCTCGGACGGGTCGGCCCAATGATTGGTCGGACCGGCTTCTTTCTCCGTCGGCGTACAGATCAGGGTAAACTGCTCGACGCGTGCGACGTCGTTAGGATTAGAGCGATGCAGGTAGCAACCCGGATCTTTCTCCTGGTTGACCTTGATCAACACTTCCTGCCGACATGCTTCGCCTAACAAGTAATCGTTCTCCGCCTCCGAGCCGTCGCACCAAAAGACGTTGGTCGGATTCGTGAGCGACTCGACTTCGTGCACCCAGTCAAGGACTGCTTTGTGGGCTGGCTTGTTCTCACCCATGCCGCTGGGCGGTGAAATGGCAGGTGCGATATTTTCCATAGTAATTGCCACCCACGGGGCGCAGGCGGCCTTTAATTTGAACGCTTCAGCCGTCAGGCCAAGAAAAAATTACCTGATTTACCCGTGCTGCAGGTCGCAGCGGGCGCTTGCACTGGACGACGGCGAGCCGTTTACTATGGGTATGTTCGGCGTCGCGACTTCCGATGACTACCAGCCGGTAGCCTGGATGGGGCGCTATCCCATCCACGTCACGACCCTGCTGGTGCTCATTCATGTCGCGAGCATGATCATCTGCTGCCTGCTGCTCGCCGCCGGCGCGGGCGGCTTCCTCGGGATGTTCAGTTTCGACAGCGCGCAGGTTTTGTATGCGGGTCATCTCTGGCAGGTCGCCACCTACGCGCTGGTGCATTCGCCCTCGGGGCTCATCTGGTTTGCGATCGAGATGTACATGCTTTTCACCTTCGGCCGCGAGGTGGAGCGATTCATTGGCCGCCGCGCTTTCATTGCGCTCTATCTTTTGCTCCTGCTCGTCCCTTCTCTCATCCTCACCGGCTGGGGATTCTGGCAGCGCACGGGCCTGGCTGGATCGGCTACGATTCATTTCGCCATCTTCATTGCTTTCGCGGCCATCTACCCAAACGTCGAACTTTTCCTCCGCATCCTGGCGAAGTGGGTGGCGCTCGTTTTCGTCGGAGCTTACTCGCTGCAATTGCTCGCCTACCACGGCTGGTCTGAACTGGTCGTCCTGTGGTTGAGCGTGGGCCTGGCCTACGGCTTTATTCAAATGCGAGCGGCGAATCCGCAATTGAGCTGGCTCACCGAATGGACCTCGCGCTGGCGTTCCAAGCGATCTCTGACTGTCGTTCCGCGTCCCCCCGGCCGCCGGGTGGTGGAACCGGACAACATCTACGAATCGATCGACCCCGTCCTCGATAAGATTTCGAAGTCCGGCCTGGGCAGTCTGACGGCCAGCGAACGCCGAGCCCTCGACCGGGCGCGGAACCGATTGCTCAAAAAATCGGAGTGAGCAACCTAACGAGCGCTGCTCTGCGCCTCAGCGTCATCGTCCCCGCCTGGCACGACTACGAAAATCTGGCTCATCTTCTGCCGTCACTCGTTAGGCTGGATGGACTTGACGAAGTGATCGTAGCCGACGCTTCTCCGTGCGCGGCGGCGGCCGAATTGGCGCAACAAACCGGTGCGAACTATCTCGCTGCTCCACAGCCCAACCGGGGGGCGCAAATGAACCTGGGGGCAGGAAAAGCCACAGGGAATGTTCTTATTTTTCACCACTCCGATTCGGTGCTCACGCAAGAGCACGTTTGCGCCATTCGCGACGCGCTGCGTCAGCCCACGGTGATCGGGGGCGCGTTTTACCGGAAGTTCGATGCGCGGCATCCGCGTCTTCTCTGGCTGGAAAGCGTCGCGCGTTTTCTCACGCGAAATGGCGGTAGTTTTTTTGGTGACCAATCGGTCTTCGTCCGGCGCGATACTTTCCTCCAGCTCGGCGGTTTTGCCTCAATTCCGCTGATGGAGGACATGGAATTCTCCCGCCGTCTCCGGCGCGCGGGCACCGTGGCGGTGCTGGATCCGCCGTTACAGTCCTCCACCCGGCGTCATGCCGACCGCGGCGCCTGGCGCACCTCGATTCAGAACGGTCTTTTTATCGTGCTCTACAAATGCGGTTTCTCCCCCGCGCACCTGCATCGCTGGTATTATCGAGAACGGCGCGCGTTGTCAAACAACTCACTCCTGGTTCCGCAAGCGGTCGAGGAACTCAGTCGCCGTTGATGCGCTGAGGAGCGCAGCGCGGGTGTCGTCTTGACTGAGCCGGCGGGCTAGGCCACCCACGCAGATCAGGTAGTCGTTCACCATCTGTTGCGGTACTGCGATGAGGAAAATCAGCTGCACCAGATGTCCCTCGGCGCCGAAGGGTATGCCGCTCTCGCTCCGCCCGATCCCGAGCAGAATCTGATCGACCAGATCGGTCCGCGCATGGGGAAAGGCGACCCCGCCATTCGCCACCGTCGAAGTTTTCTCCTCCCGCTCCATAACCGCCTCGAAAAATTCTTCCGGCCGGCTCAACTCGCTGCTTTCGCGCAGCAGCTCGACGAGCTCCCGAATCGCCTCGCCCGCCGTGCGGCCACGCAGATCGAGGGCGACATGTTTCGGATCCAACACGGAATCAAGAAGCGGAGAGATCATCGGGTAATTGAATTGATAGATTGACGCGCGAGGCAGCGATGTCGAACTATTCGGCACGCGTGTCGACGGAAAATCACGACCCAAAAAGCGAAGCGGCTCACACCCAGCAAGACAGTCTCTACGACCAGGGCTACGTGAACGCCATGTCCCATTTCTACCGGGGCGAACTGGGCCGGATCATGATCTGGCGCACCCGGCTCGATACGACTACAAACTGGGCGGTAACCAGCAGCACGGCCATCATCACGATTGCGTTCTCCAACGCCGGCGTACCTCACCTCATCTTCTTTTTTAATCTCGCCATTGTCTGGATCATGCTTTGGATCGAGGCGCGCCGATATCGTTTCTACGATGCCTTCCGCGCTCGCGTGAGGATGCTCGAAGCCCATTTTCTCGTGCCGATGATCATGGAGAATCGCCACCTCCTGCAGGGCGAATGGAAGAAGCTGGTCTGTGAAGATTTGATTCTGCCCTCGTTCAAGATCGGGAAACTCGAGGCCGTAGGTCGGCGCCTGAAGCGCAACTACGTTTTCATCTTCATCCTCATCATGATCGCCTGGGTGATGAAAATTTTTCTGCACGCCACTGAGCCGATCGACACCATCGGTGCGTTCTATCGCGCGCTGCGCGTCGGGCATATTCCGTCGTGGCTGGTGGCGATCATCTTTGTCGGCACGCTGGTGAGCGTGGTGGGCATCGCGATTTACGTGGGCAAAAAAACGTCGGGCGAGATCTCCGAATTCGGCAACCACCGGTCGCTCTGGCGGATTTGAGAGCGGCATGACCCAATTCGCGAGACTGTGCGAGATCGTGGCCCAACTGCGCGCGCCGGGCGGCTGTCCGTGGGATCGTGAACAGACGCATCAGTCGTTAGTCCCAGGTCTGCTGGAGGAGGCCTACGAGGTCGCGGCGGCCATTCGCGCCCATGACGACGCAAATCTGCGCGAAGAGCTGGGCGATCTGCTTCTCCAGGTCGTCATGCACGCGCAGATCGCGAGCGAAGAAGGCCGGTTCGCCTTCGAAGATGTGAGCCGTGAAATCGCGGAGAAACTCGTTCGTCGCCATCCGCATGTGTTCGGCGAAAGCAAAGCAAGCGATACCAGTGCTGTCCTCAGGCAATGGGACGAGATCAAGCGCGCGGAGAAGCAAACCGCGACCTCAGGTTATTTTAACGGACTAACGAGAGCTCTGCCGGCGCTCATGCTGGCGCAGAAAACGCAGACGAAAGCGGCCCGGGTCGGTTTCGATTGGAGCAATCTGAAGGATGTGGTTGCGAAAGTCGACGAGGAATTGGCCGAAACCAGGGAGGCAATGAGCGCGCAGAATGCAGACGCAATCGCCGAGGAATTGGGCGATCTCTTGTTCGCCGTAGTCAATCTCGCGCGGAAAAGCCAGCTCGACGCCGAGACGATCCTGGCCGCGGCGACGGAAAAATTCATCCTCCGCTTCCACGCCATGGAGCGGGAATTCCAAGCCGCCGGACGTGATCTCGACCAACTCAGCCTCGCCGAAATGGACGAGGTCTGGAATCGGGTGAAGCATTCGTAAACGCTCACCGGATAAGCTGAGCGAAGCGATGGCCGGAGAGGAAACGTCCGCATGACAACCCGCGCCAGCGCCGGTAGAATCGTAGCCTAACGATGGAGACTGAATATAAAGTCCGGCTCGAGATTTTCGAAGGCCCGCTCGATCTCCTTCTTTTTCTGATCAAGCGCGATGAACTGGACATCTACGACATCTCACTCGAGCGGATCACCCAGCAGTACCTCGAATATCTGCAGGCTTTCAAGGAACTGAATATCGACGTGGCCGGCGAGTTCGTGGTCATGGCGGCCAACCTGATCTACCTGAAGAGCCGCAGTCTGCTGCCTGTCGACCAACAGCCTCCCGAGGAAGATGTCGATGAAACCGACCCGCGCTGGGATTTGATCCGGCAACTGATCGAGTACAAAAAATTCAAGGAAGCCGCCGCGCAATTGCAGACACGCGAACTGGAACAGGAACGCATCTTCGCCCGCATCGGAGACGGCGTGGCGCCCGCTAGCGCCCCGCTGCAACTGGGTGAAGTGGGCATCTTTCAACTCATCAACGCCTTCCAAAACGTGTTGAAGCGGCTGGATGCCAAAGAAGACCTACGCGAGATTTTTGGCGAAAATTTCACCGTTTCCGACAAGATCGAACGAATTTTGCAGAGCTTGGCCGACGGCGTCTCGGTCCGATTTTCGGACCTTTTCGCGCGCATGGCCTCGCGGGTTGAGATCGTCGTGACCTTCCTCGCTCTGCTCGAGTTAATCCGATTGAAGCAAGTGCGGGCGATTCAACCTGACGACTTCGCGGAAATCGAGATCGCTCCGGTGGTCTATTGATGTCTCGCATCCTCATCGCGGGCTGCGGCTATGTGGGGAGCGTGACGGCCGACCTGTTCCACGCAGAAGGCTGGGAGGTGGAAGGCTGGACCCATTCTCCCGAGTCTGCCGCGCAACTGGCGGCCAAACCGTATCGCACTCGGGCGGTCGACATTACCGAGCGGAGTGCGGTCGAAAGCGCGGCGCTCGAATTCGACGCCGTGATTCATTGCGCCAGTTCCGGCGGCGGTGGACCGGAAAACTACCGGAAGGTCTATTTGGAGGGCTCGCGGAATCTTTACGCGACTTTACGGCCCGATCGATTTCTCTACACCAGCAGCACTTCCGTATATGCGCAGACGGAAGGTCAATGGGTCGACGAAGAAAGCGCGGCTGAGCCAGGGCATGAGACAGGGAAAATCCTTCGCGAAACGGAAGAATCGGTCCGCCAAAATGGTGGCTTGGTGGCCCGGCTGGCTGGCATTTATGGACCGGGGCGTTCCGCATTGCTCAGGAAGTTTCTCTCCAGCGAAGCGCGGCTCGACGGAGAAGGCACTCGCTACCTCAACAATGTCCATCGGGACGACATCGCAGCAGCGCTGTTTCACCTTTTGAATCTGGCGAAAGATCGGCTGACGGCTGGTTCGATCATCAACGTGACAGACGATATTCCGCTAAAGCAAAGAGAGGCCTACGAATGGCTGGCCGCCGAGTTCGACCGGCCGTTTCCGCCGGCAGCGACGGCTCCGAGCACGCGAAAACGCGGGGCGAGTAACAAACGGGTCTCCAACCGAAAACTGAAAAGCCTCGGCTGGCAGCCAAAATTTCCCACGCTGCCGATTGGGTTGGAGAGGTCGGTTATGCCCGCCTTTTCAGAACTGGGGGCGTAAGCTCCCTATTGGGCAGCCGCGATATCCGAGGAGGCGCCGGCCGGGGTAAGATCTTCGTTTTTACAGGCCCACCAAACACTAGTGAGAACTGAGCCGGTCGTAAGAAGGAAAACGGTGATGGTGAGCATGGGTGTGACGCCCATTCTAGCAACGCCCGTGCCCGGCTTCTCTCTACGAGGGAAGCGCCCAAGCAGCCAGCGAGATTGCGTCACAATTCGAAACAAATGTGTCAACTTTTATGACACTCGTAGCAGCGATCTGTTCCTATGTCGGAGAGGGCTCGATCAGTCCGAAATCACCGCTCTTACGGCGATAGAGCACGTTGACTCGTGAGTTCCGCGCGTTCATGAACACGAGAAACTGCCGGGTCGACATTTCCAACTGAAGAACCGCTTCATCGACGAACATCGGTTTGACCGGATGACGCTCGGTCCGCACCACGGTGTGCTCGTGGTGCTCGTCTTCTTCAACGGGTTCAGGTTGAAGAATCTGTTCTTCAAAGTGGCGGATATCCTCTTTGCGCGGACGATGCCGCTTCAAGAGACGCGTCTTATATTTGCGCATCTGGCGCGCGATCTTGTCCATCACGGTATCGATCGCAGCGTAGAGATCGTCGGTTTCTTCGCAGGCCTCGATGGTGATGTGATTGGAGCAAATCAAAACGACCTCGGCCCAATGCCGGTATTTTTCCACGCCGAGGATGACGTGCGCCTCGATGATCTTGGGATAATCGAGGTGCAAGCCCTCGATCTTGCGAGTGGCGTGTTCGTTGATCGCGTCGGTGATGACGAGATGGCGGCCGGTGACTTTGACGGTTGGGTTGGCGTTGGCGGTTTGCATGCGGCTCCTTTGGTTTACATCTGAAAGCGCTCACCCAGATAGAGTTGGCGGCTAATCGGGTCGTTGATCAGGAAATCCTTCGTGCCCTCGCTGACTACGCGGCCTTCGTCGATGAGGTAAGCGCGGTCCACAATCGAGAGGGTCTCGCGCACGTTGTGATCGGTGATGAGGATGGCGAGGCCGGATTTGCGCAGATTGACGACGAGTTGCTGGACATCGTAGACCGCGATGGGATCGACCCCGCTGAAAGGCTCGTCGAGCATGAGCAGCTTGGGGCGGGTGACGAGCGAACGGGCGATGGTGAGACGGCGTTTTTCGCCGCCACTCAGGGTGAGGGCGGTGTTCTTGGCAATGCGCTCGATGCCGAATTGATGGAGCAATTCCTCGCACCGATGCCGGCGTTCTTTTCTGCTCAAGGGCATCGTCTCGAGAATGGCCAGGATGTTCTGCTCCACCGTCATCTTGCGGAAGATCGATTCCTCCTGCGGCAAATAGCCCATGCCGAGCCGGGCCCGTTTGTACATCGGATAATCGGTCACATCCGTCCCGGAAAAGATGACCCGGCCGCTGTTTGGCCTAACGAGTCCGACGATCATGTAAAAGCTGGTCGTCTTACCCGCGCCATTTTTGCCTAACAAACCGACGATCTCACCCTTGCCGACCGTCAGCTTGATCCCGTTCACCACGGCACGTCCGCCGTAGATCTTGACCAGTTCATCAGTCATTAAAACTTCCGGATGTTCGTTAGGATGATTCATCCGTGCGGCAGCTTCGGGCTCGGGCGGCGGTGCGGTCGGACTGCTCATGACTGCTTGGGCGATGGCGATGGCGAGGAACCGGGCGCACCGGCCTTGTCCTTGCTTTCCTGCCGGATCTCGGTGCGACTCGGGCCGTGCGTGGTCAGGTTGCCATCCTGGTTCAAAATCATGACCGTCTGCGGACTCGTCGCGATGTGTGTGTCCAAACCTTGCTGCACGCGTGGGCTCCCGGTCAGTACTACATTTCCATCAGCAGAAGTGTAGACGGCTTTCTCGGAAAGGCCGACCGCCTGCGACGGCGGAGCGCCTTTTTCGGCAGATTTTGCCCGCACCACTCCGACATGGCCTTCGGCAATCGCTCGCTCAAGGCCTTCTCCTTCTTCCTTGTGAATGTAAACGGTCATCTTGTCCGATTGAATATTGAACCGGGGATCGAACACGCGGACGTGACCGGTAAAAACCCCGATGCGTTTATTCGTATCGAAAGAAGCTTCGTCAGAATAAATTTGGGTCGTGATTGGTTGGCCGGCCGGACCGGTGGCCGTGGGACTGGACACGGCAGAAGGCGCGGGCGAAGTCCCTGCGGGACTCGTTTGCGGGCGAAGCGAATCCTGGGCTTCCACGCGGACCAGCAGGGCAAGCGCGCAAAGGCAGGCTGGAAGAAAAATCCGTCTCATGGCTGCTTCTTCGTGTCGCCGGCGATTTGTTTCTGGTTGAAGATCGTCATGTGGACATTGCCGGTCAGTGTTCCCAGTTTGGACAAGGTATTAAAGCTCATCCTATCCCCGGCGATCTCGAAATCGGTGCGCTTTACTTTGGTCCGAGCCTGGGAATCGATCACCCGCGTTTCCAGATTCAGGATGGCATCTGGCATATCGATCTTAAAATCGGGCTGCTCGTGCACATCAAATGTGGTCATTTTTAGGTCTGTGAAGCGCACGTGATCCTCGTCGATGCGAGCCGCCGTAGCCGCCTCGAAGCGGCCGAGAAGATGGCCCTGGAGATCATAATTCGGCAGGACGAGACCCTTCGCTTCATGGCCCACGGTCAGTGGTATATTCTTCAGGCCCAGCCCTTCCTTGGCCGTGTCGTCGGCCGGGGTCGGGGTTCCCTTGCGGTGCTTGCGGCCGCCGGCCATGGCGAGGCAACTGCTGATCAGCAAGAGAACAAAGCAGAGGCGCGTCCCGCGAAGGCGGGACCCGCTACGAGACGGCAGCATGAATAGCTTTTAACATGCGCAGATGCTTCGGCAAATGCTTTAGCGGAACTTGATTCGGTCCATCCGAGAGCGCCCGAGCCGGATTCTCGTGGACCTCCATAAAAATGCCATCACATCCTGCCGCGACAGCGGCGCGCGCCAGCACAGGAGCGAGCGCGGCGTCTCCAGAAGTGGCGTCGCCCGCTCCGCCTGGCCGCTGCACGGAGTGAGTGGCATCGAAAACCACGTGGAAACCATCCTCGCGCATCCAGGCGAGTGAGCGCATGTCGGCCACAAGATTATTGTAGCCAAAGGTGGTGCCGCGCTCAGTGAAGAAAAACTTCTTCGCGCCAAAGGCCCGCAACTTTTCGGCGATGTTTCGCACATCCCAGGGCGCGAGGAACTGTCCCTTTTTCACATTCACAATGCGCCCGGTTTCGGCCGCCGCTTGGATCAGGTCGGTCTGGCGACAGAGGAAAGCCGGAATTTGCAGAACATCGATGAATTCGGCCGCCATGGCGGCCTCGTTAGGCGCATGCACATCAGTCGTCACCGGCATGCCGATGTCGCGACCGATCTCCGCCAGCAACTCACAGCCCGCGCGCGGGTTAATGCCACGGTAAGACCGCACCGAGGTGCGATTCGCCTTGTCGTAGGAGGCTTTGAAAATGAACGGTAGCTTCTCCGCCGCGCACAGATCGGCGATTTTTTGCGCCATGCGACGCGCAAACTTTTCCGATTCGATCACGCACGGTCCGAGGATCAGCGCGGGCAACTTTCCACCGAGGCTGACCGGTCCGATCGTTAGGGGCTTCACTTTCACGACGGTGGCCATCTTCTCAGAAAGCAGCAGGGTGTCCAAAGCGAAACCGGTACGGAAGAGCCACGCTCCGCGTAGCGCCGCGTTTAGCCGTCGGACGCAACTGGCTCGAGGACTTCAGGATCAGCGGGAACTTCATCGAGAGGAGCCGCCTCGATCGCGGTGATAGCGTAGCGGCCGCTGTCGTCTTCCGCGCTTAATTCAACAATTTCGCCCAACCGATGGCCTAACAATGATTGACCGATCGCCGTCTGGTAGGAAATAATTCCTTTCTCCGGGTCTCCGTCCCACGCGCCCAGAATGAAGTAGGTCTCTTCCTCGTTCGAACTGGCGTCGCGCAAGGTGACCACCGTGCCGATAGAGACTTGGGAAGTATCAGGATTTTCGAAGGCCGTCCCGCGCGCGCGATCAAGATCCCGTTCCAGCTCGGCTTTGCGCCGCATCAGGACAGCCTGCATTTCTTTGGCGGCCTTGAACTCAAAATTCTCCCGCAGATCGCCGTAGGACCTGGCCACGCCAATTTCCTTGCTGTTCTCGGGGATTTTTTTGTTGACCAAATCTTCCAGCTCGGCTTTGCGCTTCTGCAGGCTGCTCCAGGAAACTACGAGCGCTTCGCTTTTTTCCTCGGTCTGTTCGCCGCTAACCAGGCTTTGCAGATCGGGATAAAGCTTGATAATCCGCGCCATAAGCGAGCGCTTGGTCAGCTCATCGAAAACCGGGCTGAGCATGAGGCGACGCATCGCATCCCGCGCGAGACTGAGTTCGGCGCCGGCAAAAATGTCCGGAATAAGCGAGCGATCGGAGAGCAGGAGATCGCGCAACCGCGTGCTGCGGCTGTTGCTTTCGTTATGCTGATCCCGCTCGCAGGCGGAGAGAATCGCGCTGAGCAATTCCGGGTTGATGAGGGCGGGCCAATCGCCGCGATTTTTGCAAAGCCAATAAAGCGTTTCGCTGGTGGCGGAGTGTTCGCGCAAACTGCGGTCGAGCGCGACGCGGAGATCTTCGAGTTTCCCGTTTTCCGCGAAGACTTTCGGCATGGAAGAAACGAGCCGGGCGTTACTGCCCTGCATGAGCTGGAGGGCGCGCACGGTCCAGCGTTCGCCCAAAGCGGCTGGGAACGCGTGCAGAATGCGGCGCTCCTTGGCCGACGGAATCTTGGGAAGAATGACGCCGAGTTGTGGCTCCTCCTCCACGATCAACCGTTCGAGAGTGAAATCCGGATTCGAGCTCCGCAGCTTCGGTTGAAGCTGGAGCAGATCGTCCCGTCCCAGAATCAGCTCGAAAGCCATGGCGGGATTGAGCCGCTGGTTTCGTTGGGCCGTTTTTTCAATGGCATCCACCAAGGGCTGCAACTGTCTCTCAGGCTCCTCAAACTCGTGATGCAACTTGATGATTTGATCGAGGGCCGCGGCCTGTTCCTTGGGCTGACGGGCCTGCTCGAAAAAGGTGATCATCTCGTGGGCGCGCGAAACGGGTGCATCGCGCAACTCAATGGGATCGTTCTTTTTCGTCGGGATGAGAAAGTGTCCTTCTTTCTTGAGCAGTTTCTTGGTCGCGTCCCACCATCGCTTAAACTCCGGCTCGGAAAAGACGTCGCCTAACATCCAGCCGCTGATCTGCGCCTGGGTGGCCTTGCCCCCGAGGCTTTCAAGAATATTCCGCATCACGGCGGTGGCATTATCCTTGAGCTGCGTCTTCAGCGCGGGCAGGTCGGTGGCCTTGAGCGCAAGGAAATGCTGGGCGGGAATCGGCGTGAGGTTCTCCGCAGCATATTGGAGCTGCATCGGATGCGCCTTCTTCTTCTGGAAGTCGATCAGGATCTGGTTGAGCAACAGGTTCCAATCTGCGACCCGGCCAAAGCCCCAGCTTTTGTGGAGGCAAAAGGTGCCAGGTTTAAGTTGTTCGAGTTGTTCCGCGCCGGCTGTGGTGAGTTTTCCTGACTCCACCAACTTTTGCAATTCTACGTCCATGAAATGTGGGACGTAATGATGCATGACCCTCCGCCCGAGCGCAAACCAATGTGCAGGAGAATGTCTGGCGGTTTCCCGTTGCCCGTTCTCGCCACCCGTGGAACCCTAGCGCCTCGTGTCGGTCAGCATCTGGTTTTGGTTCGCTTTTCATCTCGGGGTTTTGGTCGCGCTGGCCATCGATCTCTTTAGCGATCGGGCGCATGACCGTATCAGCTTGCGCAGTGCCGCTCTACGCAGCCTGCTCTGGGTCTGTCTCTCGCTCAGTTTCAACCTCGTCATCCTCTGGTGGGAAGGTCGAGAGCAAGCCATCGACTTCCTCACCGGCTATTTGATCGAATACTCGTTGAGCGTCGATAACATCTTCGTTTTTGGCCTGATCTTCGCCTACTTCCACGTCCCACCGCGTTACGAGCATCGCGTGTTGATCTGGGGAATCCTGGGCGCGCTTCTCATGCGCGCGATTATGATCTGGTTGGGCGTTGCCCTGGTTTCACGCTTCCATTTTGTCATCTACATTTTTGGCGCGTTCCTGCTCATCACGGGCCTGCGCATGCTCTGGGGAAAATCCGAGCAGATCGACCTGGAGAAAAATTTCGTTCTCCGCACCGTCCGGCGCCTTCTCCCGGTCACGTCGGATTATCACGGTCCAAAATTTATCGCTCTGGTCGGCGGGCGAAACGTTCTCACTCCACTCGCGCTCGTTCTGATCGTGATCGAGGTCATGGATCTGGTTTTCGCGGTCGACTCGATCCCTGCGGTACTGGCCATTACCCGCGATACCTTCATCGTCTATACCTCGAATATCTGCGCGATCCTGGGGCTGCGATCGCTTTACTTCCTCCTCGCTAACCTGGTCAGCCGCTTCGTTTATCTGCACATCGGGCTGGCGATCATTCTCTGTTTTGTCGGTCTGAAGATGCTGGTCGAGCATTGGTTAACCATCCCCACCTGGCTCTCGCTGGTCGCCATCGTCACTGTGCTGGGCACGACTACCGTTGCCTCTCTCATCGCCACGAAGAAAAAAACGCGCCCAGTTGCCTGAGAAAGAAGTGTTGCCGGCGCGTGGAACGATCGATTTACTTGAAGCGCCATGAAACTGTTCCTCATTGCCTTGCTCGCGGGCTTTGGCGCTACCGCGTCCGCCGATATTCAGGATCCGCCCGCGGCCGATTACGGTCCCACGCGCAAACTCTCACGCGGGATCGCCAACATGGCCTTCGGATGGTCGGAGGTTCCGGTGACCATCGCCCGGATCAACAAAGAGGAAGGCAATTCGGCAGCCGCCAGCTACGGAGTGATCAAAGGAACCGGTCGCGCTTTCGCACGTTTCGGGGTGGGATTTTACGAAACGCTTCTCTGGCCCATTCCTGCTTACAAAAGCACCTACTACCCTGTTTTGCGCAATGACATTCCATGGATCCATCGCGGCTTCAGCGAGTTTCCGCCGGAGTTGGGAAACGAGTCGAAGTATCCCTACGTGCGAGAATACTAAGGCACCGAGGGAGCGCAGCGCCTTTTGAAAGCGATTCGCGCGGACGACCTGGCGGCGCGGCTTAGGCCTCTTTTCGAAGAAAATTTTGAGCATTTCGGCGAGCTCGGCGCTGCCGTTTCGGTCTGGCAAGACGGTCACTCTCTTCTGGAGATTCGGGGCGGCTTTCGCGATGCGCACCGGGAAAGGCCCTGGACGGATGAGACAATCGTTCTCTTCTGGTCGGCCACGAAAGGTCTGGGGAGCGCCTGTCTCTTGCATGTGCTGCAAGAGCACTCGATCGGCTTGGAAAAGCCAGTCGCTGATTTCTGGCCGGAATTTGCGCAATCCGGCAAGGAGAGCATCACCCTCGCCCAGCTCCTCTCGCATCAGGCCGGCCTGGCCGCTTTGGATCAATCGGCCGATATCACCAATCATGCCGAGGTCATTAGGGCGCTGGAAACGCAGGCCCCGCTCTGGCCGCCCGGCTCCGCCCACGGATATCACGCTCGCACTTTTGGATTTCTCCTCGACGAACTGGTCCGCCGGATCGACGGACGGACGCTCGGCACCTATTGGCGAGAAATCTTTGCCGAGCCGCTCGCTCTCGACCTCTGGATCGGCCTGCCACAGGAGGAGAATGAACGAACCGCCACGATCTACGCGGCCAAAGCGAAAGGGACACCTTCCGAGGATTTCTATCGCGCTCTTGCGACTCCCGGCACGTTGCAGCGCTGCGTTTTCACCTCGCCACACGGCCTGCATGCGATCAGTGCCATGAACGAGCCGGCCAATCGTGCACACTCTCTTGTTTCCCTGGGAGGCATCGGCAGCGCCCGCTCGCTGGCCAGGTTTTATGCTCTGCTGGCCAACAATGGCGAACTCGATGGGCAGCGCTATTTCTCGGCTAAGACCATCGATCGGATGACCACGACTTTGACCTCGGGAATCGACCGCGTTTTTACCATCCCGACCGCGTTCTCCGCGGGGTTCATGAAAGATCCTCCCAAAGCGAATCGGCGAATCTTTGGCCCGTCAGACTCTGCATTTGGACATCCCGGCGCAGGCGGAAGCCACGCGTTTGCTGACCCGGAAAATCGCCTTTCGTTCGCCTACGTCATGAACCAAATGGAACAGCAGGTTTTGCCTAACGAAAAATCGCTGCGGATCGTCGACGAACTCTATCGCCACTTGCAACCCGACCGGTAGCCTAACGAAAAAACTGCTCCGGCCTCGTTAGGCGGCGAGAAGATTCACCGTGTCGAGAGCCGCGATGATTTCGCATCCGACGAGCAATTTCTCCAGAGAATCACACTGCCGCAGCTCTTCCTGATCGAGAATCCGTTGCCAGAAGGAAGAGGTTGACGTGGGTGTTTCGTCACGGGAAAAATCGGCGCTAATGATCATGCGCATGATTTAGCAGCACCTGTGCCAACCGAGATCGCTGTCAGGTTAAAAAGAGGAAGCGGGGTGGCCAACGGGACTCGAACCCGCAACAGCCAGAACCACAATCTGGGGCTCTACCATTGAGCTATGGCCACCGTCGCGCTGCGACTCTAATTTTTCCGCGTGCAATTGCAAAGGCAAAGGCTCGCCACCGCAGCGCCGGGGAGGCGTTGCATGCCGCAGAGGGGTCGGCTATCCTCCGCCGTCTTGGCGATGAACAAACTCGGGCTGCACCTCCTTCCCGTCCTCGCGGTTCTCGCGATGCCCTTCTCGTCGTTGGCCCAGGAAATGGACCCCTCGGAGGTCTTTCTCAAAGCCTACATGACCGCGCAACAAGGCGAAAAACTCGAGCGCGACAGCCAGTTTAAGCCCGCGCTGGCCAAGTTCCGTTTCGCCGGCTCGATGCTGGAAGAGCTGAAGAAAACCAGCAGCGGCTGGCAGCCGGCTATCGTGGATTATCGCAGCCGCAAAATCGGCGAAGCCATCCTGCGCATCCAGAGCAAAATCGAAACGCAAACGGATCTCGCGGCCACCGCCCAGCCCGCTGCGGAAGGAAACCAGGTGGGCAACCCAGCCAACGCTCCACCGACCGAGACCAACATCGATCTCGG
>JBPCLK010000013.1:0-9645 GCA_051003355.1 Chthoniobacterales bacterium | reverse complement strand
GGATCTGTGCGATAGGTCTCGCCGGCCCGGCCAAAGTGAAACTGCCGCTGGATCGAGTAACCCGCGCCGAGATCGAACGTCACATGGTTATTCAGGTTGTAAGCGACGCCAACGCCAGCGCGATAATCGCTGAAATCTACCTGGGTTCCGTTCAATTTGCCCGGCCGGATGTTACTATTGCGGTCGGTCCGGAAAGATCCCCCGGCTAGCTCTGCACCGAGATAAAGGTCGAGGTTCTTGTTCGGCGAATAGATCATTTTCGGGTTGGGCAAAATACCCATAATCCGAAAATGATCATTAGGGATCCACACTACGCCCGCCAACGGCAGGACGGGGAAGCCGCTCCGCAGAAAGGAGGCGTAAGCACCCACGAACAGATAGAGCCGATCTGGCTGAAGGATGAAAACCCGGCCCAAAGTGATGGGCGCGTCGCAAGATGAAATCCCAAAGTCATTCTGCGCATAAAAACCGGGGCGCACTTGGATGAACGCTCCAAGATCGTTGCCGTGCATGTAATCCACCCCGATAACTCCGGCGAGGGCCTGCAGATGATTAGGCACCGGGGCTGCGGTGCTGCCAAAGTCGTAACGGTCGTAGGCTACGCCGCCGTGCAAGTAGAAGTTACCCGTCAAATGAAAGCGATGGCCATACTCAAAGGAAGACTGGAACTCATCCTGTTTACCGAAACTGCCGCCGTGATTGAGATCGCTCTCGAAAACGTAGGTTGCTTGGAATTTGAACAGGTCGATGGCGACGGTCTCGGTCGCGGGCTGCGGAGTCACCACCGTGGCCTTGGAATCCTGCTCAACCCCGGCCCTAACAAACGGGGAAGCGAGCGAGACCGAGAGGCAAACGGCAAGGCATAGAAACTTTTTCATAGAATTGCGTTGTCTTAACTCAAGTTAGCTGAACACACAAAGCCGAACGTTCGTTCTAGAGATTATTGTCAGGCTTTGGATCGATGCGTAGGTGCGCCAGCGGCACATATGGCCGCAGGAAAGAGCCAGGGCTAGGTGGCTGCTGCGGCGGTCGCCGTCGTGGGATTGGCCATGGTAATCCCATCATTTTGAGGGCCGCGCGAAGACTTCGGCTCCTTTTGCTCGGCAGCTTCTTTCATTTCGCGGGAAAGCTTTTCGACACGCTGGCGCATCACTTTCCCCGCCTTGAACTTCACCGTGGCCCGGGGAGGGATAACGAAACTGCTCCCGGGCTGGTTGGGATTGCGTCCCACGCGCGGCTTGGTCAGGCGTGGCTGGAAAACGCCAAAATTGCGCAGCTCGACGGTCACATTTCGCGCCAGGCTGTCGGTAATATGATCGAGCGTTCGCTGGACAACATCGAACACCTGATGTTGGACCATTCCGGTTTGGTTACTGATCGACACGACAATGTCGCGTTTGGTGAGCTTACTCATGGTACCTAGAATCGGTTCCCGACAGTCGACCGAGCGGGTGAATTACCCAAAATCTTCCGCAGGGGCCGTGAAAGGCTCCTCGGATCGGAAATACCTTACCGGGTGTAAGTTCCGATGATCCCGACCTATCGGGCGGCCACTTTACGCCCGAAAAGACGGGCGAAAGCGGCGGCGAGCGAACTCTGCCCCAGCAGTTCTCGCCGCCGGGTTTTAAGCTGGCCTTGCACGATCCCCATTTTGGTAAAAACCGTGTTCCAATCTAATTCGAGCCGGCGCGCTTCCTCGATGGAAAGCTCGCGCACGCCGCGGATGGAAGAGGCGCGCTGGAGCACGTTCATGGCCTTGCCGGAGAGTTCGGCAACCAAGCCGAGTTCGGTAAAAACGTGTTCGCTTTCCTGCAAGAGGATGGCACGCACTTCCGTGAACTGGTGTTCCTGCTCCGCGGAGATGATCGGTTTCGACTTGTCGAGCGCGTAGGTCACGAAGTCGTGCAGCTTCTTCCAGCTTTCAGACTGGAGAACGAGCAATCTTAGGTGAGTTTCGATCGTCGTGTCTCTCATGCGCGCCCCGCGACGCTGACCAGGTCCATGGTCTCATCGAGCTTTTGCAGGTTGTCGATCAACAGATGTGTCCACGGGCGATTCACCGTCTGCACCTGGCTGATGATCCCTTCTTCAAAGAAGAACCGCCCTTGCCGCCAGCGGAAAACCTCGGCCACGGCGGACTCGCCCTCGATGGAGCCGTAGACTGCGTGCCGAACCATCCCGTGGTGCAGGTAGATTTCGCTATTGCCACGACCGGATTTGAAGGTGAAACGGCCGCTTCGCTGGCTCATGCAACTCATCTGCAAAATCTCCGCGGCCGGAAACTGATTGAGGTTGCCGATCAAGGAGTGGCAGGGATCGATCCCTTCGGCGGCGGGCGCGGTCTTGCGCTGGAGAGCTGAGACAGCCGACCGCAATCGCTTCTGAAGCTGTGAATCGCTGCAATCTGCCGTCAGCATTTCAATCTGCTGTTCGGCGGCCTGTTCGCGCGTCGCGCTCCCGAGCTCGCCGGGCGTCAGGCAAACGATCCTCAGCGAGGGGAAATGTTGTCGCGTGTTGGTCGCCTGCTCCAAGGCGAGCGGCCCTTCTTCTTCCACGACGAAGAGGTCGAAGTCCTCTCGCATGAGCGTGTAAATTGCATCGGACAGCGTTCGGACGATGCGCGTCTCCGCGTTCGGCATCGCGTCAAGCATGGCAAGAGCCCGGTCTTGGAAAATGGGGTCCGGATTAAGGATCAGCAATCGGGTCTCCACAGCAGGCTTGGTAAAGAGCAGGAACCTTGCCGCGATGATCCGCGCCGCGGACTTTGCCTCGAGCTATTTGCGCCAGGCACGACGCGGTGGCGGTGCCGGATAGAATGATGGGGCCACGTCAAAGGCAGTCCGAAAATGCACCTTCGCGAAACGGCGCAGGGACTCGGGGCCGCCTTGCTCGACGATCTGGCGTGCGGTTTCCTTGACGGCGGCGGAGACACCTCGCCCGAGGGCAAGCCCGGCGCGTTTACCATGACGTTCGAGCCAATCGATGAACGATTCGCGGGCCAGGATCGAGGCCGCCGCCACGGCAAAGTCCGACTCGGCCTTGGTTCGCTGCTCCAATTCGATATTCTGTCCGTGCTGGAGGAGCGCTCTTTCGATCACGCGGGCGTCGGCGAACTTGTCGGAAAGAGCGCGGGAGCAGTCGGGCTGCTTTGCGAGCAGGTTTTCGATCACGCGGGCATGGCCCCATCCCAGGAGGCTGTTCAGGTTGCCGAACTTTTCGTAGAGATCATTATACCGTTCCGGGCCAATCTGGACCACATCAAGGACGACTCCCGGAGTTTCCCGAATCATCTTGGCCAGCGATCGAATCTTGGCGTCCGACCCGATTCGTTTGCTATCCTGGATTCCGTTTTCCAGAAAGGTGCGGGCGATCTCGCGATCGGTATAGGCACCGGCAATAACCAGTGGGCCGAAAAAGTCGCCTTTGCCGCTTTCATCGATCCCAAAGTGCGGTTCGAACAATTCTGGCGTGTGCACTTCTTCATAACCAAGCTTCGCTTCGCCCAGGATCTTTGGCTCCAATTCGAAGGTGACGAAATCCTCGATGCCCTTGCCTTGGAGCAGGAGCTTCGGCCCCTTCTCGTAGACCGCCGCGCTCAGTTTTTCCTTTTGCGCGAAGTAGATCGTGTAAGGCCTTTGCGAAAATCCGAATCCCGCCTCTTTGAGCAACTGGCGGAGCGCCTCGACCTGTTCTTTGGTCAAGGGCGCTGTGTAGGTGTGCAGAGGCGGCGCAGGCATGGATGGAGACTTTTCCCGAACACGGATACATGGCTCTGGTTAGAGGGCGAGAGTTTTCGCGCTCAGATCTATACCTGTTGTTCCTCGGAAGGATTTACAGCGCGACGGGCTTGGGGTTTTTCCGAGTCGTGTCATCATTCCCGCACACATGCGAGGACTCAGACCGTCGGATTTTGGTGAAGATGGCGGAGCGAACTTCCGCCGCGGATTGATCCGGTGGTATCGCCGCGAAGGGCGCGACCTGCCGTGGCGACGAACCAGCGATGCCTATGCGGTGCTGGTCTCGGAGTTCATGCTCCAGCAGACTCAAGTCGCGACTGTTTTGCCTTATTACGAACGCTGGCTGAAGCGGTTCCCCGATTTTGCCACTCTGGCGCGAGCCGAGGAGTCCGAGGTCTTGCATGCCTGGCAGGGGCTTGGTTACTACAGCCGCGCCCGGCATATCCATGCGGCCGCGAAAATGGTTCAGCAATGTCATGGCGGTAAACTTCCCGCCGATGCTGCCAGGATTGCCAAGCTGCCTGGGGTTGGTCGTTACACCGCGGGCGCCATTGCCAGCTTCGGTTTTGATCAACCTGAACCGATCGTCGACGCCAACATCGCGCGCGTGCTCGCCCGCCTGACGAACTGGCGGAAGCCCATCGATTGTGCGGCGGGCCAGGCGCATCTTTGGCGCACAGCGACAGCGCTGGTGCCGGCGGTTGGGGCGCGCTCCTTTAATTCCGCGCTCATGGATCTCGGGGCGACGATCTGTCTTCCTCGAGCGCCGCTTTGCGGCCGATGCCCGGTGCGTCGCTTCTGCCAGGCGAAAGATCCGGCTATCCTTCCCGTGAAACGTAAAAAGCCGGCCACCATCCGCCTGACGGAATGCCACGCTTTTTCCCAAGAGCGCGGCCGCCTGCTACTCGAACAATCATCAGAGCGCTGGCGTGGCATGTGGATTTTGCCCCGCCTCGACACCCCGCCCGTCCGGCCGGCCCTGTTGCGTCTCGACTTTCCTTTCACCCATCATCGCATCACTCTGGCGGTCTTCGACCGAGCCACAGCCACCACGATAGGGGACCGTCAGAAATGGTTTCCCGTGCCTGCTCTCGGCCAGCTTCCCGTGCCGTCTCCCCATCGTCGTGCTCTCGCGCAATTATTACCTAACGACTATAGGCTTTCCTGATAATATGTTGCACGGCCAAAGAATCGTTGTTGTCATGCCGGCCTATAATGCGGCGCGGACCCTGCGTCAGACCTATGACGAAGTCATGGCCCACGGCATTGTCGACCAGATTATCCTGGTCGACGACGCGAGTAAGGATGAAACCGCGGAAATGGCGCGAACCCTGCCGGACGTTCAAGTCGAAGTCCACCCACAAAACCGAGGCTATGGCGCTAATCAGAAGACCTGCTACAGACTCGCCTTAGCCGCCGGCGCCGACGTCGTCATCATGATCCATCCCGACTACCAATACACTCCCGCGCTCATTCCGGCCATGGCTTCGCTGGTCACCAGCGGTCTTTATCCATGTGTTCTTGGTTCGCGCATTCTCGGCGGCGGCGCCCTGCGCGGCGGCATGCCTTGGTGGAAATACATTTCCAACCGGCTGCTGACCTTCGTCGAAAACCTGCTTCTCGGCGCGAAGCTCTCCGAATATCATACCGGCTATCGCGCCTTTTCCCGCGATCTCCTGGAACGCTTGCCTCTGGAGAAGAACTCGGATGACTTTATCTTCGATAACCAGATTCTGGCGCAGGTCATCACCATGGGATATCCCATCGGTGAAATCACGTGTCCAACCAAGTATTTTCCGGAAGCCTCGTCGATTGGTTTTGGCGCCAGCGTGCGTTACGGACTCGGTTGTCTGGCGACGGCCTTCAAAGCACGTCGCCAAAGTAGCAGGCAGTGAAGCCAAAAAAAAAGACTCCCAAGTGTAAGCCCTCGAAGAGCCGGCAGAGAGCGCGACGCTGGTTGACCCCGGGTATATGCCTCGGGTTGGCTGCGATTACCTGGGTGACATTCGGCAGAACCCTGGGGTTCGACTTCTTTAACTACGACGACAGCTTCTATGTCTATCAGAACCCATCCATCAGTGATGGGTTCACCAAGGCCGGTTTTATCAAGGCGTTTACCGACCCACTTGTCGGTAACTGGCATCCGCTCACTTCCTTCTCCCTTATGCTCGATGCCCAGCTCTTTGGGCTCAACCCTGGTGCTTATCATTTCGTAAACGTCTGCCTGCACACTGGAGCGGTTTTACTTCTCTTTTTTGTTCTTCGAGCCATGACCGGTGCGGTCTGGAAGAGCGCTCTGGTAGCTGCTATCTTCGCCATTCATCCTTTACGTGCCGAATCGGTCGTCTGGATTTCGGAGCGCAAGGACGTACTAAGTGGTCTCTTCTTTATGCTGGCACTCGCTGCCTACTACCGTTACGCGAGCAAGTCTTTTTCATGGGGAGCCTATGTTCTTGTCGTGATAACGCTTACTCTAGGGCTGCTAGCCAAGGCCATGCTGGTGACGTTCCCTTTCCTGCTCTTGGTTTTGGATTATTGGCCACTCGGGAGATTCACTTTTTCGCCAGAGGTCGACCTCCGGGAAAGGCCACGAAGGAGCACACGATGGCTTATCGCGGAGAAGATACCGTTGCTTATTCTGGTGGTCGCTATGGCCATCGCAACGATCATCGCCCAGAAGCGAGCTCTTAGCGCGGCTCAGGATTGGCCGCTCTCCTGGCGGGTGGACAATGCAGTCGTCACTATCTGGATCTATCTCCGACAAATGGTCTGGCCGGCGCATCTGGCGGTCTTTTATCCTCATCCGAAAGGCACTCTCTCTCTTTGGGTGACAGGCCTGTGCTTGCTGGCGACACTTGCCGCCACAGGCGCAGCTCTGTTTTTGCGAAAGAGGTATCCCTATCTCATCAGCGGTTGGCTGTGGTACCTGGGGATGCTCGTGCCGGTGATCGGCCTGGTGCAGGTCGGCTGGCAGGCACATGCTGACCGTTACACTTACCTGCCGCTGATTGGGATTTACCTCGCGTTCGTCTGGTTGGTCTCGGATCTCAGTGGCCAATGGACACGGCAGAGGGTCATCCTGGGAACCTTAGCCATGGCTGTCATTGGCACACTCATGGCCTTGTCGTGGAGACAGGTGGGATACTGGTCGAGCACCGTCGAGCTTTGGGCGCACACCATCGCGGTGACCAAAGGGAACGATGTCGCACAGCGCGGGATCGGGACGGCTTTGCTCGGCCTGGGCCGAGTCGATGCGGCCATCGCGCACGACCGCGAAGCGCTGCGGATTCGTCCGCATGACACTAACGGGTTGACCAACCTGGCCAATGCCCTTTTGGAAAAGAAAGAGTATCGTGAGGCCATCGAACATTATCGCGAAGTCATTCGGACTCGGCCTAACGACAGTGAGATGCATCGCAATCTTGGCAAGGCGCTTTATCGCAGCGGCGCGATCGCAGAGGCCCGGGACGAATTTCGCGAGGCGCTCCGGATTCGTCCGGGCGATTCGGATGCCGCTTACAGCTTGGGCAATGCCTTTCTGGAGAAAGATGAACCAAAGCGGGCAATTCCGTTTTTTCGGCAAGCCATCGAATCAGATCCGAAGAATGTCGCAGCCCGCTACAATCTCGCCCTTGCTCTGCAACATGACGATCAGCTCGACTTGGCCAGCGAGGCCTTCCGCCAAGCTCTGCAACTCGACCCTGACAATGTGGATGCTCTCAATAACCTCGCTATTACCCTGCTGAAGAAAGGCGACCCGGCCGCGGCGGCAGCGGCATGGCGCAAGACCATCGAAATAGAACCGACCAATGTGAAGATGCACAACAATCTCGCGGTGGCGCTGCTTTCCCAGCAGAAGCCGGCGGAGGCGGTCGCTGCATGGCGCGAGACGTTGCGGCTGCAACCAAACAAGATCGGCACGCAGATTAGTCTTGCCTGGATCCTCGCGACCGCACCCGACTCAGCGGTGCGCGATGGCGGTGAAGCGCTGGAACTTGCCCACTCTGCTTTTCGCACCGTGGCTGAACGAAATCTGCTGGCCTACCGAGTTCTCGCGGCTGCCTTGGCCGAGAATGGTCAATTCCCCGAGGCCATCCAGATGGCGGAGGATGGATCGGAGCGAGCGGAAGCAGCAGGGCAAAGTACGATCGCGCGCCTTTTGCAGGGCGACCTTGAACTTTACCGGCAAAAAATTCCCCTGCGCGACCCGACCTACGGGCGCGGGTCGACCGGTAGCCCCTAGCGAGCGCGTCTTTCTGTTTGTTATTCCCCTCGAATCTTTCGAAGCTTGCAGGCGATGAGAAGCATGACGGGGTATGGTCGTGGAGAGAGCGACCGAGGCGGCACCAAGATCAGCGTGGCGGTCAACTCCGTGAATCGCAAGCAGAACGATATCGTCATAAATCTTCCGCGTGAACTGGGAGCACTCGAACCGCGCGTCCGCCAGGCGGTGAGCGAGCGCTTGGCCCGCGGCCGGACCAACGTGGTCGTCACCTATGAACCTCACGCGCAAGCGGAACGCACCCTCGCCCTCGACAGTGCTCTGGCACGCTCCTATCACGAGAGCATGCGCACGCTGCAACAGGATCTGGGCGTCCCCGGCGAGATTACCATCGGGATGATCCTGCAGGCGCCCGGAGTGATGCGTTTTGGCGAGGAGAGTCTCACGCCTCTCGACGCCTGGCCGGCCCTGGAAGAAGCGCTGGGCGGCGCGCTGGACGAGTTGATCAAGATGCGGACGCGCGAGGGAAAACATCTAGCCAAGGATTTGATTCACCGCCTCAAAGTCGTGCGGCAATCGCTCAAGGAAGTCGGTAAAATCCATCCCGCTCTGGCTGAGAAATATCGCGTCACGCTGCTCGATCGCATTCAGAAGGCGGGGCTGGAGCTCCAGCCTAACGATGAGCGCCTGATCAAGGAAGTGGCTTTCTACGCCGATCGTTCTGATGTTTCCGAGGAACTGACCCGGCTGGAGAGTCATCTGGCGCAGTTTGCCCATCACTTGCGCAAGGACGAACCGGTTGGGCGGACGCTCGAATTTATAACCCAGGAAATTTCCCGGGAGCTGAATACGTTAGGCGCGAAAGCGGGCGCCGCTGAAATTTCTCAGCTCGTGGTCGCCTGCAAGTCGGAGGTGGAGAAGATCCGCGAACAGATTCAAAATCTTGAGTAAGGTATTTAGCCGCTACGGAATTCTTTTTGTGGTCTCCGCACCGTCCGGGGCGGGCAAATCAACCCTCTGCGATGCACTCCGCCAGACGCCGGATTTCGTTTACTCGGTCTCCTGCACCACGCGCCCGCCCCGGGCCGGCGAGATCGACAACGAAGATTATCACTTCCTTTCCGAGGATGATTTTCTGGCCCGGGTCGAAGCGGGCGAATTCCTGGAACACGCCGAGGTGCACGGAAAATATTATGGCACTTTGCGCGACCCGATTCTGAGCAGCCTGCAAAAGGGAGTCGACGTGTTGATCGACATCGACACGCAGGGCGCGACCGCCATTCGCGACTTTGACGACGCTTTTGTGCGCCAGGCGCTGGCCGATGTTTTCATTATGCCGCCCAACCTCGAAGAACTCGGTCGTCGCCTCACGAAACGCGGAACCGAGACACCCGCGCAGATCGAAGTGCGGTTGCTGACTGCCGCGCGGGAGATGGAACACTGGCGCGACTATCGTTACACCATCATC
Organism: Chthoniobacterales bacterium; assembly: GCA_051003355.1. Lineage (GTDB taxonomy): Bacteria > Verrucomicrobiota > Verrucomicrobiia > Chthoniobacterales > UBA10450 > Palsa-1392. Next base: position 218 of record JBPCLK010000013.1, on the reverse strand, counting down.
AGCCAATCGATCGAGGAAGACCTGATGAAGTTCCGAAACATTATGGGCGCGGAGCGTTACCTGAGCAGCCGAATGAATTTGTCCTGACCATGAAGCAGAAAAAGAAATCGATCGTGCTCGGGGTGACCGGCTCGATCGCCGCCTACAAGTCGGCCGAGCTTTCCAGTCTCCTCGTGAAACAGGGTCATGATGTTTTCGTCGTGATGACGAAAGACGCG
>JBPCLK010000012.1:0-63387 GCA_051003355.1 Chthoniobacterales bacterium | reverse complement strand
ATTGCCTGCAGAGCTGAAACAAGAAAAACGCCGCATGGAGCAAGACTTGTCTGGCCCAGACGCTTGAAACTACCCTACCGGACATGACTCGACCCAGCAGGCGTTGAGTCCTTCTCGTTCGAGGAATTTGCGCGGCGCAAACTCCTCCTCGTCTCGGTTGGCAAGATAGACGATTTTCAATCCAGTGCTCCAAAGGATGCGCTGAGTCAGCCGTGAATCTCATCGGTTTGTTTCTCAAGAGAAAAAAATCTCTTTGATCGATAAGTGATGTCTCCGTTGTCTAAGAGCCAAAAAGGCGAGCCAAAGAGCGCAGGGCGCAAATTGCACAAGGCCTTTGACTAACTGTGGATGAAGGCCAAACCATTCCCCATGATCGAACCAGTGGCCATAGCGGACCAGCGCCGCCACTGTCAGGTAAGAAAATGGAACCGCCATGCGCCATGGAAGAAAAGCTAAAAATGGGACCAGCCAGGTCCAATACCAGGGATAGATGGGCGAGAGGAGGAAGGTAAAGGTAAGGGCCAGTGCCGTTGCCAGGAGGATAAAAGCGCCCTCTTCCCGGCCTCGACGAAAAAGAGACCAGGCGCCTAACGATGCTAGGACCGCGCTCGCTATGGCCAAGTAGAGAAACACTGGCAGATGGCTCATTCCTGAGATTTGCCGGACCAGCAGAAGCGGAAAGTATCTTCCACCCGCCAGAGCTTCTTCCTCGGCGTAACCCGGCAAAAAACCGAAGACTCCCAGACCGACGCTCGAGTAGATGAGATACCCCGCGCCGATCACGGCCGCAGCGGCCAGAGGCATCTTCCAATCCCAACGCCGATAGAGTGCCGGGAAGAGCACCAGCGGAATAAATTTGACCAGCACGGCGCAAGAGAGCCACGCACCAGCTAGGGAGTCCCGACCTTGCCGGCGGGCCAGAAGTGCCAGCAGGACAAAGGCAATCATCAGCGCGTCGATGTGGCCGCTGCCGGAGAATTCCCAGAGCACGAGCGGATTCCAGCCGTAGATCAGAATCCGGCTGCTCGGCAGGCCAAACGAGGCCAGGAGGCGTGCCAGAACCCAAAGACTCACTCCCTCAGCAGAGAGCAAGGTCGCCTTGAACCAGGTAACCTTCCCGCTCGCTCGGGTGACGGTGAAAAAGAAAAGCTGCGCGACCGGAGGATAAATCGTGTGGGCATAATCGCGGCGATTGATGTGCGGATAGATCTCGTTGTCGCGCAGAACGGCCAGCTTCGGATCGGCCGGGATATAGCGATAGGGATTGATCCCGGCCGCCTGGACTCGTCCGTCCCAGATGTATCGATACATGTCATCGGAGAGGCGCGGCTCTTGGAAGAGGAGGGGGAGGCGCAGAAGAATCGAGAGCACGACGACAATGATCACGGTTGCGCGGCTGGGAAGTCGATTCCAGATCAGCCTTGCCGCGATGAGGCAGAGAAGACCCTGTAGTCCGACATATCCGACAAAAGCCCCCACCTTACCGGCAAGGAGCGCTTGATTGGCGGGCCAAAAAAGCGCCAGGCTTCCCATTCCGAAGAGGATTGTCAGCAAGTCTTGGCGCCAATTTGGCTTGGCGGATGATTTTGGCGGCAGGGGCACTCTTTCGTTTGCTCCCATGGCAGGGAAGAAAGTTCAAGGTGCCTTTTATTCCCGGTCGCTGGTTAAGGACTTGGGCTGAGCTTTAGATGTTCTGGAGAAGATGGGCCGGAGCGGACAAATCAATTCAATTTAGCGCAGCCCACGGTCAACTCCGGATAGTGCTGTTTGCGGAAGCGAGCTAGTGTCTCGCACATGAGCCGACATGCTTTGTCTCGCCTGTGGTCCAGAGTAGTCATCTGGGCACTTATTTCTACACTTATGCCGCTGATCGCTTGCGCCGACTTTAAGAAATTCCAAGCGATCTCGAGCGACGTAGAGCTTTCCGGCAAAGTCGCCCGCGCGGGCAAGGCTTCGTTGGCGAAATTTCCGCGGTTAATCGAGGATAACCTTGCGATTAGTGTGATCGATCTCACCAAGCCCAATGCACCTTTCCGCGCGGATTATCACGGCGATACTTCTTTCTATCCTGCGTCGATCGTGAAGCTGTTTTTCATGGTTGCGGCTTTTCATCGGGATCATTTCACGCCGGAAATGGAGCGGGCGTTGCGTGAAATGATCCGGGTTTCGGACAATGACGCCGCTTCCTATCTGGTCGACGTGCTCACCGACACGACCAGCGGACCGGAACTGGGGGGCAAAGCGCTCGACGAGTTCCTCGAAAGGCGACGCAGCCTGAATAGTTATTTCGCTACGCTGGGCTACGACGTCAGTGTCTTCATCAAGCCTTGGAGCTTCGGGCCATTCGGACGCGACACGCAGATCATGGGCGAGAATAAGGGCAATCGGAATCGCGCCAGCGCAAATGCCATCGCCTCGCTCTTTCTTTCGATTGTGCATCGGCAGGCGGTTTCGGCGGCCGCCAGCGAAGCGATGCTTGCGTTGCTCGAGCGTCCGCTCGATCCGCCGCGCCCCGAGGAAAACCAGGTGAAGGATTTCCTGGCCGAGTCTTTGCCGCCCGGAGCTCGTCTCTGGTCAAAAGAAGGTGATACCAGCGAAGTGCGGCACGACTCGGCTTACGTCGAGTTGCCTAACGGGCATAAGTTCATCATCGTCGTCCTGACTCGTGGAGTGGCAGATGACAAAACTCTCTTGCCAGTGATCGGGAGTTATCTGCTTAAAGAACTCGACCCGAACGAGCGCTGATTGTGAGCCTCTCAGACGACCCAGCAGAGTTAGAGGAGCTGATAAGGATCGACATCCACGCCGACGGCGACGTCCTCGGGAAATGGTAGTTTGGCGAGGGTCTCGCGAATGAGGCGGCTCAGACGCATAATGGCTACCCCGCGGATGAGAATGTGAAACCGGTAGTGGCCCTGCAGTTTCTCCAACGGCGCTGGAGCTGGCTCGCCAAGTGAAAACTCCTCGGGTAGAGCCTCGCGGAGCCTTCGCGCGAGGGTCTCGGCGGAAAAGCTGGCACGGGTTTCGTGTTCGGAGCGCACGGTGATGAGGACGGCGTGTTGAAAGGGCGGGAAGTCGTAGCGCTGGCGGAACTCGAGTTCCTGTTCGAAGTAACCGGCGAAGTCGTGGTGGCGGGCGAATTGGATTGAAGGACTAAAGGGCGTGTAGGTTTGCACGAAGACTTCTCCCGGTTCATCCCCGCGCCCGGCCCGGCCGGCCACCTGGGTGAGGAGCTGGAAGGTGCGTTCGCCAGCGCGGAAGTCGGGCAGGTGGAGGGCGAGATCGGCGTTGATGATGCCAACGAGGGTGACGTTGGGGAAATGCAGCCCTTTCGCGATCATCTGCGTGCCGACGAGAATATCGATCTTGCCGGAGCGGAAGGCGTGGAGGGCTTCACGGTAGGCATCCTTGCGCGTCATGGAATCAGCATCCATTCGCCTAACGACCGCTTTGGGGAAAATCGCGGAGACATTGGCCTCCACTTTCTCGGTGCCGAAGCCGGCGTAAATGAGCGTGTCCTCGTGGCATTCGGGACAGCGCTTCGGGACAGCCGCGCTGTGTCCGCACAGGTGGCAGCTGAGTCGCGCGTTCGTCCGGTGGAAGGTGAGGGCGACACTGCAATTAGGGCAATCGCGTGCTTTGCCGCAGTTGCTGCAAAGAAGCGAGGTGGAGAAACCGCGTCGATTGAGGAAGAGAATAGTTTGCTCTTTTTTCTCCAGTCGCCCGGTAATCGCGCTACGCAGTTTTTCGGAGAGAATCGCGGCCGTTTTTTCTTTGCGACGTTCCATGCGCAGATCGACCACGCGGATGAGCGGCATCTGACAGTGATCGACGCGCTGGGTGAGAGCGCTGAGCACATACTTACCGCGCGTGGCGTTGTGATAACTCTCCAGCGAAGGCGTCGCGCTCCCGAGAACGACCGCGCATTGCTCGAGTTTCGCCCTAACGACAGCGACGTCCCGCGCCTGGTAGCGGGGAGCTTCCTCCTGTTTGTAGGAAGTCTCGTGTTCTTCATCGACTACGATGAGCCCGAGATTCTCGAGCGGAGCGAAGACGGCACTGCGGGCGCCGATGACGATCCTGGCGCGACCGGAGTGCAGCTTATGCCACTCGTCGTGCCGCTCGCCTTCCGAGAGATGGCTGTGCAGGACCGCGACCATGTCGGGCTGGGCGGCGAAGCGGCTTTTGAAACGCTCGACGGTTTGTGGCGTGAGGGAGATTTCTGGGACGAGGACGATCGCCGTTTTGCCGAGGGCCAGAGTGGCGCGAATACCCTGCAAATAGACTTCTGTCTTCCCGCTGCCCGTGACGCCGTGCAGGAGAATGGGCGGATGATTTTCGGGGTCGGAGAGAGCGCTTTTGATCAGCTTGAGCGCGGCGATCTGCTCGTCGTTCATCGCGAGGTCAGTATCGGCGATGAACTCCTCCGTCCCATGCGGATCGCGCGCGACCGCTTGCTCTCGCAGGTCAGCGAAACCGCGTTTCACAAGCGCGCGGAGAGTCCCGTTATCGAGCGAGGTCTGCCGGAGCAGATCGGCTGCTGGAATGGGTCCAGTTAGCTGGGCGATGGCTTCGAGCAATTCGGCCTGTCGTGGGGCGCGCTGGCGGAGTTTCTGCAGCTCCTCTGCCGTAGCGGCGCGCGCTGGACTAACGAAAAGCTGTTTCTTCCAGCCGACCTCGGCCTTGCGAATGACCTGCGGGAGCAGGCTGCGCATGACCGTCTCGATCGGGCAGCAATAGTAGGTCGCCATCCAGCGAGCCAGCTCGATCAAGCTCGCGCTCAGAACGGGCTTCTCGCCGACCAGCGTCGAAATCGGCTTGATCCCGTCAGCGGAGCTTTCTTCCAGCGTCGCGACGACGGTCGCGAGGAGTGTCTTGTCGCGGAAGGGGACGCGGACACGCGAGCCGACCACGACCTTTTCCGCCAGGGTCTCGGGCACGCTGTAATCCAGCTCGCGTCGAATGGAGCGATCGATAACGACTCGAACAAAGACAGGCATCGCCCTGATTTTCCGCGAAGGTGCGACCCTTATCCAGCAGCGAAAGATAAAGCGCACCTGATAGGCGGACCGGAGGGATCGTCATTTCCCTCGACAACGTAAGATATTATCCAGTGTATCTGGTGACTCACTCTTGTTGCGACCCGGCCGTGCTAAAGCTTTTGGAGCTTCCTTTTTCGTTGCTGGGCGGCGTGTTTCCGATTCGAACACGGCGGACATTTTGATTGATCACGTTCTCTCAGCGTGAATTGGTTCAAGCCGTGCCTTTCGTCGTGCCCATGAACTCATGCAGTGACATAGCTCCGGGAAGGTGGGATCGGCCTCGGCGCGGCGATCGGTCTCGGAAAAATGGGGGCCCCAACGCCCTTCTCACATTGAAAGGCTCATGATTCGCTTTCTCTTCAAGTTCATCATCTGCTTGCTCCTCGCGGCCGGCGTGGGTCTGGGATTGCTGGCGCTCCGCTCGGGCGATCCGTTTTACACTCTCTTCGAATGGCTGAGCCCGGCGCGTTTTCAACAGTATGACCCGCTGATTCATTCCGTTTCGTCTGCCAACCGTCTCGATCCGATGCTGGTCAAGGCAGTCATCTGGCGCGAAAGCCGTTTCGATCCGCGGAAACTGGGGGGAGCGGGCGAACGTGGCTTGATGCAGGTAAGCGAAATTGCGGCGCAGGATTGGGCCAAGGAAAATCAGATCGAGAATTTCCGCGTCGAAGAGTTGTTTGACCCAAAGATAAACCTGGAGGCCGGCGCGTGGTATCTGGGACGCGCCATGCTGCATTGGCAAAAATCGTCCGACCCCACGCCGTTCGCCCTGGCGGAATACAATGCGGGCCCGAGTCGTGCCCAGCGTTGGGCAGGCGGCGACGGAGCAAAGCCGATTTCCCCCAAGTCATTTCAGAAGAACATCGATTTCCCCGGAACGAAAAAGTACGTGGAGTCGATTATCGATCGGTATCACTTTTATAAGAAGCGAGGACGGATGTAGAAAACCTGCCCATATCACTGCGTCTCTTCCCGATCTTCCGTCGTCTCTTTCCGTGGCGGCGGGTCTCCGTGTGACTGATCCCTGCCCGGGAACGAGAGGCGGTCCAGCCAGGTTCAATTCTCCTTTTTGAAGCACTGACGCGTGTTTGTGCCGGGCGCACTTACGAAGGTTTGAAGCGCAACTTGCGCTTCAGCTAACATCATCTACACTGGGCCTTCGTTTATGGCAGAAAGCAGTGACACGAAGGATATGAAGGAGTTCCAGCTCCACGAAAAGGATACGGGCAGCGCGGATGTGCAGGTTGCACTTCTCACCCACCGGATCGCGCAGCTCACGGAACACCTGAAGAGTCACGCCAAAGATCATTCCTCGCGCCGCGGCCTCCTCAAGATGGTCGCCACGCGCCGCAGCCTCCTCGATTACCTTAGCCGGTCAAAAAACGACCGTTACAAGGCCGTGATCGGGAAGCTGAACCTGCGCAAGTAACGCGGGAGTCTCTGGCGTCGCTCGCGTTCGTCGCGTGCCGCTCGAGTCGTGGGCGAAATCGAAATACACTAACCGGCGACCAGGCCGTCAGTGCACCTTGAGTTTAGGTTTTAGCTCCCACATTGGGATTTAAAACCTACAATCAGGGTGACCGGCCTGGAGTTCGCACATCCAGGAAATCCATATGCAACACAAGGTCACGGCCCAAATCGGGTCCACGCAAATCACTATCGAAACCGGCAAAATTGCCAAACTCGCCGATGGCTCCGTCATCATCTCCTGCGGCGAATCAATTGTTCTCACCAGCGCCGTCTCGGCTACTTCCCTGAAGGAGGGCCAGGACTGGTTTCCGCTCACCGTCGATTATCGGGAAAAAGCTGCCGCCGTGGGCAAATTCCCCGGCGGATATTTCAAGCGCGAAGGTCGCCCGAGCGAAAAAGAAACGCTCACCTCGCGTATGACCGATCGGCCGCTCCGCCCGCTTTTCCCGGCCGGCTATCTCTACGACACACAGATCATTTCCATCCTTCTCAGCGCCGACGGCCAAAACGATCCTGATATTCTCGCGATCAACGGCGCCTCGGCCGCGCTGACCGTTTCCGACATTCCTTTCAAAGGCCCAATCGGCGCAGTGCGCGTCGGTCGCGTGAACGGTGAGTTTATTGCCAACCCGACTCACGACGAGCGCATGGAGAGCGATCTCGATCTCGTTTACGTCGGGACCGAGAATGACGTCATCATGATCGAAGGCGCCGCTGACGAGCTGCCGGAAGCGGAATTCATCAAGGCGCTCGAGTTCGCCCATGGCCATGCGAAGGAAATGATCCGCATCCAGAAAGAACTCGCCGCGCAAGTCGGGAAACCGAAGCGTGAAATGCCGCTGCTCGAAGTGAATCCTGAGATTCTCGAGATCGGCGACCGCGTCGCAGGCGATCGGATCGAAGCCGCGCTCTACACCGAAGGCAAGGTAGCGCGGAGCAAAGCGGTCAACGGATTGCGTGATGAAGTGAAAGCCGCGGTGCTCGAGAAATTTCCCGACGCCGACAAGTTTTCGATTAATCAGGCCTTCGATTACATCCAGAAGAAGTCGTTCCGCAGCAACATCCTCGACAAGCAGAAGCGCGTCGACGGTCGCGGCTACGACGACCTGCGCCAGATCACCTGCGAAGTCGGCGTTCTGCCGCGCGCGCATGGTTCGGCCATCTTCCAGCGCGGCGAGACGCAAGCGATGGCGCTCGCGACGCTCGCGCCGATCGAAGAGGCTCAGAACATCGATGCCTACGGCGGCGGTGAGACTTCGAAGAGCTTCCTGTTGCACTATAATTTCCCGCCCTTCAGCGTGGGCGAGACGGGACGCTTTGGCGGAGCCAGCCGCCGCGAGATCGGCCACGGCGCCTTGGCCGAACGTTCGGTCGAGCCGGTTGTGCCGAACCAGGAAGACTTCCGTTACGCGATCCGCATCGTGAGCGAAGTGATGGAATCGAATGGCTCGACTTCCATGGCGAGCGTTTGCTCCGGGATGTTAGCCCTGATGGACGCGGGCGTCCCGATCAAGACGCCGGTTGCGGGCATCTCGGTCGGTCTCGTGAGCGAGAGCGACGAAAATGGCAACCTCAAGCGCTATAACCTGCTGACCGACATCATAGGCTCCGAGGATCACTTCGGGGATATGGATTTCAAACTTTGCGGAACAAAAGACGGCGTGACTGGTTTCCAGCTCGACCTCAAGCTCCCCGGTGTTAGCCACAAGATTCTGGGCGAAGCAATCCATCGCGCGAAAGACGCGCGGACCAAGATCCTCGCCATTATGGCGGAAGCTATCGACCAGCCGCGCGAATCCCTGAGCAAATACGCGCCGCGGATTGAGACGATCAAAATCAATCCCGAGAAGATCGGCGCGCTCATCGGACCCGGCGGCAAGACGATCAAGGGCATCGTGGCCGAGACGGGCGCCGAGATTAATATCGAAGACGACGGCTCCGTGCACATCTACGCCACGAGCGGCGAGAGCATGGCCCGTGCGAAGGAAATTATCGGCGGCATGACCAAGGAAATGGAAATCGGAGAGATTTATCACGGTCGCGTCGTCTCGATCAAAGAATTCGGTGCCTTCGTCGAAGTTTTCCCAGGCAAAGACGGCCTTGTGCACATCTCCGAGCTGGCTGATTTCCGGGTGAACAGGACCGAAGACGTGGCCAAGGTCGGCGAAATGATGTGGGTGAAATGCATCGGCATCGATGACAAGGGTCGGGTGAAACTTTCGCGCAAAGTGGCCATGAAAGATCGTGGCGAAGCCGAGACCTTTACTCCCCCGAGCGGTGGTGACGGCGGCGAGCCGCGCGGTGAGTATCGCGGCGGTGGCGGTGGCGGCGGTGATCGTGGCGGACGCGGCGAACGTCGCGGCGGTGGCCGTAGCGGCGGCGGACGTGGTGGGGATCGCGGAGATCGCGGACCGCGCCGGGAAAGTCGACCCGACGATCGTCCGGCCGGGGAGCATGCTCCTGCGCCGGCGGCTCCCCCACAGGTGCCGCAGTCGCACCCGGACGACTACGAGCCCTCGCGCTAAGATGAACATCGGAGCGGGGAATCTCGTCCCGGCGGCCCGTGTCCCGAGCAAAGGACAAGTGCTTGGTTTTACGCGGCGCGCGTCGTTTGTTTTGTCGCGGTTAGCACGGAGAAGCGTCGGAAAGTTCGACGCCGAAATTCCGGCTTCACTTCGTTGACCCAACTTGGCTGGACCGTGACCGGCAATGTTTTTCTTTGCTTAACCTCTTTTAAAAAGAGGCTCGACTCGAAAGGAGCTTTGAGGGATGCGCGCCGACTTAAATTTTTCAGGATGCAGGTGCCGTTCGTTCGTGGGTTCAGCGCCGTTCCAAATTCGTTTTCACCCGGGAAACGCGGTTCCCGGACGGCAGAACGCTCTGCCGTCCGCAACCTTCGTTCGCGATTCGTTAGGCAAAGTTAGGCAAGGCACTTTTTTGATGTGCGAAGGCCAATTTCTGAGGCCGCTTGACCAAAAATCTTTCGCCTTCGTTCAAAAATTCTTTTGCCAAGCAAACGCCCATTCATAGAATTGCCCCCTCGCGACCCCGAGCGAGTCATTCAAACCACGTTTTTTTATCTTCTGAAGCCGCCACTTTTATTTCATTCAGCTTTCGTTTTTGCTCCTTGGCGGGTGCGTGCGGACCGGTTTAGTCTGCGCTGATTCGGTATGGCGAATTTCTTTCCGCGCTGGACCAATTGGCTGCCGCTCAAGCTTCTGATCTGTGGGATCGTGCTGGTCAGCGCCGTCACTGGTGCGACCTGGTATTACGACACGCCGAAATACACGCGTGTGGGCTACATGCCGACGCAGCCGGTTCCGTTTCCGCACGATCTGCATGTGACGCAGCTCGGGATGGATTGCCGTTATTGCCACAATGCCGTCGAGGTCGCAGCGCACTCCAATGTGCCCGACACGCAGGTCTGCATGAATTGCCATACGCAGGTGCAAAAAGAGAATCCGAAGCTAGAGCCGGTGCGCGCGAGTTGGGCGACCGGGCAGCCGGTGCCATGGGTGCAGATTCATCGCACGCCGGATTACGTGTATTACAATCACTCGGCGCACGTGAACCGCGGCATCAGTTGCTACAGCTGCCATGGCGACGTGAATCACATGCCGGTGGTTTATCACGCCAAACCGCACAGCATGGCCTGGTGCCTCGAATGCCATCGCGCGCCGGAGAATTTCTTGCGTCCGGAAGATCAGATCACCAATCTGGATTGGAGACCGGCCGACGTGAACCCGGCAGCTTTTGTGGCGAAATATGGCCAGCCGCAGGGCGTGAAAGAGGATTGGACGAAGAAAAAACACCTCTCACAGGAAGAAATCGGCCTCACTTTGAAACAGCGCTGGGACATTAAACCGCCGACCAATTGCCAGGGGTGCCACCGATGAAACGCGTTTTGCAACATCCAGCGCCCGACCAGACCGGAAAACAATACTGGCGTAGCCTCGGCGAGCTGAGCGACACGCCGGAATTTCGCGGCTGGCTCGAGCGAGAATTTCCGGCCGGCGCCCAGGAGATGGAGGCGGACGAAGTTTCGCGTCGCAGTTTCCTCAAGCTGATGGGCGCCTCGATGGCTTTAGCGGGATTTGGCTTGAGCAGTTGCCGCAAGCCCGAGATGCATCTGGTGCCTTTCACGAAGAGCGCCGAGTGGGTCATCCCGGGTAAACCGCTTTATTATGCATCGGCCATGCCGCGCCGTAACGGCGCCATGCCTTTGGTGGTGACCACGGTCGACGGACGCCCGATCAAGATCGAGGGCAATCCAAATCACCCTGACAGCAACGGCGCCACGGATGCCTTCGCGCAGGCTTCGGTGCTCGATCTCTACGATCCCTCCCGCTCTCAGCGATTCGTTAGGCAAAATAAACTGTCTGGCCGCGCTGAGTTTGAGAAATACATCAACGAGCTGCGTCCCCAGATGAGTGGTGACGGCGGCGCGGGTCTCGCGTTTCTGGTGGAAGAAACGCATTCGCCGACCCGGGAACGCTTGCGGACGGAGTTGGAGAAGCAGTTCCCGAAAATGCGCTGGTGCGTTTACGATCCGCTCTTGAGCGAGGCACAGCATTTCTCGACCCAGCTGAGCTTTGGTGAGAACACGCGGCTCATTCCGCAGTTCGATAAAGCCGACGTCATTCTGTCGCTGGACAGCGATTTTCTTAATTGCGGCGAGGGCGATCTCCCTTCGATCCGCGGGTTCACTTCGCGTCGCCGAGTGCGCGAGGCGAAGGACTCGATGAACCGGCTTTATGTGGTGGAGAATCATTTCACCATTACCGGCGCGATGGCCGATCATCGGTTGCGCTATCCGGCCAGTCAGATTCCTGCCTTTACGCATGCGCTGGCGACCAAGCTGGCCGTCGAGACCAAAGATCAGGGTCTCGCTTCCGTTCTCATCACGCTCAAGGCGCCGACTAAAAAAGTTAAGTATGACGAGCGCTGGCTCAACGAATTGGCGGCGGATCTGCTCTCGAAGCCGGGTGCGAGCCTGGTCGTGACCGGACCGCATCAGCCGGTCGTGGTGCAGTTGCTGGTCTACGGGATTAATAATGCGTTGAAGAACGTGGGCACGACCTTGCTTTTGCGTTCGTTGCCGCCGACCACGCGGGCAAACAGCATTCTGCAACTGGCCAGCGATATCGATGCCGGACGGGTAAAGCAGCTTTTCATTCTGGGCGGCGACCCGGTTTACAATGCGCCGCGGGCCATCACCATCGATCGTCGCACCAAGACGCCGATCGATTGGGCTGATTTGCAGAAGCGTGTGCCAAACGTCGTCAGGCTGGGGCAGTACGAAGATGCGACTTCGGCCTTGAGCCAATGGCACATTCCGGCGGCGCATTATTTGGAGTCCTGGGGCGACGGTCTCACCCCGAGCGCGGCCTACGTGGCGATGCAGCCCATGATTTTGCCGCTCTTCGATGGAATGTCGGAGCTGGATCTGATGCAGATGGTTCTCGGGCAACCGAAGGCTGAGGGCCCTGCGCTTGTCCAGGAGACTTTTCGCCAGACATCGCCTCCAGGTGAGTTCGAAGTCGCCTGGAACAGATTTTTACACGACGGCTTCGCCAGTCACGTCACGGCCAAGGACCAGCCGCCGAAATTTAATGGCAACACGGCGGGCGGCATCGCTCATACGCTCTGGTCGAGCGATTCTACGGTCCCGACCAAGGATTCGCCGGAGATTGTGCTGGTGGGTAGTTATTCGGTGGATGACGGACGCTACATCAATAACGGCTGGCTCCAGGAAATGCCCGACCCGGTCACCAAGCTGACCTGGGACAACGCGGCCATGATGAGCCCAGTTTATGCGAAGCATTTGGGCGTCACCGATGGCGACCTGATCGAGATCACCGTTTCGGAACAGACGGCCAAGCCGCCGGCATCGGCACCCGGCAAACCGGCTCCGCCGCCGGCGCGTAAACCATTGCAGCGTCAGCTTGTGATTGCCGCGTTGATCGCGCCGGGTCATGCGGACAATTCAATCACGATTCCGTTAGGCTACGGTCGCAAGCACACCGGACCGGTCGGCGAGGAGGCGGGTTTTAACGGTTATCTTCTCCGGACCAGCTCCAATCCGCACTTCATCGTCGCGGACGGGAAGGCGATCGGGAGCGTAGCGGTGAAGAAAGTGGCTGGGCACTATGCGCTTTCCACGACCCAGGAGCATTTCTCCATCGAAGGTCGTGGACTCGTTCGAGAAGCGACGCTCGAGCATTATCGCGGCGACGAAGAGTTCGTGAAGAAGATCGCGGGCGACGAGGAATTGCCGAAGCAGCTGCCTTCGATCTACACGCATCCGAAGCTGGACGCTCCGCAGCAGTGGGGTATGACGGTCGATCTCAATACCTGCACCGGTTGCAGCGCCTGTGTCATGGCCTGTCAGGCGGAGAACAATATCCCGATTGTCGGCAAGCTGCAGGTTGCCCACGGCCGCGTCATGCACTGGATCCGGATCGATCGTTATTACGCCAGCGCCAAGCCGTTCAACCAGGATCACGGTCAATGGCCTGAAGATCCGGAGCTCGTGCATGAGCCGATGATGTGTCAGCACTGCGAGAATGCGCCGTGTGAAACGGTTTGTCCGGTCAACGCCACCGTGCATAGCGAGAGCGGCCTCAACGTGATGGTTTACAATCGCTGCATCGGCACTCGGTATTGCGCGAACAACTGCCCGTTCAAAGTGCGCCGCTTTAACTTTTTCGATTACACCCAGCGCCCGGTCGGCAAGAAAAAGATCGCCGGGTTCTCGGTTTATCAGGAATATCTCGGGCCGCTGACCAAGAAAGGCGCGCCCGACACGATGAAGCTGCAGAAGAATCCCAACGTGACGGTGCGGATGCGCGGAGTGATGGAGAAATGCACCTATTGCGTGCAGCGCATCGAGGAAGCGAAGATCGCCGCGCACGTGCGCGCGGGCGCCTCTGACAAAACTTTGATTCCGCGCGATTCGTTCACCACCGCTTGCGCGCAGGCCTGCCCGTCGGAAGCGATCGTCTTCGGCGACATCGCCGATCCGGAGACGCGTGTCTCGAAGATCAAGGCCGAGAATCGAAATTACCGGCTGCTCGAATATTTAAACGTGAAAACGCGGACGAGTTACCTGGCGCGGATTCGCAATCCCAATCCGAAAATGCCGGATGCCGGCGCGATTGCGGTGGCGAGTATCGGAGATGAAGCCGAGCCGCCAGTGGAGGGCTCTGCGCCGGGGCTGCCACCGGAGCCGCAACCATGATGTCATCGTTAGGAGGGAAATTCTAAAGATGGAGGGTCCAGTCACTGCACCACAGGTCATTGCCGGCGAAGCGTCAGCTTCCGTCGGCCCGCCGCTGGCGCGCGTCCCGCTTGTCCTGAACAAGCGCAATTTCGATTGGGTCACCAATCGGATCTCCGGCGCGGTGGAAAACCCCACGCCGCGTTGGTGGTGGGTGGCGTTTGGAATTACCTCGATTACCGCCGCGATCGGTCTCTTCTGCCTCGGATACCTCATCTCGACCGGGGTGGGCACTTGGGGAGTCAACAGCCCAGTGGCGTGGGCTTGGGGTATCACCAACTTCGTTTTCTGGATCGGTATCGGCCACGCCGGGACGCTCATTTCCGCGATCTTGTTCCTGCTTCGCCAAAAGTGGCGCACCTCGATCAATCGGTCGGCCGAGGCGATGACGCTCTTCGCGGTCATTTGCGCCGGCATTTTCCCAGCCGTCCACGTTGGCCGGGTCTGGATGGCGTGGTTCCTCGCTCCGGTCCCGATGCAATACGGCGTCTGGCCAAACTTCCGCAGTCCGCTCCTCTGGGACGTATTTGCGGTTTCGACTTACTTCACCGTTTCGGTCCTCTTTTGGTACACCGGCTTGGTGCCCGATCTCGGCACTTTGCGTGATCGCGCCACGAGTAAGGCGAAGAAATTCATGTACGGAATTTTTGCCCTCGGCTGGCGCGGGTCGAACCGCCATTGGCGGCATTACGAGATGGCGTATCTGCTGCTGGCCGGATTGGCCACGCCGCTCGTGCTCTCGGTGCACAGCGTCGTTTCCTTCGACTTCGCCACCTCTGTCATCCCCACCTGGCACACGACCATTTTCCCGCCCTACTTCGTCGCCGGCGCGATTTTCGGCGGCTTCGCGATGGTGTTGACTCTGATGATTCCGGCGCGCGCCATTTACAAATTGCAGGACATCATCACCCCGCAGCATATCGATAAGATGGCGAAGATCATTCTGCTCACCGGCTCGATCGTGGCCTACGCCTACGCGATGGAATTTTTCATCGCCTGGTATAGCGGGAACACCTACGAAAAATACGGATTCTATAACCGCATCTTCGGTCCCTACTGGTGGTACTGGTGGGTCGGCATGCTCTTCTGCAATTGCCTTTCGCCGCAGCTCTTCTGGTTCCGGTGGTGCCGCTACAATATCTTCGTCGTGTATTTCGTCTGCATGTGCGTCAACGCCGGCATGTGGTTCGAGCGTTTCATCATCATCGTCGGCGGATTGCACCGCGACTTTTTGCCGTCGTCCTGGGGCTTGTTTCATCCGACCTGGGTGGATATCTGGACGTTCGTCGGAACTTTCGGAATTTTTCTTTCGCTCTTCCTTCTCTTCATCCGCTTCCTGCCGATGATCGCGATGTCGGAAGTGAAAATTGTTTTGCCGGAAGCGGATCCTCACCACGCCACGCCCGGGGAGCATCATGCTGTAGCGGCCGGAGGAATGGAGCGCACATGATCACTCCGAGCGGGAATCGAGTTTACGGCATCGCGGCGGAATACCCGAGCGCCTCCTCGCTCTACCACGCTGCGGAACAGGTGCGTGACGCCGGCTTCAAGCGCTGGGATGTGCATTCGCCGTTCCCGATCCATGGCATGGATGACGCCATGGGCCTCGGAAAATCCTGGCTCAGCGCGGTCGTGCTCGTCGGCGGCATCGCCGGTTTGCTGACCGCTTGTGTGCTGGAGTTTGGGCCGTCGTGGTTTCTTTATCCCTTAATCGTGCATGGCAAGCCGTATAACTTTTGGACGGTGCCGGCATTTTTCCCGATAATGTTTGAGCTCACGATTTTGTTTTCCGCGTTTGCGGCGTTCTTCGCGTGGCAAGCGATGAATGCTCTCCCGCGTTGGAACCATCCGATGTTCAACTGGGATCGGTTCAAGCGGGTGACGAATGATGGATTCTTTTTGGTGCTGGAAGCGCGTGACCCGCGTTTTAGCGAGAACGAAGCACGCGAGCTGCTCGAACGAACCGGCGGCCAGCATATCACGGTAGTACACGAGGAACCGTAATCATGCTCCGCGCCTTCTTCCTCATCTTTGCCCTGGTTACGATCGCCTGGCTGGCGGTCTTCGGTTTCCGTGGAGAAAAAAGCAGCAGACCCGAGATCGAGATTTTCCCAGACATGGTGCGGCAGCCAAAGGTGCGCGCACAGGCGGAGAGCAATTTTTTCGCGGATCAACGCGGTGGCCGCAAGCCGGTCGAGGGGACGGTGCCGATTGGCTACGAGATGCCGCTGGCCAGTGATGAAGGAACTGCGGTTGATCAGGCCGGTGAAATAAAAATGGCTCCGAAATTCGGGTTCAGCGAGGGCACCGACTATTACAACACCGGAAAAATGGGCGCCAACTGGGGCACGGGCATCCCGGAAGAGGTGACGCCGGAGCTCATGAAGCGGGGCGAGCAGCGTTTCAATATCAACTGCGCGGTCTGCCATGGTCCGCTCGCGGCCGGCGACGGAATTGTCAAGCAGTACGGCCTGGCCACGGTCGTGAGTTTGCAGGACGACCGGATTCGCAACATGGCGGATGGCGAGATTTTCAACACCGTCACCCACGGTAAGAACACCATGATGGCCTACGGTCCGCGCGTCACCGTGCACGATCGTTGGGCGATCATCGCTTACCTGCGCGCCTTGCAGCGGAGCCAGCACGCCACCGCGGCGGATGTGCCGCCGGAGCATCAGGCCGACATGGAGAAAAAACCTGAGCCGGCCAAAACGGCAGAACCGGAGAAGAAATGAGCGATCCAGCGCACGTCGTGCCTACGCCGGAAGGCGAATATTTTGAGAATAGCCGCTTCAACGGTCTGTCGTTGATCTGCGGCCTCGTCGGCATTGTCGGTCTCGTTCTCAGTTTCGTCGGAGGATTCATCTCGCCGGTGCAGTTCAGTTTTTCCTGGCTCTTTGCCTTCTTCTTTTTCTTCACCCTCTGCATCGGCTGTCTCTTCTGGACGATTGTGCATTATGTGGTCGACGCCGAGTGGTCGGTTGTCGTCAGGCGACAACTCGAAAACATGGCGCTCCTTCTCCCGGTGTTGGGCGTGCTCTTCCTGCCGATCTGGTTTTGGAGAAAATATCTTTTCCGCTGGATGGACGTGCCGTTCGGAGTCGATCCCCTCCTCGACGCAAAGCGCGCTTACCTGAACTGGGAGTTCTTTCTTTCCCGCGCGATCTTCTATTTCGTCGTCCTGACGATTCTGGCTTACCTGCTGCGCCGGCTTTCAGTCCGCCAGGATCGCGACGGCAATCCGCAGTTCACCATCTGGCTGCGCAGGGTGGCCTTTACCGGACTACCGCTCTTCGCGCTGTGCCTGACCTTTGGCGCCTTCGATTGGGTGATGAGCCTGAACTGGCACTGGTTTTCCACCATGTGGGGTCCTTACATTTTCGCCGGGACCGCCGGCAGCTCGATGGCGCTCCTGATTCTCGTGACGGCGGCCTTGCAGCGAGCCGGTTATTTGAAGGAGGTGGTGACGGTCGAGCATTATCACATCATGGGGAAATGGCTCCTCGCCTTCACCGTTTTCTGGGCCTACATCGGTTTCAGCCAATACATGCTTTATTGGTACGCCAACATCCCGGAAGAAACACAATATTTCATCGTGCGGAATACGGCATCATGGAACGTGCTCTCGTGGTTTCTGGTCGTCTTTCGCTTTTTCGTCCCCTTCGCCCTCCTCCTCCCGCGTGGGACGAAGACCAACCTCACCTGGCTCTGCTCCATTTCGGCCTGGATCATCCTGATGCAGTTGCTCGATGTGTACGTCATCGTCCTGCCTGCGCTTCACGGCACTGGCGTTCATCTCAGCGTTCTTGATTTTCTCCCGTTACTCGGAATCGGCGGCACGCTCGCCTTTTTCTATCTCCGGATCGTGGGTAAGACTTCCCTTTTCCCGGTGCGTGACCCGCGCCTGATCGAATCCCTTCGCCTGACCAATTAACCGTGCCTAACGACGAAACACTCGCCCATCCCGAGCAGCCGCGCTTCCTGGTTTCCGCCTGGTTGTGGGCCGTCGCGCTCTTTGTCTTCTTCGGGCTCATCGTCGCGATCGTTTTTTCCGCGATGCATCGCGGCTCGACCTATGAAGAGGAGCGCGCCAAAGTCCGTGAGGAAAAGCTAAAAACGGCGCGAGAAGAGTGGAACACCAAGCTTAATCAGTATGGCTGGATAGACAAAGGCAACGGTGTCGCGCACATCCCGATTCATCGCGCGATGGAGCTGGAAATGGCGGCCTTGCAGACGAAGAAGCCCGCCCCCGCCGGCCCGATCGCCACCCCGGCGCCGGATGCAGCGCCCGCCGTGACCGAGACGGGCGCGGCGCAACCTGCTAATCCGTCCGCGGCCGCGCCGGCGGCTTCCGTAGCGCCTGCACCGAAAGCTGCCGAAGGACCAGAATCGGAAATCAAAGGCCAGCCAGCCGCGGCGGCCAATCCCTCGAATATTGTGCCCGGAACTCAACCCGGTGCGAACGCCACCCCGGCTGCTGGACCGAACACAAAATCTGAGGTCCCACCTGTCTCGCCGACCGGGACACCCATTTCCACACCAACGGGCAAAGCCTTGCCACCCCGCGGCGCACCCACGCCGAAGCCATGAGTTTCGCCGACTTTTTTGCCAGATTGAAACGCTCCGACCGGAACGCTGCCGTGATCTTCGACCGGGCCGAGCCGATTGGTCAGCCGACTGATTTGATCATGCCAGACCGCCGCTGGTTCAACCGCGGGGCACGTCGCGAAATTATCCGGACGAACGAGTCCGCTACTCCACTTTCATGAATCCGTCTGCCGAAATAAACTTGGAAGAAGTCTCCGCTGACGTGGAAGTCACCACCAGTGACGTCGAGCGCGTCGAGCGCGCCTTGATCGATGCGTCGACCCGTCTGCCGGTGCTGGTTTTTTACGGGTCGGCGATTTGCTGGCTTCTGGTTGCGACTCTTCTGGGTATCCTGAGTTCGTTCAAGATGCATTCGCCCGACTTTCTCTCGGGAGTGGCTGCTCTGACCTGGGGCCGGCTTCGTCCGGCGCACCTGAACGCGCTGATCTACGGCTGGGGTTCGATGGCGGGAATGGGCACGGCCATCTGGCTGATGGCTCGGCTTTGCCGGACCACTCTGCGCCATCCGCTCTTGCTTATCGCCGGCGCAGCGTTTTGGAATCTGGGCGTGCTCATGGGCATCGGCGCCATTCTGGCCGGTGACATGACTCCTTATGAATGGCTGGAGTTTCCTGGCTTCTCGGCCTTAACGCTCTTCGTGGCCTACCTGCTCATCATGACGTGGGCGCTGGTCATGTTTCGCTATCGGCGGCGCGGCCACGTCTACATCACGCAATGGTATTTGTTAGGCGCGTTCCTCTGGTTCCCGTGGCTCTACGCGGCGGCGCAGGTCATGCTCTTTATTTTCCCCGTCCAGGGCGTGATGCATGCGGCGGTGAACTGGTGGTTTGCCAATAATCTGCTCTTCCTCTGGTTCGGATCGATCGGGCTCGGCACGGTCTATTACATGATCCCGAAGGTGATCGGCCGGCCGGTGCATAGCTATTACCTGGCGGCGATTGGATTTTGGACTTTTGCTTTCTTTTTTAGCTGGACCGGAATGCAGCGGCTGATCGATGGACCGTTTCCGGCCTGGATGATCACAGCCAGCATCGCGGCCATGATCCTGGGGCTCATTCCGGTGGCCACGGTGGGGCTGAATCATCATGTGACCATGCGCGATCATTTTCCGCTCATGCGCTACAGTCCGACGCTGCGTTTTACGGTTTTTGGTGCGATCGCCTACACGGCCTTCAGCATCGTGGGAATGATCATTTCGCTCCGCTCGATGGCGCGGATTGTCCACTTCACCGAGGTGAGCATGGGCTACACCTACATGGGTCTCTACGCGTTCTTCACCATGGTGATTTTCGGTTCCATGTATTACATCGTTCCGCGCCTGGTAGGTCGCGAATGGCGTTATGCCTCGCTCATCAAATTGCACTTCTGGGCTTCCGCCTATGGCATCGGTCTCATGGTGCTCCTGCTTCTGGTCGGCGGTTTCGTCCAGGGCCTTAGCCTGAATGATCCGACCCTGCCTTTTTCGGAAACCACGGAGACGATTCTGCCTTATTTGCGCGGTCGCACGTTATCCTGGGTCTTGCTTTCCGTTTCGCACTGTGTGTTTGCCTTCCATTTCGGCCTCATGCTGCTCGGCTTCGGCCGCACCGCGAGCGTCCCGACCTTCTTGAACCCGCTCGAGCGCACTCCGGGAGGTGGCCACTAGTGAAAGGTCTTCAGCCCCTATTTCTCGGGATCTTCGGGATCTTCGCCTTTTCATGGCTGGGGATGACCGTGGTGCCAAATCTGCAAATCGGAAGCCTGAATCCGCAGACTGATGAAGACGGAGGCGACGTTTATCCGTCACCGCCCTCCGGCATGGCGCTGCGCGGCGCGCGGGTCTACGCTGAGAACGGATGCGTTTACTGTCATTCTCAGCAGGTTCGACCTGAATACGGTGGCTCCGATATCGAACGTAAATGGGGCGTGCGCCGTTCCGCGCCTCGCGATTATATTTTCCAGCCGGTCGTTTTTCTTGGGAAGATGAGAACTGGTCCTGACCTGGCGAATATCGGCGCTCGCCCCGGACTCGAGGAAAAGGGTGCGGCGACGCCACCAACCGCCGGAGCTGCGGCATCGCCTCCTGCCGGCGCACCTGCGACTGGTGTGGCAGTCACGGCTTCACCGGTACCTGGGAGCAGTCCTGCTGCTTCGACCGCAGCTAATCAGTCGCCTGCGGGAAGTCCAGCTTCCGCGACGGCTAGTCCTTCGGCAGGAAGTGTAGCTGCGGCCCGTCCCGCCGCGGCAGCAAGTCCTACCAAACCGAGCCAGGCCGCTTCGGGGAGCCCTGCGGTGGCCGCCGCCTCGCCGAATCCAGCAGTAGTTGCTACTTCTTCACCGAGCGGATCGCCGACTGCCTCGGGCACCGCGCCAGCCAGTCTGCCTCCGGCTGGAGATCAGCCCGCGGCCAACGTGGCTACGTCCGCTCCTTCGATGGTGGCAGACGTCAAAGCTTTAACCGAAAACGGTCAACCGATCCCTTACAG
The DNA here is from genome assembly GCA_051003355.1 of Chthoniobacterales bacterium. Classification (GTDB taxonomy): domain Bacteria; phylum Verrucomicrobiota; class Verrucomicrobiia; order Chthoniobacterales; family UBA10450; genus Palsa-1392. The sequence goes on along the minus strand of JBPCLK010000012.1, from coordinate 42,520 downwards.
CGCGGCCTGGCATCATCGGCACCTTTATAATCCGCGCAGCATCGCGCAAGATTCCAACATGCCTGCGTACCGTTTCCTTTATACGAAACATCGAACGAGTGGCGAGGGCTCGCCGGACGCGATCAATTTCGCCGGAAGCCGCGGTGAAGACTCTGAGACCGGCTGGGAGATCGTTCCCAGTTATGACGCGAAATGTCTGGTGGCCTATCTCATGTCGCTCAATCAATCTCATGCTCTCAAAGAGGCGAAAGCTGCCGCCACTATCGCTGCACCCGTTCCGGCGCCGGGTAAGGAGGCGCAGAAATGACGAATCCGCCTTCAGACAATCGTCCGCGCCAGGGAATGGATTACGGCGAGACGCAGCAAGTGCGCGAGACGCACGCCGCAATTGTCCGCGAGAAACTTGAGCCGCGGGTTGGGCGTGAGCCGCTCTCGCTTTGGCTCATCGCCATTTGGGGACTCGCGGTGCTCTTTGGCGGCGCTTATCTCGGTCGTTACTCCGGTAATTTTAGCGGAGACGGCCTCGATTATCTCGCTGGTGCTCCGCGGGTGGCCACAAAGGCGTCTGGAGGCGGCGCAGCCGAACAGGCGACTGAGCTGACACCCGTCGAAAAAGGAAAGAAGATCTTTTCCGCTAACTGCGCCACGTGTCACCAGGCCAACGGCGAAGGTGTAGCAGGGCAGTATCCGCCTCTGGCCGGCTCGGAAATCGTGAATGGCGGCTCAAGACGTCCGGTCATGATCGTCCTCAAGGGCTTGCAAGGTCCTTTGACGGTCAAGGGCCAGCATTACGGTTCGGCCGTGATGCAGCCGTGGGAAAAAACTTTGAATGACGAGAAAATCGCGGATGTGCTGAGCTATGTCCGGCAGGAATGGGGTAACAAGGCGGGTCCGATTAGCCCGGATGGCGTCTCTGCCATGCGGAAGGAATTGGCCGGTCGTGCGGATTCGTTCACCGAGCCCGATATCCTCGCGGTGCCCACGGAAGCCGACGTGCCAGGTGGCGCGCCGCCGGCCGGGGCCGCGCCGGGCGCACCGGCTGAGCCAGGTGGCAGTCCGCCAGCTCCCGCCGCGAAGCCGTAGTTTTCTTTCCTCGTTAGGGAAAAATCATCGCTTCCGCCAACAGTTCGGCCATGTGCTTCGGATGCACCGGAGTCAGGTCGGCGATCTGATGACGGCAGCTGGTTCCAGAGGCGACCACCACGGTTTCGGCGGATTGCTGATTCACCTTTTCTACCAATGGCGCGGCGACTTTGAGGGAGAGATTGTATTTCGACTCCAGCATGCCAAAGGCGCCAGCCATTCCACAGCAGCCGGTCTCAAGCAGGGTGGCTTTTCGACCGGGCAATCGTTCGGCGAGACGGGCCATGAATCCAGGATGGAGCAACGATTTCGCATGGCAATGAGCGTGGATCGCGACATTTGAAGGCCGCATGTTGAAGGCAAGCGCGTCCGGCTCGCGCGCGAGGAGATCGTCCACGAATTGCTCAAAAATATAACAGCGGGCCGCGACCACTTTCGTGTTGGGTAGTTTTAACTCGCGATAATCCTCTACGAACATCGAGTAGCACGAGGGCTCGAGAAAAAGAATGGGAGCTTCGCCGCCGATCTGGCCGAGTAGAGCAAGATTGTGACGTCCCAAGCGAGCGGCCTCCTGCAAATTTCCCTGGCTAAAGGCCGGTCGCCCGCAGCATTTCCGGCCGCTGGCCAGAGTGACCGCGAAACCAAGTGCTTCCAGCACTTGAACGGCCGCGATCCCAATATGCGGCTCGTGATAGCGCACGAACGTATCGTCCCAGAGAATAATCTGGCCACGTGACTTGCCGACGGACGATCCATTCCTGGAAGGAGCCGAGCGATTCCGCCTAACGAACCAGCGATCAAAGCGCTCGTGCGCATAATGCGGCAGTGTTCTTTTCGCTGAAATCCCCAGCCCTTTCTCCATGACCGCGCGCAGCGGGGCGAAATCGAGCGAAGCATTCGCGACAGAGGGCAAAAGACATCCGAGCCGGCCTAACAAATCGACCGCGCTGAGCATACGAACACGCAAAGGCAGGCCGTCCCGTTGATGGCGAGCGTGGATCAACTCCGCTTTCAGGAGCGCCAGGTTCACGTTCGAGGGGCACTCCGTAGTACAGGCTTTGCAGGAGAGGCAATTGCTCAAGGCATCCTCCAACTCCTGCGCACGGAGCGGGTCTTCGCCCGCGATGCGCATCTCGAGAGCCGTGCGAATGGCGTTCGCCCGTCCGCGCGTGGACATGTATTCCTCGCCGGTCGCAAGAAACGTTGGACACATGGTGGGCGCATCTTTGCGGCAGCCACCGCATCCGTTGCATTGCTCGAGGTTGCCCAGAAACGAGTGGTCCTTCGCCGCGAAAGCGAGGACCGGCTCAAAGGGTAACTCGATGGGCCGCTGAAAATTCTCGCGCAAATCCTGGTCTACCTTGAAGCGACCGTTGCCGATCAGCTTTCCGGGATTGAAAAGGTTGCCCGGATCGAAGGTGCGTTTGATCTCGCGCATTGCGTCGAGCAGTGCCGGACCGACCTGCTCGCGCAGATATTCGGTGCGGGCGATACCGACGCCATGTTCCGCCGCGAGTGAGCCTTTGAATTGCCTGACGAGAGCGGAGACTTCGTCCGCGACCTGACGATACTTTTGCAGGTCTCCGGAGGTGTGCAGATCCAGCACCGGCCGCACATATAGCAGGCCGGTAGCGGCGTGGCCGTAGTAACAGACCTCCAGGTTGAGAGGCTTCATGATCGCTTCGAGCCCGGCGACATAAGCCGGCAGCTGCGCGGGGCGCACGGCCGCGTCCTCGATAAAGGCGACTGGCTTGGCAGGGCCGGGTCGCCCCGTGAGCAGAGAAAGGCCGGCCTTGCGCATCGACCAGACCAGATTCATCTGCGAGTTGTCTGCGCAGATGAGCGTGCGCAGACCCAGGTTGCGCGCGGCCAAAGTCGCCAGGCGCCCGGCGACGTCATCGTCATAAAATTCGATAATCAAGACCGCCTCACACGGTTTGCGATCGAGCTCGAGCAGCTTTCTCGCTGCTTCGAAGTTCAGTTGTCCCTTGGTCTGGTCGAAGAGAGGCCGATCGATGTGCTCGATGGCAGAGGGATGCAGGTCCAGCAGTTCCACAGTGGCCTGCATCGCTTCCGCGACCGAGGCGAAAAAAACCAGCCCCAAACCCTTCTCTCTCGGCAAGGGCAGAATCTGGACTTCGGCGGAAAAGATGGCGGCCAGCGTGCCTTCGCTGCCGGAGAGAATCTCGGTCAGGTTTTCCGGCCGGCGTGCAAAGCGCTCGAGCGCGTAGCCACTCCAGCGTTTTAACATCCCAGGGGGCATCCGTTTTAAGATTTCGGCTTCCTGTTGCCTAACGAGCTCTGCGATGGCGGACTGTTCTGCGGCGAGAGCGGAGTGATCCGGTCCGATCGTTTCGATCCGCCCGTCGGCCAAAATGATTTCGAGGGAGCGGACGTGATCCGCCGTGGTGCCGTAAACCGGGACGCGCGCGCCGGAGGAATTGTTGGCGATCATTCCGCCGAGAGTGGCTCGCGAACTGGTGGCCACGTCCGGTCCAAAACAGAAGCCGTGCGGTTTGAGAAAACCATTCAGTTGATCCAGCACGACGCCGGCGCCGACGCGCACAGTGCGGCGCTCGAGATCGAGGGTGGTGATCTGCCGGTTGTAGCGCGAGAAATCGATAATCAAGCCATCTCCAAGCGCGCCGCCGGCAAGGCCACTGCCTGCACCGCGCGGCGAAACCGACAGACCAGCGAGGTCGGCCGCGAGGATAATGTCGCGCGCCTCCTGAGCACTGCGGGGAAAAGCGACCGCGGCCGGCTCGATTTGGTAGAGCGAAGCGTCCGTCGCGTAGAGCTGGCGGGTGCGATTATCGAAAGCGACTTCGCACTGCGCAGAAGTGAGCGTTCGACGTCGATCCGAGGTCATGAGCCTCTCAACATTCGTTCGTGCGGAGCGAATACAAGAGACCTTCTTTCCCTCTTCGCCGCATGCGGCCCGGAGATGCTTCTCTGGGGGAGAGACAGGTTTCCAGCTCGACCGACTTTGTCTTTACCAAACGAACGGCCGATCGTTAGGGCGAGGGGGTAGCGGAAGCAGCCGGAGCGACTGTCGGGTTGGTTCCCGCCGCCGCCGGAATCACTCCCACCGCGGCATCAGCGGCGGTCGGAGTCGAGGCCGTTCCTGCGACTGGGGCCGGTCCGATTGGGTTAATTTTGGCTTTCGCATCGGCCGCGGCATTCTGCGCGGCTGCCTTGGCCGGAAGCGGGGCTGCCGCTTTGGCTGGAGCCGAGGTTTTCATCAATTCCCGACGGAGAGCCGAATCCGGAGCTCCCCGATGTGCATAGAGAACCGAGAGCGCGAGGACGAGGGCGAAAAAAGTGCCGGCCAGCCACGTGGTGATGGTGGTCAACACGGTGGTCGTCTGGGCGCCGAAAATGTTCTCCGTCACGCCGCCGCCGAAGGCCGCGCCGAGACCCTCGCTCTTCGGTCGCTGCATCAGGATGACGAACATCATGAGCAGAGCGACGAGCGCTTCGAGCACGAGCAGGAAATTGATCAGAATGGTCATCGGGACGGGCAATATGGCCAAAGCCGGGACTTTGTCCACGGGGAAGGCAGGGCCATGACGATCAACGCACCGGGACTTTGCGATGGACCCAGACGCTGTTCACGATCCCCAAACCGAACATGATCATGAGGGCAAAGGAACCGCTGTAGCTGATCAGGGGGAGCGGCACGCCGGTGATCGGCAGGACCGAGATCGTCATCCCGACGTTCTGGAAAATGTGAGTGAAGATCAGCGTGGCGATGCCGATGACCAGGAGGAGCCCAAACAGATCGGCCGCGGTGAAGGCGACGAAAAGACAGGTCATGAGCAGCAGGGCAAAGGCGCCCAGAAGCGCGATCCCCCCGATAAAGCCCCACTGCTCGCCAATCGCGGAAAAGATGTAGTCATTATGCACCGCGGTGGCAGGCAGGAAACCCAGCTCGATTTGCGTGTTGGGCGCCTTGAATCCCTTCCCGGCCCAGCCGCCCGAGCCGATCGCGATGAGAGACTGATTGATCGCCCAAGCCGAGCCTTGTCGATCGATATCGGGATTGATGAACGCAGTGATCCGCTCTTGCTGGTACGGTTTTAAACCCACGTAGGCGATGGGGATCATCGCGATCACGATCAGGATGATGCAGATCAAATAACGAAACGGGATCCCGCCCACGAAGAGCAGCGCCAGGACGACCGGACCCCAGATGATCGATTCGCCCAGATCCGGTTGCATGAGGATGAGCAGGCAGGGCGCGCCTACGATGGCGCCGCACAGAGTCAGCTTCAGCATTGGATGCATTTGGCGGAATTGGCTCAAGAAAAGCGCGAGCACCATGATGCCGGCGACCACGGCGAGCTGCGCAGGCTGGAAATTGATGGGCCCGAGATGCAGCCAGCTTCGCGAGCCGTAAACCTTGGTCCCGATGAAGCGGGTCAGGATGAGAAAAAACAGGCCTCCTAAATACATCGGGAGGGCGCCCCATTTTACCCAGCGATAATCGATCAGGCTTGTTACCATAAAGGCAAAGAAACCCACCGCGACCCAGCCGGCTTGCTTCCTCCAGAATTCGGCGGCCGACGGGTCGGAGCGCATATAAGTCGCGCTGTAAATAGCCACCACGCCGAAGACGGCCAAGGCGAGCATGTTAGCTACGAGAAGCCAGTTCAAACCGAGCAGTTTTCGTAGAAATGGGGTCATGAAATCAGCAAGATTCGTCCCGTCGGAGCGTAAGATGGCGCCAGCCCGGTCCGAAGTCCAGCCCGCGGAGGGTTTAACACGGTCTGATAAATTTTATATAGCTTAACGCAAACTACTTATAAGTAATTTCTGATGCTCTTTGGAGTCAAGTCCTTGTCAGCTGCCGCCTCACAAATTAAACTTGGAGCACGTTCCCTCGCGGGAGAAGGAAGTTTCATGGCGAAGAAGAAAGCAAAACGAAAAGCAGCCCGGCCTGTGTTGCCCATGCAGCGTCATTTGAACCTGCGTGACGACGGTCGCTATTTCGATTTGCGCGAGATTTTCGATCGCCTGAATGTTCGGTATTTTCGCGGTCGGTTGCGTGGTTACAAAGTAGTTTGGGGCCGTCGCCGGAAGGAGCGACCGAAGGAATATTTCATCTTCGGCTCGATCCAGGAAGAGGATCGAGTGATTCGGATTCATCCGCTGCTCGATCAGCCCTTCGTGCCGCGTTGGTTTCTCGAATACGTGCTCTACCACGAGATGCTGCATTCGGTCGTGCCGGACGAAACTGACTCCGCCGGTCGGCGCCGCATTCACACGGCGGAATTTTATCGGCGGGAGAAAGCTTTTCACCGCTATCGACGGGCGCGGCAATGGGAAGAAGAGAATCTGGCGCGATTTTTGCGCTAGAAATCGGGAACCACCCAGTTCCGGGCCGTGTCGCCCTAACGAACCTCAGTGACAACAGGATGCTCGCCCAGTTCAGACGGCGAGGGTGTCGTTGCTATGTTCTTCTTGACGAGGTACCACAGGGCGGTCGCGAGTAGAAGGGAGGTTAGTTTCGCTCTCCAGTTGTTCAGAATCAGTTTCTTCATAATAGCGATGGAGTAACACTTCGCCGAGCCGTTGCCGGAAGGTTTCGGGAGTAAAATTCCGCTCGATCCGGCGTCGGTAACAGATCGAAATCGAGCCGGTCTCTTCCGAAACGACGATCGCAACGGCATCTGATTCTTCCGTGATGCCCAAGCCCGCGCGATGGCGGAGACCCAGGCTGCGATCAAGCGTCTCGCGCTGGCTGACAGGGAAAATGCAGGCCGCAGCCGCGATGCGACCATTGCGCACGATCACGCCGCCGTCGTGCAAGGCCGATTTCGGATGGAAGAGAGTCAGCAGTAGCTCGGCCGAGAAATCTGCGTCCACGATCACGCCTGTCTCTTCATAGACTTTAATCGAGGTGTCCCGCTCGATCGCGATCAGGGCGCCGAACTGCTTATTGGAAAGCTGAGTCACGACTTCCGCGATGTCGTGCACGGTCTCGCGTTTTTCGCTGGTGAGGGAAAAAATCGGATGCCCACCCAGCTCCGCGAGCGCCCGGCGCAGTTCAGGTTGAAAAATCACCACCAGCGCGACGGCGAGGAAAACAGAGAAGCTTCGGATGATGAAGCTAATCACGACCAGGTTCAAAAGTTGCGAGATTAGAGTCAGTGTGAGGAAGACGATCGCCAGGCCGGTCAGGACTTTGGCCCCGCGGGTGCCGCGGAAGTAGAGGTAACCGTAATAGATCACCACGCTGAGGAGCGCGATCTCGATGGCGCTGCGCCACTTATCGAAGAAGATTTGGACGAGTTGTTGGATCATCTGGTCGCAGCTAAGACAGCTTCAGTCGTGCGCAGCGCACTGGAATTTTGCGCTACGTCGTGCACCCGCAGGACGTCAGCTCCGCGGGCGCGCAGGAGCGAGGTGAGGGCGATCGTGGCGCTGGTTCGGTCGGTCGGGAGATTAGAAATCCTCCCGAGGAAAGATTTGCGAGATACGCCCACAACGAGCGGGCGATCCTCAATCCGGAGCCGCGAAAGATTGGCCAACAGATCGAGATTATGCCCGGCCGTTTTGCCGAATCCAATCCCGGGATCAAAAGCAATACTCATCGGATCCACACCGCAGCGTACCGCTTGCTCAAATTGCTGTCGAAAAAAATCCACAACCTCGGCTACCACGTCACGGTATACCGGATCGACCTGCATGGTCTCGGGCGTGCCCTGCCTATGCATGATGATGAGGGCGACGCGTTTTTCCGCCGCGAGCGGCATCATGGCCGGGTCCGTCCGGCCGCCGCTCACGTCGTTGATGATGGCGGCTCCTGCCTCGACCGCGGCCCGGGCGACGCTGGCTTTGGAGGTGTCGATCGAGAGATGAACCGAAGCAGCCCTACAAAGTTCTTCGAGCACCGGGAGAACTCGCTTCATTTCCTCGTTAGGCAAAACCGCCTTGGCGCCCGGTCGCGTCGATTCGCCTCCCACGTCGATGATGTCAGCGCCCTGCCGGGCCATCTCGAGGCCATGTTTGACCGCCGCCTCCCTGGCCAAGAATTCGCCTCCGTCGGAAAAAGAATCGGGTGTGACATTCAACACTCCCATGATCAAGGCGCGATTCGTTAGGTCGAGGACTTTCCCGCCTACTTTCCACTGCGCTGCCGGCATCACGTTTCAGAGTATCACAGGCGCTGCTTTATTCGACCTCAAGCAAAACCTTGGGACGGCGCCGCTAAATGTCCGCTTTCAATCGGGCTGGTTTCTTGGATGCTCGCCCTGCGACATGAAACGCGACGTCGATACCAAACAAAGAATTCTTGCCCTGCTCCGAGCCCCTAAATATCGGCCGCTCGATAAAGAAGAACTCTCTCGGGCCCTGGGTTTCAAGAGTGAAACTCGCAGCGATCTGAAGCAGGCTCTGCGGGAGCTCGAGCATGGCGGCGAGATCGCCCGCATTCGGAAGAATCGCTACATCCTTCCTGCAGAGGCGGATCTCGTCACGGGCAAGCTCCAGATTCACCAGTCAGGTTTCGGATTCCTGGCCCGCGAAAACTCCGAGGAGGGCGACATCTTTATCTCCGCGGAGAACACTGGCACCGCCATGAATGGCGACCGCGTCGTGGCCCGCATCACGCGGGATGCGAATCACGGTCGTGCGCGCGGCGGTAACAGTCGGCCGGAGGGCCGCGTCATTCGCATCCTCGACCGTGCGCACAACACTATCGTGGGAACCCTGCAGCAGACGCGGAATTTTTATTACGTGGTGCCGGACGACCCTCGTCTGGTCAATAATGTTTACGTTCAACCGCGCGCCCTGCCCTCGGCGCCGCGTCCGCCCCAGCCTAACGACAAGGTGGTGGTAAGGCTGGACGCCTGGGAGTCGCGCCACGTGAATCCCGAGGGCGAAATCATCGAACTGCTCGGCCGTGCCTCCGATCCCGGCGTCGACATGCTTTCCATTATCCGGAAGAATAATCTTCCTCTCCAATTCCCGACGGAAGTCCTCTCAGAGGCGGACGCCATTCCGGAAACGGTCGATCCTGATCGTTACCGCGAGCGCGAGGATCTTCGCGACAAGTTTATCGTGACGATCGACCCGGATGACGCGCGGGACTTTGACGATGCCATCAATGTCGAGAAACTCCCCGGCGGCGATTGGGAATTGGGAGTGCACATCGCGGACGTCTCCGCTTATGTGACGCCGGGCAGTGCGCTCGACCGCGAAGCGCTGAAACGCGGCAACAGTGTCTACCTCGTCGATCGGGTCATTCCGATGCTGCCGGAACGGTTGAGCAACGGCGCTTGCAGTCTCAATCCGAATGTCGTTAGGCTGACCCATTCGGTTTTCATCCGCTTCGCGCGTAACGGCGCACCCAAGAGCGCGCGCTTTGCGCGTACCCTCATCAAAAGCGCGCGCCGGCTCACCTATAAGGAGGCCTTCGCCATTTTGCAGAAACCGCCTAACGACGAGCTGGCAACACGTCTGCACGCGGCCTGGAGCCTGGCTTCGATTTTGCGCCGGCGGCGTTTTACGAATGGCTCGCTCGATCTCGATTTCCCCGAAGTCAAAGTCGTGGTCGATAAACAGACCGGGCGTCCAATCCGGCTCGAACGCATCGAGAACGACGAATCGCACCAATTGGTCGAGGAGTTCATGCTCGCGGCCAACGAAGCGGTCGCGGCCGAGCTAAAAAATCGACTCGTGCCGGCCATCTATCGCGTGCACGAGGATCCCGATCCCGACAAGCTGGCGGAGTATCGCGAGCTGGTCATTAGCTATGGCTTTCAGGCCGGCGACCTGACCAATCGTCGGGAATTGCAGCGACTGCTCGAGTCGTTCCGCGCGAAGCCCGAGGAGCAGGCTCTCAAGATCGGGCTACTCAAGAGCCTCAAGCGCGCTCGTTATGCCACTCAGCCGCTCGGCCATTTCGGTCTGGCTAAGAATAACTACACGCATTTCACCAGTCCCATCCGTCGTTACGCCGACTTGGTCGTGCACCGCGTGCTGGCCGATCGCGGCGGCAAGAGTAGCGCTCGCCGCAGCGCCGGCGAATTGGCCAGCGTGGCCGAGCATATCTCCACCACAGAACGGGTCGCAGCCGAGGCAGAGAACGAGTCGGTGAAGCTGAAGAAACTCGAATTTCTTCAGTTGCAGCTGACCGAAAAAAATCCGCAGGTCTTTCGCGCCGTGGTGATCGAAGTGCGCAACTACGGCCTGCTCATTGAGCTTCCCGATGTCCTCCTCACTGGCCTCATCCACATCTCGTCTCTCCAGGACGATTTCTATGTCTTCGACGGGACTCGCCGGCGAATCATCGGCCGGCAGTCGAAGCGCGTTCTGGCCGTTGGCGACACCTTGAAAGTGGTGGTGGCGCGGATCGACGTTTTCAAGCGGCAGGCTGACTTTGCGATTGTGAATGATCAAAAACCGGCGACCAAGTCCCGACCCGCCAAGCAGAACCGTCGCCGTCCTCGGTCGCGATCTTAGCGCTGGCCGGTAACTGATTCACTGCAGCGGTCGCGGTTCAGACGTTGTCACTCGTCCGAACCGATCGGCGAACCATCCGGGAGGCGAGGGGGCTTGGTCAGTTCGAGAGCCTTGGGATCGCGGCGGAATCGCTCGATCTGCGAGAGGAGCCAGGCATTCTGTGCTTTCTCGGCGGGATCGTTGCTGGCGCGGGCTTTCCATTTTGAGTCGAGGTCACTGATGCGTTGCTGAGCGTAAGCGGTGACTTGGGGCTCAGTTTCGCGATTAAGCGCGAGCTGCAAGAGGTGGGTCAGAAAATTCTTTTCCAAGGCGCGAGCGATCTCCTTTTGTGCGCCGGATTGGCTGGCCGTGCGCTCAGCGGTTTGGAGGATGGTGTCGAAAACTTCGTTCACAGAAAGGGCTTGGCCGGCTTTTGCGTTTTGCGAAACCACGCGCGCAAGGCGCTCGGGGTTGAGGAGCAGGTCGAGCTCGGCGGCGATCCAGCTCTCGGCCGCGGCCTGCGGGTCGAAGACGAGGCCGGTGTGCGAGTCGAACGATTCGCGATCACGTTCGTAGCCGGGCGGACGCGGGGGAAGCTGCGCGATGAGCTTGTCTGGCATTTGGAGAAACTCAGGTCGCAAGGTTTGCAGAACGGCGGCAAGAGCTGCCCGTTGCTGCTCGGGCGGAAGCGGATCGGTGGCCGGCTGACCGTCGCCCCGCGCGGCGTAGGTGTAGTTCACACCGCCGACTAGTTTGGTCGCGGCCTCTGCTTGAAAACGATGCATGAGATACACGGGCACGAGCACATTCTCGAGCGTGGCCATTGGCGCGCCGGGCGGAATGTTCGTTTCGCCGAAGCGGCTTAGCGCGATAGCGCGCACTTTGATCAGGCGATTCAATTCCTCGACAGCGGAGGCGCCGCTATCCCAGAGATGCGCATAGGCACTGGCGCTGCCGGGCGGACGCGCATCCGCGTCGGTCAGGTAGCGAAAACCCTGGCTGATGTTGTCGCGCAGAATTCCGGCGAGCGCGTCGGACTCGTTAGTTCCGCTCGGGAAATCCTCATAGCCGTAGAGAATGGTCCGTTTATCCCACGCACCGATGCCGGCGGCATATGCGTGGCTGAGATCGAGCTCCCCGTTGCCATTAATCGCGATAACCGGCGGCGGATAATCCATAACCGAGGCGCGATCCTGGGTGCTCGCTGCGAAATTATGCTGCAGGCCGAGGGTATGCCCCACTTCGTGCGCCGCGAGCTGACGCAGGCGAGACAGCGAAAGCTCGAGCAATCGCGGATCGGGCTTGGCGCCTTTGGCGTAGGCCGCGACCAACCCCTGGGCGATCAGAAAATCCTGCCGGACGCGAAGCGAGCCTAACGAGACGTGACCCTTGATAATCTCGCCGGTGCGTGGATCGATGATGGAGTTTCCGTAGGACCATCCGCGAGTCGAGCGGTGGATCCATTCAATCACGTTGTAGCGCAAATCCATCGGGTCGGCGTCCTCGGGCAACTCTCTGACTTGAAAGGCGTCCTGGTAGCCGGCCGCGGTGAAGGCCTGGTTCCACCACGACGCGCCCTCGATGAGGGCGGATTTGATCGGTTCCGGCGCCCCGCGATCGACGTAATAGACGATCGGCTCGACCGGTTCGCTTAAGGGAGAGCCCGGATCCTTCTTGCGCAGGCGGTGCCGGACGAGAAAGCGCTTAACCAGCGGCTCATCGATAGGCGTCGCGTAATCGGCATAAGTCATGGGGTAGAAGCCCGAACGCGGATCGAAGAGGCGTGGTTGATATTGATCGTCGGGCAGTTCGACGAACGAATGATGCTCGCGCACGGTGACCGCTTTCGCGCTGGGAGTGACGGAGCGGATCCAATCGCCTTGGGGATTGCCGGTGAAGGTAAGGGTGGCCTCGAATTCGGTGTTCTTGGGAAAGTTTTTCGTCAGCGGGAGATAAATCGCGGAACGCGTGTCATCGACTTTGTATTCGCCCTGCTTTTTCGCTTTTAACTTGTCGGCGACTCCGTGGGCGTCGTTGAGCAAAAAGGCCGTGGCATCCACGAGGACGCGGCCTTCTTCCCCGGCGCTCACTTTGAATCCCCAGAGGACTGAATGAGCGAAAGCTTCCTCGACCGACCGTTTTTCGTCACTGTTGTCGGTCACCGCGCGATAACCGAGGTTGCGCTCGACGAGCAGAACCTTCGGCCCGATTCGCTCGAACTTCACCACGTGCTCCGGGCTACCGCTGCCGTCCTCGAGATCGCCAAACTGCCCGCGATCAAGTCCGATATCGTTCGAGCCGACGCCGGCCGCGAGCGACACGACGTACAGAAATTCCGTGTCGAATTTTTCGATCTCGAGCCAGACTTTCCCGCCCTTCGCGTCCCAATACATTTTGAGGAAGCCAGGCATCGCCTGCAGTCCACGCGTTTTCTGCGCGATGCTCGGCAGCGCCTTGTTGCCGTCGTCCGCAGGTTCCGTTTCCTTCGCGGGCAGCGCCGCGAGCGGGATGAGCGATAAAGCGCAGGCCAAAAAGAACGAGAAGTGCCGCCTCATAAAGGCAAAGCGTAGCAGCGAGGTCCGCGCAGCGAAAGTTGTCTCGCGGAGGGAACGCAGCGGGCCGTTTGGCGGGCCGGTGAAGCCGCCATCGCAGGTAATCTAACTGCCAAACAAGGCGCTTAAGGCAAGAACGGCACGGTGGATGCTATAATAATTATAATAATTATGCTGTTTCAAAGATTTCCCCATATTGCTTTCGCCGCAATTCTTCTTATTTCCTCCCTGGCCACGGCATCCGCCAGCTCCGTTCGAGTGTCTTGGAACGCCAGCTTCGAGTCAGATATCGCAAATTATCGTCTGCACTACGGCACCACCGCCGCCCCTTATGGCACCACCGTCGACGTGGGCGATACATCAGCCACGGTCAAGGATTTGGAGCGTGGAATTACTTACACTTTTGCGGTCAGCGCGATCAACACCAAGGGCGTTGAAGGTGGCTTTTCCGCTCCAGTTTCCTACACGGTAGGCTCACCGACGGTGATTCCTCCCGCAGCCCTCGCCAATATCTCGAGTCGTGCCTTGGTCGGTTCTGGTGACAACGTCATGATTGGCGGTTTTATCATTCAAGGTGTCATCGCGAAAAAAGTAGCGCTGCGGGCCATCGGGCCGTCGCTTTCCGCTTACGGATTAGAAGGGGCCATGAACGATCCCGTCTTGCAGGTGGTTAATTCCAAAGGTGTGGTGGTCGCATCGAACGATGATTGGAATGTGCCCGGCGAGCAGGTCAGTGCGCTTGGTTTTGCGCCGGCCGACAACCGGGAAGCTGCGGTAGTGGTTAGTCTGATGCCTGGCTCTTATACGGCGATTGTCAGCGGGAAAGCTGGTGACGGCGGTATTGCGCTGGTCGACCTCTACGATCTGGATGCGGCAGTCGGACGGGTGGCGAATATCTCTACCCGCAGCCGGGTGAAGGCAGGAGAGAATGTCATGATCGGCGGATTTATTGTCGGTGGGGTCAGCGATACGCAGGTGCTAATCCGTGCTGTCGGGCCGTCGCTGAATTCCGCCGGTGTGGCGGATTCACTCGCTGATCCGTCGCTGGAGCTTTACGATAGTTATGGCTCACTTTTGGCCACCAACGACAACTGGCGCAGCGGTCAGCAGGTTGAAATCATGGCGACAGGTTCTGCTCCGACTGACGATCGCGAAGCGGCCATTCTCGCGACGCTCCCTCCGGGAGCTTACTCGGGAGTAATCCGAGGCGCGGACGGCGGCACCGGCGTTGCGCTGATCGAAGTTTTCGCTCTGAATGAATAGTCGTTCTCACGAGAATGCTCTAGTCGCCAGGCGAGGTGGTTGCGTCTGGTCTAGCCTTCTTCGTCTGCGCTAGGTCCATCTGCAGCACTTTGGCGAGGAAGGCCCAGCGATCGCCGATTTCGTCGATGATCTTGGTGGTGGGTTTGCCCGCACCGTGCCCGGCCTTGGTTTCGATCCGGATGAGGATGGGCGCCGGGCCGGCCTGCGCAGCCTGCAGGGTGGCAGCGAACTTGAAGCTATGAGCAGGCACCACGCGATCGTCGTGGTCCGCGGTGCTGATAAGAGTGGCCGGATACTTTGTCTTGGGCGCGATGTGGTGGAGCGGCGAATAGGCGTAGAGATAGGGAAAATCTTCCGCGTTATCGGAACTGCCGTAATCCGAAGCCCAAGCCCAGCCGATGGTGAATTTCTGGAACCGGAGCATATCCATGACGCCCACAGCCGGAGTGGCGGCGCCGAATAAATCCGGGCGCTGGGTTAGACAAGCGCCCACCAATAGGCCGCCGTTGCTCCCTCCACCGATGGCTAGTTTCGGCGTGGAGGTATACTTTTCTTTGATGAGATGTTGGGCCGCTCCGATGAAGTCGTTGAAGACATTCTGCTTTTCGTGCTTCATGCCGGCTTCTTGCCATTTCTCGCCGTATTCGCCGCCGCCTCGCAGGTTGGCCACCGCGTAAATGCCGCCCATCTCCATCCAGACCAGGTTGGCAGGATTGAAGGACGGGGTGAGGGAAATATCAAACCCGCCGTAACCGTAAAGGTAGGTGGGATTCCGGCCATTTTTCGTTGGGCCTTTTTTTGAGGAAATGAACATCGGCACCTTCGTGCCATCCGCGCTCGTGGAGAAGACCTGCTCAGTGGTGTAATCGTCCGGATTAAACTTCACCTTTGGTGTAAAGAGCGGAGTGCTCTGGCGGGTTTGGAAGTCATAGCGGTAGATCGTCGTCGGCGTGGTGTAACTGGTGAAGGAATAGAAAGTCTCGCGATCCCTGCGTTTGCCGGTGAAACCTCCCGCCGACCCCAGCCCCGGCAGGGCAATCTCACCGTCGGGAGAACCGTCAATCTTAAAAAGTTTGATCACGCTGTGCGCGTCCTTGAGGTATTCCGCGACAAACCGATCCCCGACCAGATCGACGCCCTCCAGTTTATCGGCCGATTCCGCCACTAGCTCGTTAGGTTTGGCGGGCGACATCTCGGTCGTGTCGATCGCGATGATGCGTCCCAGCGGCGCCTTGAGATCCGTGCGAAACCAAAAGGTGGGGCCTTCGTTGCCGATAAAGTTGTAGGCCGCGTCGCCCTCAGGCAGAAGCTCCAACACTTTTGCGTCCGGCTTGGTCAGGTCTCTGTAGAAGATTCGGTTCTTTGGATCGGTCCCTTGGCTGACTTCGATAATGAGATAGTGACCGTCTTCGGTCACGGTGCCGCCAAAGAGCCAGTCCTTGTGATCGGGCCTTTCGTAGACCAGTTGGTCCTTGCTTTGCGGCGTGCCGAGTTTGTGGAAGAAGAGTTTCTGATTGTAAACCTGGGCGCGGAGTTTGTTTTCGCCTTTCGGCTCCTCGTAGCGGCTGTAGAAGAAGCCGGTCCCGTCCTTGAGCCAGGAAGCGCTGGAAAATTTGATCCAGTTCAGGTCGTCGGGCAGATCTTTGCCCGTCGCGACGTCCCGCACTTTCCACTGTTGCCAGTCCGAGCCGGCGGTCTCGAGACCGTAGGCGAACAATTTGCCATCGTCGCTGACTGCGCTGCCGCTTAGCGCCACGGTCCCGTCCTTCGAGAGCGCGTTCGGGTCGATAAGCTCGCGCGGCGGTTTCTCGAAACTTTCCGTGGTGTAGACCACGCTCTGGTTCTGCAGGCCGCTATTCTTGGTGAAGATATAACGCGTCTCTTCCCGGGAGGGCACGCCGTAGCGTTCGTAATCCCAGAGTTCTTTCAGACGAGCCTTGATTGCGGCGCGCTGCGGGATGGCGTCAAGAAATTCGAAAGTGATCTTGTTCTCCGCCTCGATCCATTTCTGCGTGGCGGAAGTATCGGGATCTTCCAGCCAGCGATAAGGGTCGGCGACTTTTGTGCCATGATAATCATCGACCTGTTCTCCCTTGGCCGCGGCAGGATATTTGATCGGAGAATCTTTGGCTTTCGCGCCAGCGCAGAGGGATAAACCGAGGACGAGCGAGAGCAAAAAGCGACGTTCCATCAGCGAGAATAGATTGCCCCGATGCGTTGTCGATTCATCCGCGGTTCCCGGAAGTCTCGTCCTACCGTCCGGGCTTTGTAGCCTAACGAACCTTGCCCGGTCCCCAAAGTGCCCGACCCGGCTTGGCGCCGGTGTGTTCGCCATCCTTGATGACTTGCTGACCATTGACGAACACGTGTTGCATCCCGACCGCATATTGATGCGGCTGCTCGAAAGTCGCGCGGTCGGAGATCTTGGTCGGATCGAAGATCACGACGTCGGCAAACATGCCTTCCTTGAGGAAACCGCGATGATCCAGGCCGAGGTTCGTGGCCGGCAGGGCGCTCAGCCGTCGAATGGCTTCGCCTAACGAGAGTAATTTTTCTTCTCGTACATATTTGCCGAGCACGCGTGCGAAATTTCCGTAGGCGCGCGGATGCGGATTCGATTTGAGGAAAACGCCCTCAGGCGCCTGCGAGGCTTCGTCCGAACCGAATGAAATCCACGGCTTCGCCATTTTCTTGCGCACGTTCTCTTCCGACATGAGGAAGTAAACAGAATCAATGCGCGATTCATCCTCGGCAATCAGGTCCATGATCGTTTCGACCGGATCTTTCCCACGGATCTTCGCGACTTCAGCGAGCGATTTTCCGGTGAGTGGCTTCAACTTCTCCGACTTGAAGCCGACCAGCAGAATTTTTTCCGGCGAACCCGTGGCGAGATAGAGATTCTCCCAGGCATCGCTCGGCGTTCTAACTTCCTTGGCGATTTTCTCGCGGGTGGCGGGATCGCGCAGGCGTTGGAAAAGCGCAGGATAACCACCATCTTGCGTCCAAGGCGGCAGGCAGGCGTCGAGCCCGGTGCCGGCGGCGGTGTAGGTGTACGTGTCAGCGGTAATTTTGAGACCCTCCTTTTGCGCTGCTTCGATTTTGGCGAACAACTTATCGAGCTTCGGCCAGTTCGATTGCCCGGCGGCCTTGATGTGATAGACCTCGGCCGGAATCCCGGCTGCACGGCTGATTTGGACGAGCTCGTCAAACGCTTCGAGGAGTTTGCTCCCCTCACTTCGCATATGGGAAATGTATTTGCCCTGATACTGCGCCGCGATTTTGCAGAGCTCGATCAACTCCGGCGTCTTCGCATAGAAAGCCGGGGGATAAATCAGGGATGTGCCGATCCCGAGCGCGCCGGCCTCCATTTCTCGCCTAACGAGCGTGCGCATCTGCTCGAGCTGCTCGTGGGTGGGGGCTTTGTCGTCGAAACCAATCACATTTTCTCTGATCGTCGTGGCACCGATGAAAGAAGCGACGTTGCAGGAAACGCCCCGCTTTTCGAGATAGCGCAGATACTCCGCGAGCGTCGTCCATTTGATCTCGTAATGGATGTCTTTTTGATCCCGTAACATCTTCGCGCGAACTTGGTCGTTGACCGGTCCCATCGACTCGCCTTCGCCCATGATCTCAGTCGTGACGCCCTGCCGGATCTCACTTTGCGAACGCCCATCAGCGATGAGCGATTCGGTCGACCACGAGAGCATATTGATGAAGCCGGGGGCGACTGCGAGCCCCTCAGCTTCGATCGTTAGGCGAGCCTGGGCGTCTTTCAAATCACCTACGCTCGCGATGCGGTCGCCGCGCAGCGCGACATCCGCCTTTCGTCCGGCATCGCCCGAGCCGTCGTAGACCGTTCCGTGCCGGATGATCACATCGAAGGGCACTGCCGGGTTAGGCGAAGCTGGCTGGCCGGAGGCGACGGAAACTACGGTGAGGCCGAGTGCGACGACCAGAGGACGGTTCATGGCGGGATTGAACTCCCTGGGAGAAGTGATGTCGATACGAAAGCCGCGAGCGGCTTCGCATCTAGTCGTAGTGAACCGCGAGGATTTCCAGCACCTCTTCGCCGGAAGGCGACTGGAAGCGGACTCGCTCTCCGAGACGTGAGTTGAGGAGCGCCCGGGCGACCGGCGATTGTGCACTCACCCAACCTCGATCGAAGTCTGTTTCGTCCGCGCCGACGATGCGGTAAGTCGATTCGGTGCCATCACTTTCCCGCACCGTGACGGTGGCGCCGAAGCGCACCACCTCCCGTTCTCCCTGTGGCGCTTCGACGATCTCTGCGGATTGCAAGCTCGACTCGAGCTGGCGAATGCGCTGGTCAAGCAGCGCCAACTGCCGTTTCACCTCAGGCTCTTCCGTTCCAGCAAGGAGTGGGCGTTTCTCGTTGACCAGTTCCGTGAGTTCCTCCCTCAGTCTCCCGGCACCGGCGGCGGTGATATAGTTCCGCGCTCCCTCGGGCAGCGTGGGGATGAGCGGAGGCAGCTCGGGAGTGTCCGGACCATCATTCTCCTCCCGCGTAAAAGCTTTACTCATCCAGGCGGAGTTTACGCCAGGAATGCCCGACCGGCTGCCAAGGGATTGCTCTTTAGAAACTAGGCGGCAGTGGAGTGGCCTCCGGCGCTTCCGTAGATTGCCCCGGAGGCGAGTTGTCCGGCGGAGGAAGAAAGGCGTCGTCCGCGCAACTGGTGGCCAGCAATGCAAAAGTCGCGACCATCGCGGCCAGCAATGGTTTCCAGAAAAAGGTTATTCGTTTCATAAAAGGCGCTTAACGCATCTATATGAGACAGCAAAAATGCAACTCGGTTACGGCTTTCAGTCTCTAACGGAATTGCCCGAACCAACGATAAGGAAAATCGTCGCCTGGACAGTCCGTCGCCCAGCGCGGTGGATTCATCTCGCGGTGCGGACGCACCGGGATGTTGCGCCGATCGACCTTGCCGCAACGATCGCGCAGGTAATCGATCAGTTCCTCACAGGAATCGAGCTGGGCCCGGGTCGGCTGGCTGCGGTTAAAATCGCCGACCAGGCAGATGCCTAACGAAATATTATTGAGGTAGTCACTATGGACGTGCCCGCCATTGATCTGACGTCGCCAGCGGTCGCCGACCTCGATTTCGCCATTGCCTGAGGAGGTTCCGTTGCCGATGACGAAGTGGTAAGCAAGGCCGTTCTTCATCCGGCGCACATTCTTGTGGTAGTAATCGAAAATGCGGGCGTTGCCCTGCCGGGTGCCGCTGTTGTGCACGATGATAAAGCGCCATCGCTCGCGCAGCACCGGGGCGCGGTCGATCTCTCGACGCACGGAGCTTGTCAGGTATTTGTAGCGTTTCCCGAAGAGATGGAAGGGCAGGATCGAGAAACCGCGTGGCTTTTGATAACCAGATTTCTTCACCACGACCTGGGCAGGGGAGCCCTCGCGGGGAGCTTCTTTTGCTGCAGGTGTGGCGCGGACGGCCCGCGGCGGAGCGGTTTCCACGGGCACGGCGCGACTGGGAGTCTCTTCGGGCTCGGGGCTCGGAGTCGAGGGCTCTTCTTTTTTCGGCCGCGGAGTGCGGGCGGGTTTTTCCGACTCAGGTTCTGGTGTGGGTTTGGTTTTCCTCTTTTTCTTGGCCGGCGGATGCTGGGCGGGCTTCGGCTTTCGTTTGGGCGCGGCCGTTTCGGAAGGTGTGGGCGTGGCGACCGTGCGCATTTTCTCGCGGGAATTGAGGAACAGCTCCTTCTTTTGTTCCTCAGTCAATGCGGCGCGGGTCAGGCCGGCGGCGAGGCCGGTGATGACGAGAAGAAGACCAAGCAAAAACGGCCAGCGGACGATTTTTCGCGAACGGATCAAAACGCGGAGAAGGGTTACGCCGGCTGTGGTTCGCCCTCGGTCTCAGCCTGCTTGGAGCGCGCGGTGGCCCGTTCGCTTTCTCGGCGGAGAATGGCGTTGAGTTTCCCGCCGAGCAATAAGAGGAGGCAGGTGAGATACATCCAGGTGAGCAACATAATGATGGATGCGAGAGCCAGATAGGTTGGATTATAGCGATCGTAACGCGCGACGTAGAACTGGAAGAGCTTGGTCACAGTCATCCAGCCAATGGCAAAAAAAAGCGCTCCCGGAAGAGCCTGGCGGATGGTAAGATAGTTCTCCGGCGTGAGCAGGTAAAGCGCGAGGGCCAGGAAGACCAGAGCGAGGGCGGTGAAGGGGACGTTGAGGGCGGCGACCCAGCTTTGCAGGGGGACGCCCAGCTGAAAGTTGACCTCGGCGATGCCGGCCAGGGTTTCGCCAAAGACGGTGAGGTTAAAGGCGAGCAGAATGGTGATCCCGAACCAGAAAAGAAGCAGGAGCGAGATGATGTATTTCGACCACCAATTACGATCCTCGGTAATGCCGTGCGTGCGGCTGAGCGCGTGTGATATGGTGGAGATGAACATCGTCCCGAGATAAATTCCCAGGATGATCCCGGCCGTGGCCAGCGCGCCGCCGCTTCCTGTGACGATGACGTTGGCCACCACGCTATCCAGGATTTCCTGCACCTTCGGGTCGGGAGGCAGAAAGGCCCGCACGACACCGAGCATTTTGTGCAAGGTGGCAGGGTCGGTGCCGAAGAGGCCTAGAAGGTGCCACAGAAACAAAAGACCCGGCGCGAGCGTGAAGAGAAATTGGTAGGCCATCTGGGCCGAGAGGCCGAGAGTCTGGTCGGTCGCAGTCTCCCAGACGAGGCGGCGCACGACTCTGCCGGTAAGGCGGAGGAATTTCATCGTCACGCGAAGTTTACTTTGCCGCCCGGGGATTGCCATTAAACTCTCCGCCGACGCGCCCGCCTAACGAATGGAGAAACGCATCCTGATTCTGACTGCCGGTTTCGGCGAGGGACACAACAGCGCCGCGCGCGGCATGCGCGACGGCCTCGCCACCGTCTCGAACGGGACGGCCGTCGTCGAGATGCACGACATTTTTGCCGAGAGTTACGGCGTGGCCAATGAATGGGCGCGGCTTGGTTATCTCGCGGTCATCAATCGGGCTCCCCACACGTGGGGGCGTTTTTATCAATGGCTTGATCGACAGGAAGAGTACACGCCGCGGATGCGCTGGTTCTTCACGGCGAAGGGGAAACTGAGCCAACTGCTGGTGCGCTTCCAGCCCACGGCAGTGGTTTCCGTTTATCCCGCCTACCCCTATCTGCTCGAGTCCATTCTGAATGGTGCGCCGGCGGCTTTTCAGCGCGTCGTTTGCATTACCGATTCGATCACGGTGAACGCCATCTGGTATCGCTGCGTCAGCGATCTATTCCTCGTGCCTAACGAACAGACCGCCGCCCTGCTTGCCGGGGCGGAATTGCCTAACGAAAAAATGAGAGTGACCGGTTTTCCGGTGACTCCGAAGTTTGCTGAACTCGGCACGCGCCGGCAGCCTCCCGCGCCCGGGGGTGAACGGAAGATCCTTTATATGATCAACGCCGGGGGCCGCGCGGCGCCGGAAATCATCCGCGGCCTGGCTCAGCTTCCCCACGTCCGTCTCACGGTCACCGTCGGTCGTGACGAGCGCCTGCGGCGGACCGTCGAGGCCGTCAACGCCGAATTGCAGCAAAAATTCGAGATCGTCGGCTGGAGCGACCAGCTGCCCCGGCACATGCTGGAGCATCATCTTCTCATCAGCAAAGCGGGTGGTGCGACGGTGCAGGAAGCGATTGCGGCGAAGTGTCCCATGATCATTAGCCAGATCGTGCCTGGCCAGGAGGAGGGGAACGCGCAACTGATCGAATCTACGCGCTCGGGAATGGTCGCTTCTACTCCGGCAGCCATTATCGCCGCTGCGCAGCAGGTTTTCGCCGAGAATGATCGTCTTTGGCGGGAGTGGTCGGAGAATATCAGCCGGCTGAGCCGGCCCGAGGCGCCGCTGAAGATTGCCGAACTGCTCCTTGACCTCTGAGGGAAACCTCTACGAGGGGCTTTCGCCGGCCGGCTTTTGCACGCCGGCTTTTTCGTTCAGCGCCTGGGTGAACTCCTGCAGGCTGGTGACGATTTGCGGTGCTTTGGCCAGCACCGTGGTCGCCAGTTTCTCGCCGTAATCAGGACGACGTTGCGACATTTCCGAGAGAGCCATCATGACAGCGAGCGCATTGTTAATCGAATGCTTTATCTCGCTAAATTTCTTCTGTAACTGAGCGACTTCTTCTTGCGGAATGCTGCTGACGGGCTCGGTCATGATTAGTTCAAATCGCTGGAGAAAACAGACGGGTGTGCTTGACTGATAGGTTCGACAAATCCCGTTCGATGCCTGCAAAGAGTATCAAGATCAGTGGTGCGCGCCAGCACAATCTAAAGAATCTCCACGTCGAGATTCCGCGGGAGAAGCTTGTCGTCATCACCGGCATGAGCGGCTCCGGAAAGTCGTCGCTTGCCTTCGATACCCTTTATGCGGAAGGGCAGCGCCGCTACGTCGAAAGTCTCTCCGCCTACGCGCGGCAGTTCCTCGATCAGATGGAGAAGCCGGACGTCGATTTCATCGAAGGCCTTTCGCCGGCCATCGCCATCGAGCAGCGAACTTCCGGAACCAATCCGCGCTCCATCATTGCCACTACCACGGAGATTTACGACTACCTGCGGGTCCTCTTTTCCGCGGTCGGTCAGCCGCACGATCCGGTCACCGGTCAGCCAATTTTCCGGCAGACCGCCCAGCAGATTGTCGATCAGGTTCTCGGTTATCCGGAGGATACGAGGATCGTTCTCCTCGCTCCGCTGGTCCGCAACGAGGCGGGCGAGTTCCGCGATGTCATCGAAAAAACCAAGCGTGAAGGTTTCGTCCGGATTCGGATCGACGGAGAAATTGTGGAATTAAGCCGACCGGAGCCGATTCGGCTCAAGAAGGGCGAGCGCCACACGATCGAGGCCGTTGTTGACCGCCTGATGGTGTGCGAAGGAATCCGAACTCGCCTGGCCGATTCTGTCGAGACCGCTCTGAAGTGGGGCGACAACCGAATGGTGGTTCTACGGCAAATTGCAGGGCGGCCGCTCCGCCTGCCCGAAACAACCAAGGCAACCGAAGCGGTCGCCCTACCATGGGAAGAGGTCCGCTACTCGACTGATTACGGAAATCCCGACACCAATTTTTCGTTAGGCCAACTGACGCCCAAGCATTTCTCCTTCAACAGTCATTTCGGCGCCTGTCCCGCCTGTCACGGCCTCGGCACTCAGTTGATCTGCGACCCTGATTTGATGGTCACCGATCCCTCCAAGTCGCTCGCGGAAGGTGCGGTGGTGCCCTGGCGACGGGGCACCAAGAGGATGCAGGCTTACTACCGCGGCTTGCAGACTGCACTCGTTAGGCACTTCGACGTGCCGGACAACATCCCGTTCGAAGATCTGCCGGAAAATTTCAAAAAGGCGCTCTATTTTGGAACGGGAAATCAGCCCATCGAGATGAGCTTTGGCGGCAGGGCGCGGACGGCGACGAAAACCGCTCGACCGTTCGAAGGATTACTGCCCCAACTGCATCGGCTCTACGAGGAAACGGAAAGCGAACTGACTCGCAGCCGGATTCGCGCTTTCATGAATCGCGCGCCTTGCTCGGTCTGTCATGGCGCGCGTCTGAAGCCGGAGATTCTCGCCGTCACGATCACAGATGAAGGCGGGTGCGAGCTCAATATCCACCAGTTCTGCGAGCTCACCATTGCCGGCGCCGCGCATTTCATTAGGCAAATTCATCTCGCGTCCGCGCAGCGAGCCATTGTCTCCGAGGTGGTGCACGAAATTTCCTCCCGGCTCGAATTCCTGCTCGAAGTCGGCCTCGATTATCTCACGCTCAATCGAGAGAGCGGCACCCTTTCGGGCGGTGAAGCGCAGCGTATTCGCCTCGCCACGCAGATTGGATCGGGCCTGGCCGGCGTACTCTACGTGCTCGACGAACCCAGCATCGGGTTACATCAACGCGACAACGCACGACTCATCGCCACGCTACGGCGGCTGCGGGACCTCGGAAATTCCGTCATCGTGGTGGAGCATGATGAAGAAACGATTCGTGCGGCGGATTACATTCTCGATCTCGGGCCGGATGCCGGTCCTCGCGGGGGCGAAATTGTGGCGGAAGGAACGCTCGAGCAGGTGTTGAAGGCAAAGAATTCTCCCACCGCCGCCTATTTGTCTGGTCGCTCAAAGATCGGTATTCCCCGGCATCGCACGGCTCCTCGTTTGCCTAACGACTCGGCCGAAGGCTGGATAAGAGTGATCGACGCTACGGAAAATAACCTGAAGAAAGTGACCGCCGCCTTCCCGCTCGGTTGTCTGACCTGTGTGACCGGCGTTTCCGGAAGCGGCAAATCCACGCTGGTGGATGACATTTTGCGACGCGCTCTCTTCCGACATTTCTATAATTCGAAGGACAAGCCGGGCGAACATGGCGCGTTGCAGGGACTCGAGCAGATCGACAAGGCGATTATCATCGACCAGAGCGCGATCGGGAGGACTCCCCGTTCCAATCCGGTCACCTACACCGGCGCGTTCACGCCGATCCGCGATTTGTTCACCCAGCTACCCGCGGCGCGGATTCGGGGCTATAGCGCGGGGCGCTTTAGTTTTAACGTGAAGGGAGGGCGTTGCGAGAATTGCCAGGGTGACGGCCTCATCAAAATCGAGATGCATTTCCTGGCTGATGCCTACGCTGTCTGCGAGGTCTGCCAGGGCAAGCGTTACAATCGAGAGACGCTGGAGATTACTTACAAAGGCAAGAACATCGCCGACGTGCTCGAGATGGCGGTCGATGAAGCCTCACGCTTTTTCCGCAATGTCCCGCCCATCGCCGATAAGCTGAGCGCCCTGCAGGATGTCGGGCTCGGTTACTTGCGGCTGGGGCAGGCTGGCACCACGCTCTCAGGTGGCGAAGCGCAACGCGTCAAACTCGCGACCGAGTTGGCCAAAAAAGCCACGGGTCGCACGCTCTACATTCTCGACGAACCCACTACGGGACTCCATTTTGCCGACATCGAAAAGCTCCTGCAGGTGCTCATGAAGCTTCGCAATGCGGGTAATACGCTGGTCGTGATTGAGCATAACCTCGAGATGATCAAGTGCGCTGACTGGGTGATCGATCTCGGGCCCGAGGGTGGCGAAGGCGGCGGTCGTATCCTGGCCGCGGGTCCGCCGGAAGAGATTGCAGACGCAGCGGAGAGTCATACCGGTAAATATTTGAAAGAGTTGTTAGGTAAATGAAAACGCAGCGCTTTCTATTCCTTGCTGCGCTCATCTTTGTTTCGCGAGGCCAGCTCGCTTTCGCCGGGACGAAGCAACCGTTCGCGGAGGCGATTGCCCCGCTTGAGGAGGGCATCCCGGAGGTAGCCATCGAGCGATTGCAGGCATTTTTGGCGGGTCATCCGCCGGAGTCAGAGGTAGCGACGGCGCGAGCTAAGCTCGGTGAGGCGCTGGTCAAGGCAGGAAGGCTGGAAGAAGCGCTTGATATTCTGCAGGATCCTCACCTAACGAACATTAACGAAGCTCTTTTCTGGCGCGCCCAGGCGCTCGCCGGGCTCGATCGCTGGGAGGCCGCCTTGCCGCTCTATCAAAAAGTCGCGTCGGACAAGCAGACCTTCCGTCGTCATGAGGCTGCTTTCGGCCAGGCCGAGGCCCTCCGTGCCTTGGGCCGAAAAGATCGCGCGACTGAGGTTCTCCGATCGCTGGAAAATGTGCCGGCATGGAGCACCCGGGCAAAGTTAGGCGAAGCTCAGTTGTTGATTGAACGCGGAGAACTCGCCGCGGCCGATCGTCTACTGCGCGAGACAAAACCTCAGCTGGCGACGGAGCGAAACGAACGACGTTTTCTTCTGGGACAACTGAATTTGGCCGAGGGCCATGCCGAGAAAGCCATTGAAACGCTCGGTGTGATCCTGAAGAGACCGGAGGGCGTATCGCATCGTCTTCTGGTGGCGACCCTCTTTTCGCTCACCGCCGCACACCTGCAGGCCAGGACGCCCGAGGCTGGCGACGATGCCCTGGAGGAATTCATCGACCATCACCCTAACGACAGTGCGCTCGCAGCCATTTTTTTCCACCTCGACACGCTCTACCAACTGGAACGGAAACCTTCGACGAATGAGTTGGAGCGCTGGATGCGCGATCCCGCTCAGCCGCGGCAGGCGCTCGCGCAGTGGTATTTTGCCCGCAGCCGCTTGCGTGCAGGCGATCGGGATCGGGCCGTCACACTTTTGACCAAGCTACGGGATCAGCCAGTCACTCTCCCCGCCTTGGGCGGCGCGGATTTGGAGTTGGCCCGTCTCCATTTGGCGGCCGAGGAGTGGTCGCAGGCGATTAACGCCGCCGAAGCTGCTCGCCGGCAGAATTCGACTCCTGCGTTTCGCCGGCAGGTCGATTGGCTGATCGCCGAAGCCAACTATCGCAGCGGAAAACTCGAGGCGGCGGCGCCTCTCTACGAAGAGCTGGCCGCGCGGTCTCCAACGTCGGCGGACGACGCTTTGTTCAATGCCGCACTTTGTTGGCTGCGACTTGATCGGTCGGCCGAATTTGCGGCCGACTATCGCAGAATCAGTAGTGATCCTTCGAATCAGAACGTGCAGGGAGAGCTTCTCCTGGAGGAAGGTGCCATTCAGGCCGGCCAGAAGAAGCCGGAGGCGGAGGAGACTTTTCGGAAATTCATTCGCGATTTTCCCCAAAGCCCCCCGGTTTCTGAGGCGTGGGTCGCCTTGGCGGAGCTCGCCTATCATCAGGAGCGGCCAGACCTGGAAGCTGCGCGGCGCGACTTGGCGCAGGCGCGTCAGGCAAATCCGACGCCCGCAGCTTTGGAGCGTGCGGATTATCTGGAAATCTGGATCGAGGATGCCTCCAAGTCTCCGGACGAAGGAGCGGTTACTGCCGCGGCGACCAAGTTCCTCCAGCAACATGCGGAATCGGTTTTTGCCGCGGAAGTGCGCATGAAACTGGCGGAGGCATACTTCCGTCGGCAGGATTTCGCCAACGCGCAAACGCAGTTCGAAATCCTGGCGCAGCAAAAACCGGAGGCACCGCTCGCGGAGAAAGCGCTCTTTTTTGCGGCCCGTTCTGCCAGGTCGAGTATGGCCGCGGGAGCTCTGGATCACGCGCTCGCTTTACTCGATCAAGTGGTGAAGATGGACGGCGAATTGAAATGGCCCGCGCGAAATGAAGAGGCCGCCATCGAACGACGCCTGGGTAAGAACCGAGAAGCGGTCGCTCTTTATGATGAGGTTTTGAAGAACAAAGCGAAACCTGCCGAACACCGGGAAGCGCTTTGTGGGAAGGGCGATATTTTCTACGAGACGGGAGGAAGCGACCCGCAAAACTACCGGCAAGCAATCGAACTCTACGAACAACTCGCCGCCGAGCCCGGCGTGCCGGCGCATTGGCGTAACCAGGCGGACTTCAAGAAGGGTAAGGCTCTTGAGAAACTAAATGACAAAGCCGCTGCCCTAACCACCTACTACGATGTGGTCGAGGAAGGCACCCGGGCTGATCGTCAAAGCGAGTTTTTCTGGTTTTACAAAGCGGGCTTCAATGCAGCTCATCTTTTGGAAGAATCAAAGGACTGGAAGTCGGCCGTGGCGGTCTACCGCAAACTATCGGCCGTCGGCGGATCCCGCAGCGACGAAGCCAAGGCCCGGCTCACGCAGTTGAGGCTGGAACATTTCCTGTGGGACGAATAGCCGAAATCATCGGATTTATGTCCTTCGATTTATCTTGCTCCCGGGCCCGCGCGGGGTCACTCTAACAGTATGAAAACAAGAAGCGGGTGGTTCCATCTGCGCAGCTTGTTTCTGCTTTCCGCGGCCTTCGCCGTCGGATCTAGCCTGTGCAGCACGGCCGTCGCCGGCCCGATGACCTATCGGGAATCGAACGACTCCCGGCCGCACATGGCGCAGAACACGTATGCGCAAAAAACGATGAAGTTCTACGTCCTGACGTCGGCCTCGGCAATCCCCAAGCCGATCTCCTACGTCATAGGGGGCTTGATGACGACCGCCGTACCGATTCAGATCATCGGTCGCGGCACAAATGTGACGCGCTAGGGCGTCACTTAGCGTCATCGGTGTGGGCCGAGTGCCGTTCTCGACGGCACTCGGATGATCTAACTTTTTTCTTCGAGCCAAGGCATCAGCCTCCGCAGGCGATGACCTACTTTCTCAATCGGCTCCTGCGAGCCTTGTTCAAGCAGGCGGTCGTAGCGTTCTCTTCCAGTCGCTGTCTCTCTTAGCCACCCCTCGGCGAATTTACCGCTTTGGATATCGGCCAGGACTTTCTTCATCTCTTTCTTCACTAAATCGTTAACGATTCTGGGCCCGACCGAGATGTCGCCCCACTTGGCGGTTTCAGAAATTCGGGCGCGCATACCGCTAATCCCAGCGCGGTGCATGAGATCGACAATAAACTTGAGCTCGTGCAGACACTCGAAGTAGGCCATCTCCGGCTGATAGCCGGCTTCCACCAAAATTTCGAAGCCTGCCTGCACCAGCGCAGTCATTCCACCGCAGAGCACAGCCTGCTCCGCAAAGAGATCGGCTTCCGTTTCTTCTTTGAACGTCGTCTCAATAACCCCCGCCCTTGTGCCGCCTATCGCCCGGGCATAGGCAAGGGCGGTTTCTTTCGCTTTGCCGGTCGCATCCTGCTGCACCGCGATCACGCAGGGGACACCTCCGCCCTCGACGAACTGTGTCCGGACCATCGAGCCGAGGCCCTTGGGAGCAACCATGATCACGTCAACATTGTTAGGCGGAATCACGGTTCGGTAGTGGATGGCAAAGCCATGAGCGAAAAGAAGCGTTTGTCCGTAGCGAAGCTGCAGGGCGATCTCTTTGCGGAAAATCTCCGCCATCTTCGTGTCCGGGACGGCCAGGAAAATGACATCGGCCTTGCGCGTCGCAGCGGCTGGTGTCGTTAGGGCAATTCTGTCTTGTCGAGCGATCTTCCGGGAACGGCTCCCGGTTGGTAGGCCAACGACGACCTTGATGCCGCTATCGCGCAAGTTAAGCGCGTGCGACCGGCCCTGAGCTCCGTAGCCAATGACCGCGCACGTCTTATCGAGAAGGGGATCGAGCGGAACGTCCTTTTCGGTGTAAATTTTCGCGGCCATAGGCGTCGTCGGGCCCGCGACCCTAGTCGGGTGCCTGAGTGAGTCAACGCTCACCTCGCGACGGCGCAAGAACTAGTTTGCGAGGGTGTGTGCCCCCCGACCGATCGTCTCCAGGCGCGTTACTTGCGCGATAGCGTCCCTCGCCTCAGCCGTCTGGCCCATGCGTTCCAGGATATCAGAAAGCAGCATGTACTGGCGGGGCGCATCTGGTTGTCGGGAAACCGCCAACTTTTGCGCACGGATGGCGTCCGAGAGGCGATTCTGCCGCACCCGCATCGCGGCAATCAGGTTGAGTGCGTCGACTTCGTGTATGTCGAGCCGGCTCGCATGCCTCAGCGCGCGGACCGCTGCCTCCACGTCGCCACTCTCAGCGTAAAGACGGCCCAGAGCCAGGGAAGCGCCGTAGTGCCACCAGTGATCTTGGGCAAAGTCGGCGACCAGCTTCTGGGCCTCGGCAGGCTTCTTGGTCGATCGATAGATTTCGGCTTCCAGGCTGACAAGTTCCCAAGTATTGGGATAATCAGCTCTCGCCTGATTCAGGATTTTAAGGCTACCCGTGTAATCGTTCTGCTGCTGCCGGATCCCGGCTAGGTTGAGCGCCGCAATCCAAGTCCGTGGGTAGTCTTTGCGTTCCGAGGGCGCGGCGGCAAGCGCGGTGGCGAAAAGGGCTTCCGCCTCTTTCTTTTTACCCTGTTGATAAAGGGCGTTGGCCAGATTGGATTGGGCGATCGGATAGTCGGGAACCGCCACCAGGATCTTGCGAAAAATCTTTTCCGCGCGTCCATACTCACCTCTTGTGGCATATATCTGGCCCAGGTTGACACTTACCCTGACGCTGGTTCCGCCAGCAGCAATGGTCCTTTCGTAAAAATGCTCCGCAGTAGTCCAATCGCCGCTTCTTTCAAAAGCTCGCAAGCTAAGCGCGATGACAGCAACCGCAGTCGCGCCGACCACGAGACGCCGACCAGAGCGGGGAACTTCGAGAGCTACACCTGCTAGAAAGAGCAGCGCGCCCACGCTCGGGAGGTAGAGCCAGTGCTCCGCCACTGTCGCATTGAGATCAAACAGGTTCGAGACAGGGAGAAATCCTATGAAAAACCACGCGGCGCCTAGCCGACGAACCGTGCTCCCAGCGCCAGTTCCAAAACAACCGATGGCTAACGCTGACGCTGTGATAAGACCCAGAATCGAGAGATACTCAGTGCCGATCGACTTTTCCCAATTAGCCGCACTGAGATAGATGCCGGGGTCCAAAACAGTTCGCTCCATATGGAGGTTGGTCGGGAATAGCAAAAGCCCTCCGTAGTCTCCCAAGGAACGGGTCATTAGGATCGCTTTCACTGGAGCACTCCAACCAGGAGTGGGTCCGGGTCCGGGGCGTTGCTCGGGTAAATGACGCAAACCTGCGTAGACCGTCATAAGTACCACGCACGCGGTCAGCGTGAGGATTTTCCCATGTCTTTGCAGGCGGCGATCCATGATCATGCTATAACCAGCAAAGATGATCAGCCAAAGACAAGCTGTCTCTCTCGAACAAAGGGCCAAGAGCGCAGCAGCGGCCGCCAGAAAGAAAAGGGCCGTTCGGAAACTTTTACGCTCATTTTCCTGAGCACGCATGAAGAGTAACCAGGCAGCACTGGCGAAGAGAAACGCCAAGCTATCTGCGCGTCCCGAGATATAATCAACGGCCGCACTGTGGATAGGATGCACGGCCCAGATCAGCGCAACAAGAAATGCGAGCAGGGAAACACCTGAGCGCGAGAGCTTCTCCGAGAGGAGAGGGAGAAGGATGCGTCGCAGAAGAAAATAGAGCAGGACTCCACTAAGGGCGTGAAGCATGACGCTCGTGAGGTGAAATCCGTAACTGTTATCATTCCAGAGGAAATAGTCAAAAATGAAGGACAAATTCTGGACGGGCCGGTAGTGGGCTGAGTAAGAGTCCAGGAAGAGATGATGCCGGAAGGTCTCCAGAATAAGCAGGGGACTCTTGATGAAAAGGCTATCGTGAGCGAGGTAGACGTCGTCCCAAATGAATTCACCGGTTAGAGACGGTGCGTGAATTAGGAAAACAATCAGTCCCAAAACGCTAGCTCGAAACCAGTCTTGGACTAAGAATTGTTTTAGAAAACCACCATGAGAGGGCAAGGGCAGAGTCCTGGCTGACTGAGGTCCGCGGTCAAGGTTTTCAATCATTAATCCGTAACCCTGATGGGGCCTGGTAAAAAAGGAGAGAGACTTGGTTACTGACTCATTGCCTGCCACCTCCGAGCTGAGCTCGGGGATGGCAGGTAGATGAATCAGCTCCTCTTACGGGCCGTAAGGCGAAAAGAAGGTGGTGCCGGCGACGTCGGACAAGGTGTTCCAACTCTTGAGTGGAACTTTTGGCAGGGAGTCAACGGTCTGAATGCCGTATCCGTTTCCGTAAAGGTCAGCGCCGGTATTATAAAGCGCGGAACCTTTTTTCATATAGGCAGTCCAGTCTGCGGTGTTGACGGTCGTGTTAGTGGTTTTGTTGTTCTCGATCGCGTATTGATCGACTGCAGAGTCGATCAGGCGGAGATCGTTGATAACGCGGCTGGCTTGCGAGCGCTTGCGGGCCCGGAGGAATCCTGGCACCGCAATGGCGGCCAACAACGCGATGATCGCGACAACGATCATGATTTCTACGAGGGTAAAGCCCCCGCGGTTTTTGTTGAGTGTTCTTAACATACTATTGCTTTCTCTTGCGTTTGTTTGTTTTATTGCGTCCGCCGTTCCATCGCGGATGGCCTTTCATAGAGCAGCGTTAATGCCACGGGTCGGTTCGTTTTACGTCCGATCCCGGACTGCTGGAGGGGGGGCCGCCAGCTGGGCGCTTGAAAAAGTCAGTGAGTTGGCCCGGAAATTTCTTCCCCTTCCGGAAGGTGATCGCAGATCTGGAACTTGAGCAGGGGGCATTCCCCGGGGTGGGGAGCAAACAACCTGCCTCCCCGGATTCTCGTGGAGAAACCTCTGCCAGCCGCTCGGTCACAAAGACGATTCCTTTTCCGATCGTTGTCTTTCTAGGCGTTTTCCTTCTCCGGCTTTTCTCTCTGGCCCGCCTGAGCGACACCGAGTTTCTCGTGCCGAACGGCGGAGATATGCAGTTTTATAACGATTGGGCTCTGCGAATTTTGCACGGGGAATGGACTCAACAGACCGCCTTTTATGGACTACCGCTCTACGCCTACCTACTGGCTGTCATCTACAAAATTCTCGGTTTTAGCCCCTTCGTGCCCGGCTTATTGCAGGCAGCCAACGATGCTGGAACCGGGGTTCTTCTGTACAAACTAGGAAATTGTGTCTTCACCGGTTCCGGTGCCGACCAAGTGGCGCTCGGTAGAGGAAAAGTGGTGGGCAGCTTGGCAGCACTCGGTTGGGCTCTGTTTCTACCTGCACAAAGCTATTCCATCATTCTGATGCCAACGGCGTGGCTGGTTTTTGTTTTTTGGTTGATCGTTTGGCAAATCCTCAAGCGCCAGAAGGCGCCGCCTCTTTGGAAGCTCGCTGCGCTGGGCGCGCTGATCGGTTTCACCGCCATGGGCATCGCAACGATTCTCTTTCTCGCTCCGCTTCTGATGGCCGCTCTCTTTCTTCGCTGGCCCGGTCCACTCCGAGGCAGGGTCGCCGGCGTCGCATTGATTTTGCTCGGCGTCTGGGCTGGGACTTCTCCGGCCTGGGTGCACAATTATTTCGTCGCCCACGACCCGGTATTTCTCTCTGCGCACGGGGGAGTCAATCTTTGGATTGGCAACAATCCGGTCGCAACAGGTTACCCGAAATTTCCGCCCGGATTGCACGCTGGGCAAAGAGCGATGCTGCAGGATTCGATCGTCGTGGCTGAGCAAGCCGCCGGCCGGCCCCTGAAGCGCTCCGAGGTTTCCGAATTCTGGTCGGCGAAAGCACGGGCGTGGATTCGCGAGCACCCGGTTGCCTGGCTCAAACTGATCGGAGTCAAAATCGGGAACTTTTGGAACGCCTATTGTTACGACGATATTACCGTCATCACCGAGCTTCGCGATCGGGGTATTACTTTTCCGGGACCGGGCTTTGGGGTGATCGCGGCGCTAGGGCTTGTGGGAATGCTCTTCGGCTGTTGGAAAATGCCGGAAACCTCATGGATCGCGGCGGCAGTCCTTCTGCAAATGCTCTCACTTCTCACTGTCTTTGTGACGGAACGCTATCGTTTGGCAGCAGTTCCCGGTCTGCTGCTATTTGCAGGATACGGCCTCTGGGAGTTATGGAACGCTCTGGCCCACTCCAAATATCGAGCGGCAGCAACCTTCGTTGTGCCCCTAGTGTTTTGCACCGCCTTTGTCTCACGGCCACAAGGAGATTCGACCTTGTGGGCGCTCGATAGTTACAACTCTGGGATCCATGCTCTCAGCACTGAGCAACTCGGACTCGCTCGCCGAAGATTGGAACGCGCCTACGCCTATTCGCCGGATAACGCCGAGGTTAATTTCAGCCTGGGAAACCTCTGCATGGCAGAGGAAAAGCATGCCAAGGCAAAACAATTCTATGCCGCAGCCCTGCAACTGGACCAAAAGCACTACGGTGCTCTCAATAACCTGGGCCTCCTGGCCATGCAGGAAAAGAGGTGGCCGCTCGCGGAACGCCTTCTTTCTCTGGCCGCCGACGAAGCGCCGAACGAAGCAAAAACTCACTACCTTCTCGCCGGGTCTCACGCAGAGGCGGGGCATTGGCAAAAGGCCAGCGAGCAAATCGAAATCGCGCTACGTCTCCAGCCAGGCCAGGCGGCCTTTGAAGCGCTGCGTAGGTCAATAAGAAATCACACAAGCACAGCGGTCCGTTGAGCAATTCTTAGTCGGAATCAAGGTTTTTCATGGTTAAAACTAGTCCAGACATATCCGCATCTACCGAGGAGCAGGTGATGGCGGCGAAGTCATCGTCTCGCGCGACCGAAAAACGAATTGTGCTCGGGGCCGCTGTGGTTGCCCTGTTGGTGAAGTCGATTATCGCCTGGCATAGTTTTGGGACAAACGACGTTGTTACGTTCTATCTCTTCAGCAAGGTCCTAATCGAACATGGTCTGGGCTGGACCTACCAGAACGTTATCCTCTTCAATCACCCTCCTTTAACGGCTTACTTCCTCGAGTTATTACAATATTTGCAAAGGATTCCCATTTTGCAGGCTAACGGAATCTCCTTTCCCTTCCTGCTCCGATTGCCAGGCGTCCTGGCAGACTTCATTGCGGTTTTAGTCTTGCTACGCTTTAAGAGCCAAGACGCACGTCTGTATCTTCCGACCTGGGCTTTGGTCTTGTTTGCCCTGAACCCGCTGTCCATCATGGTTTCGGGGTTCCATGGTAATACCGATTCGATCATGGTGATGTTCCTGGTCGTCTCAGTCTATTTCGCGAGCCGCGAGCGACCTCTGCTGTGCGGACTTTTTCTCGCCTTGAGCACTCAGGTGAAAATTGCGCCTCTGCTCTTTGCGCCGGTCTTGTTTTTTTATTGGTGGCAGCGGGGATCGGCGTTGCGATTTTCTATTCCCTTCACGCTGACCTCGCTCTTGCTCTGGAGCGAACCGCTCTTGTTCTTCCCGCGGCTTTTTCTCCACAATGTCGTTTCTTACAGCAGCTATTGGGGAATCTGGGGTTTCAGTTACTTACTGAGAATGACTGGCCGCCAGGAATTTAGTCGGGTGAGTTTTTTCGGTCTGGCTCACTCTCAAGATGCGGTCATGCAGATATGCAAAATAATTATTGTAGCAATCGTGCTAACCGTTGCTTGGAGACGAAGGAAGACGGATAGCGCTGGATTACGCGACTCCCTTGCCTACGCGTGGTTGGCGTTTTTTATCTTTGCCCCGGGAGTTTGCGTGCAATATCTGATCTGGTGTGCGCCTTTCTTCCTCTTCCTTTCACCTGGTTTTTACGCCTGTGTGATGATTAGCAGTTCTATCTTCGCCTTTGCGTTCTACAATGCGATCGCAGATCGATTTCCTTGGTACCACGCTATCTCGACCACGCGGTTAGTCGATATCTGGGCGGCCTGGTCACTGTTGCCCTGGGGCGTTTTCATCGCGGGAGGCATTTACTTTTGCCGGCCCATGTTGCGACGTCTTTTTTCTCTAAGAATTCCCTCAACGCCCCACGAGGTAGCGCAAGTGGAGGCTTGAGTATCTTGCTGCAGATCTCCCGCGGGGAGCTGGCGAGCTAGGCGTAGCCGAGCGAACGAACGGGATCGGCTGGCTGTCTGCGCCGGTTCAATAAACGCGAACAACCCAGACGCGCGACCCGCCAGGCTGATTCACGCATGATGCGAAAAGACATCTTTGACTGACCGTCTCGCCTTTCGGTAAAGACGACTGGGATTTCGCGAAGATCGAAACCATTGCGCCACGAGTAAAAGTGGAATTCGATGATGAAGCCGTACCCATCCGCGGTAAATTGCGACCAATCCTGAGCACTGACGACGCGACTGCGAATCGCCTTGAAGCCGCTGGTGGGGTCGCTCAAGTGGAGGCCGCTGCAAAACCGTGTGTATTTGCCGGCGAAAAGGCTAAGCAGAAGGCGACGGGCGGGCCAGTTAATCACCCGGACCCCATTCAGATAGCGCGATCCCACCGCGATATCTGCGCCAGCGGCGATCTCCGCCAGGAGGCGAGGGATATCGTCGGGGTCATGCGAAAAATCCGCGTCCATTTCGATGCACACGTCATAGTCGTGAGCGGTGCTCCAACGAAAACCGTCTCGACAAGCCATGGCAAAGCCTAGCCGGCTCGGGCGATCTAAGAGGAAGACGCGACGATTAAAAAATGGATGACTGGCGACGATGGCAGCGGTCCCATCGGGAGAATTGTCATCGACCACCAGCACGTCGACCGGCGTCGGTAAATTGAGTAGGCGCTCGATTAAGCGTCCGATATTATCAGCCTCGTTAAAAGCTGGAATAACGACAACTGCCTTGCCGCAAAATGAATTCTCCCGGTCGTGGACCGATTGCTCGCTGGCCAGGGCCTTCATGGAATAATCATTGAAGAGCAGCTTCTATTCCCGTCCGGCATCAACTCTGCTGGGAACTGGACGATGAGGAAAGAGAACCGCGCTTCCTGGGCACGTATCGAATTCGCGGTCGGGATGTTTCTTAGCGCAATTCTGGGAATCCTGCACGTTGTCCGCTGGCTGTCGGCCGGTCCACTCTGGCGTGATGAAATTAGCAGTCTGACGTTAGCCACGCGGCCCACATGGTCGGCTCTTTGGCAGACGCTGGTTTTTGATCCTTTTCCAGCCTTCTTCTTCATCCTCCTGCGGGGCTGGCATGCGTCGGTGGGTGACTCCGATTTGGGTTTGCGGTTGCTGGGAATGTTAATCGGGTTAGCGGTCGTTGGCTCCTTCTGGGTAACAGCACGCCTGACGCATCGACGGGCGCCGCTTCTGACTCTTCTTCTGCTGGGATTTAGTCCTACTTTGATCGTCTGGGGAGATACCTTGCGTGCCTATGGCGTCGGGGTGTTTTGGGTAGTGATCAGTTTTGGCTGTTTTTGGCAGCTTGTGGCGAATCCTAATCGACTCACGTTCCTCTGCGCGACTGGCGCGGCGATCATGAGTGTCCAATCAGCTTTCAGCAATGGGGTCCTTATCTTCGCCCTTGGACTGTCAGCCTGCACTCTGAGCCTCAAACGCCGCGACTGGCGCACCGCCGCGATGTCACTCGGCGCGGGCGCGGTGGCCGCCATCTCGCTTCTGCCTTACCTGCCGACGATCCTGGCCACCCGACGCTGGTCGGCTGTCGTCCAAGCCGATTCGACAGTCACCAGTCAACTGGAAACCGCCTTCAAAGCGATGCGCGGCGAAGCTAGTAGCTCTCCCTACTTATGGGCTGCCGTGCTGGTCGCGGTTCTCGCGGTCTCCTTTACTAGATCCCGTCGTTCGGAGGCTGCCTCCCCCGAAACGTCTCCTCCTGTGAGGGGACTGGTTTCGTATTCCATGGTGGCGATGCTGGTCGGCGCGGTGGCCAGTCTTCTGTTCTTTCTTGAGAGTGGGTGGAACTCCAATGTTTGGTACTATTTGCCGGTGCTCGCTTTGATCGCGGTCTCCATTGACGCCGCTTCGGGAGCCAGCGCCTTTTCGCGTTGGGCGACCATGTCACGGACGATCGGCACTGTGCTGATTCTCGGATGGGTAGGGCCCGCGATCTGGGAGAGCCTGCATACGCGCATTTCGAACTACGACTTGGTCGCCAGGCTTATTTCCAAACAAGCGCAGCCCGCGGATTCGATCGTCATTTATCCTTTTGCCGACGGAGTCACCTTTAATCGTTATTTCCGAGGCCCTCTGACATGGGAAACGATTCCTCCGGTTGCAGACCATTCGTTGCACAACTGGGACCAAGTCCTCGGCCAGATAGAGGCCGCTAATCCAATGGACCCGATAGTGAACCAGATCAAACGGACCTTTGCGGCTGGCGGTCGGATCTGGCTGGTAGCAAGCCTTCCCATGCATTCCCAGAAACAAGCTCCATCTCGGGAAAAGGCGCAGCGGAGTGGAGAAACAACCCTTCTTGCCGCGAATTTGATTTCATGGTCCAACGCCTTGGCTTATAACCTCGAAATGCGTTCGACCAAGATAGAGCACATTCGCGTGCCGTCCGCCCAACCCATTGGCGAATATGAGGACGCGCGCGTTTTTCTAGTGACTCGCCGCGAAGGAGAGACAACGCTTTCACAGCGATGAATCAGGAGGAAATTCCTCGGTCAAACCAGAGCCGTCGGAGCCAGACCGTTCGTTACCTGCTGATCGCCATATGTCTTTTAACAGGAATCTTCCTGCGCTTGCCTTCCTCCATCTTTGTCGGCGGTCCTGCGCTCGTCACCGCACTGCATCCACAGCCTGGTTTCACGGGTCTTGGTTTCGACGAAGGGCTCTATCGCAACTATACACAGACTTTGATCAAGGTCGGAGTAGGAGAGTACCCTGCCATCGTCGACCGCTATATCGAGTTGCAAAAACAACTCACGGGCTCTGTCCTCCCTCCTGTCCGCTTTCTCTACATCTTTGCCGCGTATCTCTGGCACGGCATTTTTGGGACGGAGGCGCTAGCCGCTCTGCACAATGTTGCATCTTTCTTCAGTATCCTCCTCCTGACCCTGGCAACTCTCTTTGCCTATCGGATGAAGGGCCCCACCTTCGCTCTCGGGCTGTGTGCGCTGATGAGTTTCGCGCCGACGCAGATCCACATGTCACAGCATGCCCTGGTCGATGGCTTCTTTGCCTTTTGGGCTTTGCTAACACTGTGGCTTTTCTGGGAAAACCTCCGACCCGCGAGAGGCTGGCCGTGGCTGGCGGCCTATCTGGCCAGCCTCGCTCTGCTGGTCCTGACGAAGGAAAACTCTTTTTTTGTTTGGTTCGCGCTCGTCGCTCTCATGGTCGCGAATCGCTGGCTGGCATTTGGGTCAGTCAAGCGTGAGTTGGTCCTGGCAACACTCGTGGGACCGTTCATTGGTTTTGTGATTCTAATCTTCCTGGCGGGAGGGATACCTACCTTGTTAGAAACATATCGCCTCTCGGTGGGTAAGAACTATCACCTGCAATACGCCATCCTGACTGGCGACGGGCCATGGTACCGATACCTGGTGGATCTTCTGCTGGCCAGCCCTCTAGTGCTTCTATTGGCTCTCGGTGCCGCTTTTCGAGTGAAAAGAGGGCAAAGGGAGGAACTCTTCTTCATTGTTTTCGTGGCCGCGAGCTATCTGGTTATGTGTAATCTGAAGTACGGGATGAATCTTCGATATGCCAACATGTGGGACATGCCTTTGCGTTTTTTGGCCTTGAGTCAGCTATTGGCGCTTTCTTCACTTTTAGGTCGCTATCGTAGGGCAGCCATCTCACTTGCTGTGGCCGGGATCTCTTTCTTGGAGCTTCGGCAATATTACCTTCTCTTTGTCCAGTTTCCCCTCTACGAACTGGTCACCGAGGGACTACTTCGCGCGCTTCACATTTTGAAGACGCGGTAGATATGGGGTGAGAGTCAGGCGACGCGCGCAAAGGTGGCCGCGCGCAATCTTTCGCTGCCAGAGATCGCTTCCCGCAAGATCCTCGTGGGATGAGAAAGGGATCGCGCGCGAATGCAGATCTGGTAGGAGAAAAGACCCTTGCTCAGTTTAATTAGCCAGGTGTTTATACGAAGGAGCATTCTACTCGGCCAGTCCTTGCCTAAGGCGAGAGGATAAGGCGCGGGAACACCGCGAGATTCGAGGATTTCGTAGCCGGCCTGCTCCAATAGGGAGCGCAAAGATCGAAAAGTGAAGAGTCGCCGGTGTCCTAATCCGAGAATTCCTTTACGGCTGTAGTTGAACTGGCCGAGCAGGAGCATGATACGGGTAATGAAGAAAGCGACGTTGGCTGCCGTGACCAAAATTTCTGGCTGACGCTCCGCAGTTCCGCTGCGCAAGTTATCCATGAAGCCTTCGGGATCATGCAAGTGTTCCACCAGGTCCATGAGTAGAATCTGATCGTATTGTGATAGGTCTGGAGGAAGTTGTAGAAGCGGCGCCAGGGAGACGGTTGCTGACGCTTGGCTGATCTCGTGGTCGGCGAAGTCGAGGGCGGTCACCGAGCAGCCCCGTTCAACAAGGAGGCTGGCGACTGCGGTGTGGCCAAGTCCCATTTGCAGGATCCTAGCGCCCTTTTGACAGGCATTTAGGGCAAATGTTTGTGAAGAAGGAAAGTCTAGCTTGTTGCTATGCCGGGCTGGGTCCGGGTCGACGTCGAATTTGCGATCGTAAAAAAGATGCCAACCACAGAGTCGACCCTTGACTGTGGCGCGGAAAATATTCCAAGCATACTTAAGCCCGTTTACATGACACACCTCATCGCCATAGTGAGTGGGGATCGGCAGCTCGTGGATGCGAAGTCCTTTGAGAACGAACTGGATGATGATCTCGGTGTCGAAATGAAAGTCTCGGGTGTTCTTCTCAAAAGGAATCTGACTGAGGGCCTCGGTCGCGTAGAGTCGGTAACCCGAATGAAATTCTGACAGGCTGCTGCCGAGCATGCGGTTTTGGAAGCGCGTGAGGAGCTGGTTCCCAACCCACTTATAAAGCGGCATTCCTCCAGCTCTCGCGGATCGCTTGTCGATCATGCGTGATCCGAAAACGGCGTCGGCTTCTTCTTTGAGTAACGGATCGAGAAGGGCGGGGAGTTTCTCCGGAGCGTACTGTCCGTCGCCGTGAACCATGGCCACGATGTCGAAGCCATGATCGATAGCATAACGATAGCCGAGTTTTTGGTTGCCCCCGTAGCCTTGGTTTTGGTGGGTCCGAAGAACCGTGATCTTGAACCCGGAGTGAGCCTGCTGGTAACGCAGGCCATTGAGGAATGTCTCATCCTTGGAAGAGTCGTCGATGACCAGGATTTCGACGCCTTCTTGCTGCAGCGATATCGGCACGCGGTCGAGCACTTTCTCGATGGTGGTCGCTGCATTGTAGGCCACAACGAAAATGAGCACGCGCTTCTCGCGCAAATCGAAGGATTTTGCCAAATCGCGCTTCAGATGGTCACCAAACACCCCTTGGTTCAGAGCTAAAAATGAGCCAACTGGTTTTGAATTTGGCCCTGATCGGGGCGGAATTTGGAGGTGGTCGCAGCAGCGCGATAAATCCAGAGGTCGCCTTGGTCCACTTTTTCCACGAGCGAGAAGCCGTAGTTCTTCGCGTCTGCCCACGCATTCGGAAAAACGACGAAGTCGTAGCCTGCCCGTACCAAGGCGGGGTGATCGGGAGCCATGAAGAGGATATAGAGGTCGGGATAAACCAGACCACCATCCACAGAATTTCGACGGCCTGGGCGGGGCAGTTCGCACTCGATGTTGGCGTAGCGGTTATAGGTGAATTCGTTCGCGCCGCCCGGATCGAGTTGATACAGGAAGGGCAGGTCAGGAACCGCCTGGGTTCCGTTGAAGACAGGCGCTCCTGTCGCCTTCACCAGCTGAGCAAAGTAGCGCGTGCGGAAAGCGATCCACTTTCCCTTCGGTTCGGCGCGGTGAATGCGCTCGATCGTGCGAAAGGCTTCAGACGACATCAATGGTTTCAACCCAGCCATGACCGGGTTGATCCCGGCATTACTCACGATGAAAAGCACGCCGAGCACTGCCGGCAGGCATTTGCGCAATCTCTCCCAGAAGAAAAGCGCCAGAACCGCGGTA
This sequence comes from Chthoniobacterales bacterium, assembly GCA_051003355.1. Classification (GTDB taxonomy): domain Bacteria; phylum Verrucomicrobiota; class Verrucomicrobiia; order Chthoniobacterales; family UBA10450; genus Palsa-1392. Next base: position 910 of record JBPCLK010000012.1, on the reverse strand, counting down.
TTGATAAGAAGAGGTAGAAATAGAAGCATCCTGTCTGAGAAATACGCCGGGTCCTTGGCATTGAGCGACCAGAGCAGTGCTGCCATGGCCACCCAGCAAGCCACCGCACCGCCCCAGGCTGCGGCTCTCGCCAGAATCGGCTCGCGGTAACGATCGAAAAACAGGCAGCAAAAAAAGATATTTGCGAGACCGAGAGCCAGCAGTGTGCGTCGCTCGGTGGAAAACGCGAGAAACGTGGCCCTCGAAATCGAGCTTGGCCATGGGATGACGCAATATAGGCTTAGAGTGACCAAGGTGATTCCGAGGGTCGCGAAGAGCGGCTGGATTTGAATCCGTCCTCGGATCCACGCGATGGCGGCGGCCAGCGCTGCGGCTGGCCAGAGTGGATAAAAGTTGCTCGCTTCGGCGATGTTGCGGTAAATCCGCGGTCCCACCTGCTCCGTTTCGAAAAAGCCAATCACTCCCGAAAACAGGGAAAAAAGCGAGAGTGCTCCGCCGGTCGTCCTCCGCGCACCTGGGTAGACTGTCTGTTGCACGAGGGCCAGAGTTGGTCGCACATCCAACCAAAAGGGAACCAGAATCAATCCGACGAGAAGCAATGCGAGAGTGACTCTGACTAATCCTCGTGCGGTCGAGACGACCTCTTGATTCGAGTCACGCTTCGCTTCCAAATGCACGCCGAGCAGGATGGCGGCGCCCAGGATCAAGAGCGGAATTTGATAGGGCGGGTAGAGGCAAAGAATGAAGTTGATCGAGAAGAAGATGAAACCCGCCATCGCCAGCGCGAGTTGCCACGGTTTCGATTTTTTCAGAAGATGCACGGCGCAACCCAGGCAAAGAGCCCAACTCGCGATCATCTCCGGCAACATCGCGGGCGATGAAAACCACCATTGCGTATAGCTGGAAAAGA
>JBPCLK010000011.1:0-9087 GCA_051003355.1 Chthoniobacterales bacterium | reverse complement strand
AACCGCGTTTCGACCGGATCGTCGCCGCCCTCACGCCCAGCGGCGCGAAGTAGCAACTTGCGCAATTGCGGTTTTCATTTCGTCCGCGCGGGCGCAGAATCTGTTCCATGGCTGACGTAACGATCGATATCATCAAAAACGGACCACTCATCGTGAAAGGTGAAGTGGAAATGAAGGACGCGGACGGGAAGAGCTACCCGGCAGAGAAACGAATGGCGCTCTGCCGCTGTGGCGCTTCGACGGAGAAGCCCTTCTGCGACGGGACCCACTCGAAGATCGGTTTCCAGGCTGCCGAGAAAGCCGTCCCCGAGTCTGCCGAGAGCTAGACTCGTTAGGCTAAGATCGGCGCTGCTCCCGGGAGCTGGGAAAAGTCGAGCACGACCTGGCAGTTTGCCATTCTGCCAGCGCTTCGAAGTCGTGGATAAATTGGCGTGCGACTTCGGTCAGGAGACGAATGTTTGCGCTCGCTGATTTCCAGATCGGAAGGCGTTTGCGGGTGGGTGACCCGGTTCCGGATCTCGAGCGCGGCCTTGAGTTCGTCCCAGCGCAGGGCGTGCAGGCTGGTGAGCGGTGACCCGGGCAGGCAGCCGTGATGATCCGGTAGCTGGTGCAGATGCGCGGCATGATGCCGCGCTGGCTTCGGCGGATTTCTCCCGCAGCGGGTTCCGCCGGCCTTCGGACGTGCAGACGCTCTTCGCGATGCTGAGGCGGTAGGGACAAGGCCACCCCTCGCTTATCCCAAGAACACGGTTCCCGAGAATATTTTCGACTTTTTTGCAATGTTGCGCCCGCTTTCCCGAAGGAATGGGTAACAACCAATTATCATGCAAACATTCCACATCCGAAAACTCCTGTTAACCTTTTTCATCGGCTTCGTTGCGTCAGACGCGCGAGCGACCGACTCCACTTACACCGGGCCTGACCTTGGCAATTGGGGAAAGGCTGCCAACTGGTCGCCGGCTACGGTTCCCGCCAACGGTGGAGGGATGACCTTCGATGTCGCGATCACAGATCTCTCCGTGACGTTGAACATCAATCCTACGATCGATCGTCTCACCCTCGGAGGTGACTCGGCCGCACTCTTCTCGGTCGACCACAGTCTCATCTCGGCGGAGACCAGTGTCACACCCGCGGGAACGCTCGATTTCACTGCGGGGGCGACCGACGTCCTGATGGACGCGGGAAACCTGGCGGATTTCACTGGCACTGCTTTAACGGGTGGTTTCTATCAGTTCCTGGCCGCGGAAGGTCACACCGCGACTCTTAGGTTCAATGGCGCCGACATCCGGACGAACAGCGCCGCCCTTCATCTCAAAGGGGCGGGCGCAAGAGCCGAGGATGAAAGCGGGAACGATGCGTTTGCGAACCTCGCGCTCAACACGGTCGACGGCGACATCGAGCTGCAGAATGGGCAGAACCTTACGACGCCGGGTGACTTCGTGAACGACGGCTACTTCCTTTACTACGCGGGAACGACCCTGACTGTAAATGGTGACCTGACTAATGTCGGAGACCGCCGTGATCCTGGGACGGTAGGATATCTCGACGGCCTCTCGCGCGCCGGCGAAAACTCCTTGATCGTGGTCAACGGAGTCCTTCCGAACTATGACGCCGCGACGAAGACGTTGAACAAAGGCCGTTTCTTTTTCGGCTCGATCGATGGTGCGCTTAACACTTTACAGGTTCTGGGTGGACCGCTCTTAGACATCGTGAACAACAACGCAGCGGTTGTCTTGGAAGGTGAAAATACCGGCTTCATCGACCGCAACGGAGACGATGCCTTTCGGAATCTGGCCATGAATAGTCGTGTGATTCAAATGGGAGCCAGGAGCCTTACGACGGCGGGTGACTTTACCAACATAGATAGCCTCGTCATTCTGGGAGATTCGACCTTTACGGTTTCAGGCGACCTTTTGAACAGCGGGTTCCTCGATGTCTCAACGCTCAATTCCTATTTGTTGTTTTCCGATGTCAACTTTCCCTTACCGATCGATCCGCCGGCACAGAACACCGAATTAAATGTGGCAGGAAAGCTCACGTTAGATGCGGAGAGCACACTCGCTTTCGAAGTTTTCGGCGACTCGCCGCAGGCTGTTATCAATGTCGCGGGAACAGCGGCATTCGATGGAATGCTTACTGTCACAGTGCTCGACGACTTGGGCGCGACGGTGACCGGTTCCGATAGCTTAACGGTTCTCACCGCCGCCAGCATCAACGGAAGTTTCGCGAACGTTCCGAGCGGCCGGCGCGTGTTTGCGGTGAAAGACTCTGACTTCACTCCCGCCGGTTCCTTCCGCGCCACCTATGACGATAATACGTTAGTCCTTTCCGAGTTCCTCCCTCATGCCGGGCTCCTCAATCTCTCCAGCCGCGCACTCGTCCGCACGGGCGATAACGTGGCCATCGCCGGCTTCATCATCGGCGGGAGCGATGCAAAACAGATCCTGATGCGCGGGATCGGTCCCTCCCTCACAGCCAAGGGAATCTCCGGTGTCCTCGCTAATCCGAGCCTCGAACTGTTCGACGCGGCGGGCGAAAGCATCATGACCAATGACGATTGGCAGCAGGATCAGCAGGCGGAAATCGAAGCGACGGGCATTCCGCCGACCGACCCGAAGGAAAGCGCCCTCATCGCCACGCTTGACCCCGGTAGTTATACCGTGATTCTGCGCGGCGTGGGAGAGACCGAAGGTGTGGGGCTGGTCGAACTCTACGACCTTGACCAACAACCGGCCTTTGGAGAATTAACGAACATCTCCACCCGCGGCCAGGTCGGAGCCGGCGAAAACGTCTTGATTGGCGGCATCATCGTCGAGGAAGGCGAGGCCGGGCACCTCATCGTGCGCGCCCTTGGTCCATCCCTGATGGACGAAGGCGTGAGCGCCGGTTTGCTTAATCCCACGCTCGAGCTTTACGACAGCTCCGGCGTACAGCTTGCGGCGAACGATGATTGGGCGGACGACGCCACGCAGGCCGCGCAAATCGAGGCGGAAGGGCTGGCTCCCACTGCCTCTCGGGAAAGCGCACTCAGCGTGGCGCTCGAGCCGGGCAATTACACCGCAGTCGTGCGGAGCAAAGAAAACGACGTCACCGGTGTAGCGCTGGTAGAATTCTACAAGCTGAACTAGCCCTGACCCTTTGTCTGGAGCCCAGACTATCCAACCCAAATGGATGGAGTTTCTCGAGCGCACGGCGGGCGGCCACCGATCAAAGAATCGATCCTTCTGAACTCGAAGGCGCGACAGTCGGCTTTCCTGGTCACTGGGAAAGAAGCTTATTCTTCCCAACTATCTGTCCGGGGCTAAGGAATCATTGTCCGCACATCTTCGGCGACACCAGCGAGTCGCTTCCCGAGAATCGAGGCCCGCCGGGTGACTGGCTCTCCCTGTCGCGGAACCCAGCACCGGAAAAAAGAGCGGCTGCCTTACGTCGGAGCCAAGCCTGATCCCCCGGCTGGCTCCGACCCGTTCGCCGCAGTTTCCGTCTTGTCTTCTTCTAACGAGACAAGTAAAAACGCCGGATGCCAGCCCCCGGCCTCGAGTCCAACAGCGAAATCAACTCCTTCCACGCGACCCGCTGGACACTTGTGCGCGCCGCCCACGCGACCGAAGCTACGCCCCGCCAATCCCTCGACGCGCTTTCCGAGCTGTGCCGCATCTACTGGCGCCCCCTCTATCTTTTCCTGCGCCGAAGCGGATACGGCGTCGCCGATGCACAGGATCTAACCCAGGGATTTTTTGCCGACCTGATCGAGACCCGCTTATACGCGCGAGCGGACCAGAACAAAGGCCGTTTCCGCTCTTTTCTCCTCGGCGCCTTGAAACATTTCGTGGCAAACGCGCGCGCTCGTGAAGGACGACAAAAACGCGGCGGCGGACATTTTTTCGAACCGTTCGACGAAGAAACGATGCGGGAGATAGAGACGCAGATCGATTCGTCCCAAGGCGGCAACCCTGACCTCGCCTACGAACGCGAATGGGCGGCCGCGCTCCTTCGCCAAACCTTTGGCCGGCTCGCCCAGGAATCTGCTCTGCGAGGAAAGTCCACCCTTTTCGAAGCTCTCCGCGCTTATCTCCCTACCGGTGGCGACGAAGCCATTCCTTACGAGCAGCTCGCGCAAAAGCTCAGTCGCGGCATCCTCACTCTGCGCAGCGACGTCGCCCGTTTGCGGGCCCGCTTTCGCGCCGTGCTCCGCGAAGAAGTGCGCGGGACGCTGACCGACCCGAAAGAAGTGGGGGAAGAACTGCGCCATCTCTGCCGCATTCTCGCCCAAGCCTAACGAGTCTATGTCTTCCCCTGCCTCCAAGGACGCGATTTGCACGATCTGCGGAAGTCGGCGGGAGATGACCGCGACGGGCGACCTCGGTTGCCTCCCCTGCCTTCTCCGGACAGGGCTGGAAGAAGAGCCATCCTCCTGGGACTCGCTCGGCTCTGCCGTGCCGGAAGCGTTCGGAACCTACGTGATCGCCCGTCGTGAAGATGGGACGCTCCACGAGTTGGGCCGAGGCGCCATGGGTGTCACATTTCTCGCCGAAGACACCTCCCTGCAACGTCAGGTCGCGCTCAAGATTATCGCTGCCGATTTCGCGAGTAGTAATCCGGACGCCCGGGAGCGCTTCGTGTGCGAAGCCCGGGCCGCCGCGGCCTTGCGTCATCCGAATGTCGCGACCGTCTATCAATTCGGGGTCGAGGAAGAAACCGGCCAGTATTTCTGCGCGATGGAACTGGTCGAGGGGGAAACTCTCGAGCAACGCGTGCGGCGCACGGGCCCGCTGGAGGTCCGAGCGACTCTCGCGGTCGCCCGGCAGGTGACGGATGCACTTCTCGTGGCGGAAAGCTGCGGTCTCGTTCATCGCGATCTAAAGCCCGCCAATATCATGATGGTAAAGCCGGACGAGCGCGGCGAAGTCGTGGCCAAGGTGATCGACTTCGGGGTCGCAAAGGCTTTACAGGAAACGCCGGATCGGCGCCACCTCACGCATGGGAACTTTATTGGCACTCCGGCCTTCGCCAGCCCAGAACAACTGCAGGGGGACACGGTAGACGTCCGTTCTGACATTTATTCGTTAGGCGCGACTCTTTGGTATGCGCTCACTGGCTGTCACATCGAAAGCAAAGATGGCCGGCCGTCTGCTCTGCGCGTTGCACAACTAAAATCCGTCCAGGTCCCCACTCGTATTATTTCCCTCCTGCAGGCCATGCTCATGACCGAACCGGCGGCACGCCCGAGCGTGGAGGAACTCGCCGCGAGGCTGAAGGCAATCGAGAAAAACAGGGCGCAACCCATCCTCATCGGCCTGGCTGGATTGGTCACCGTCGTCGCGCTCGCTTTCGGATACTACTTCTATGTTTCGCCTGCGCCGCCCCAGCGCGATGCGGTCTCTTTTGGCAAGAGCGTCGCCGTCCTCCCTTTCGACGATCTGAGCGAGAAGCAGAATCATTCCACTTTCGCCGATGGGGTGCAGGACGAGTTACTCACTAACCTGGCGCGCATCGCAGACCTTAAGGTCGTTAGCCGGACGAGCGTGATGCAATATGCTCGCGGGCAGCACAGGAGCCTGCGCGAAATCGGCCGCCAATTGGGCGTCGCCTACATCGTGGAAGGAACCGTCCATCAGCTCGGCGACAAAGTGCGGGTCAGCGCCCAGTTGATCGATGCCCGGAGCGATCTCCATCAGTGGTCCCAGAGCTACGATCGGCCGCTCGGTGACGTCTTTGCCATTCAAAGTGAGATTGCGCAGACGATCGCGGCCCAGCTCGGCGCGGTCATCGCGCCTCACGAAAAAGCGGCGATCAATGCCCAGCCCACTCACGACCTGGCGGCGTTCGACCTTTACACCCGCGCCAAGTCGCTCCTGGAAAAAACCTCCTTCAGCCCGCGCGGCAAAGATAATCTCTTCCAAGCCGCGCAACTTCTGCAGAAAGCCGTAACCCGTGATCCAAAATTCCTTCTGGCCTACTGCCAGCTCGCCGCGGCGCACGACGTCCTTTACTTCCTTGGCTTCGATCATACGCCGAAGCGGCTCTCGTTAGCCGAAGCGGCTATCAAGGCTGCTACTGAGCTGGGTCCTGGTTCCGGCGAAGCGCACCTGGCGCGCGCGCGTCATCTCTATCAGGGCTACCTCGCCTACGAGCCCGCCCTCGCCGAACTGGAGATAGCCCGGAACGCCTTACCGAACCAATCCTCAGTCTTTAGCCTGGCGGGTTACATTTACCGCCGCGAAGGCAAATGGGACGAGTCCGCGCGGCAATTTGAAAACGCCCTCTCGCTCGACCCTAGAAATTTTTACACCCTCCAGCAGCTCTCCATCTCTTACAACTTGCTGCGGCGCTATCCTGACGCCGCCAAGTTGCTTGATCGCGCTCTTACCATCGTACCCCATGATGTCGACACTCTGCTCAGCCGCGCAGCGGTCGATTTGAATTGGCGAGCCGATACGCGACCGCTCCATGCCATTATCGCGGCCATTCTGGCGAAGAAACCCAGCGCAGGCCCCGATTTGGCCGGGGTCTGGATCTTCCTCGCTTTTTGCGAGCATGACCAGGAGGCGACTGCGCGCGCCGTGGCTGCGCTCGGCGATGGAACCTTCGGACCTGGGGCGTTCCAATTCCGCCGCACGTTTTGGGAAGGGCTGGCCGCACGCGTCCGGGGCGACGCCGCGGAAGCGAAGGAAGCTTTCTTACGGGCTCGGGCCGAGCAGGAACGCATCGTCGCGGCCCAGGAAAATTTCGCACCCGCGATCTGCATCCTCGGTCTTATCGACGCCGGTTTGGGAAGAAAGGCCGACGCGATCCGGGAAGGGCGGCGCGCCGTCGAGTTATTGCCCGTGAGTCGGGATCCGATCAACGGCGTGCACATTATGGAGTACCTCGGGAGCATTTACGCCTGGTCGGGCGAGACCGAGCTAGCTTGCGAACAGCTCGAGAAAGTATCCAAGATTCCGGGTAACCTGAGCTACGGCCAGCTGCGGCTTTCTCCGCTCTGGGATGACTTGCGTGGCAACCCGCGCTTCGAAAAACTCGTCGCGTCCCTTGCCCCCGCTGCGGGTAAGTAAGCAAACCATCGGGACGCCGGGGCCCGAGAACATTTTGTGCCGGGTGAATTTTCCTGCAGTTATTCTGTGTTAACCGCGTCGGCGACGCGAACGACGGAGCGGTCTTAATGGTCAACACAGCTACCTGCAATGCAATGAACACGAGCGGCATAGCGATCCGGAACCACATTCTTTACATACCAAGCATAGGAGATTCTGACTTCGCGACGCTCGATGGAAACACCTGCCGTGCCGGTCACGAGGTCAATATCTTGTAGAAAAGAATGGGCGGCTTTCCAGTCGTGGCGACCGTAGACGAAGAGTCACAGACCATCTACGTGGCGAATGACACCAATGGCACTGTGTCAGTTTTCCCAGCTCGCAGTAAGTGAAGTCGCGTAGGGCCGCGTCAATCCGCCAAGACAAGAGCGGGTCACGCACTTTGACTGCGGCAGCGCGCGGTGGTGTCCGCGGTCCCCAGCGGAAATCCGGTGACGCCCGAGCCAACGCGATGAGGACAGCGCACGCTACACCTGCTGAGGAGCTGGGAATCCATGCGCCGAAGTGCATGACACGCTCTAGGAACGCCAACGCTCAAAAAGCCGTGCGCCTGCCGCTCCCTTCGATCGTGGGTCAGCCGAAGCTGTAATTGAATCTGTAACGCGAATCGCTCCACCTTAGCAGCCCAAATCACTTCATGCGTTATCTTCCACGCTCGAAATACGCTTGCCCGCCCGCTGCGCTCCGCTCACCGTGCGGTCGAGGCCTCCGTGAAACCGCACTCCTTTTTCGTTGAGCTGCGACGGCGCAATGTGTACCGGGCAGCAGTCGCCTATGCCGTTTTTTCGTGGCTGTTGATTCAGATTGCGACCCAGGTTTTCCCGTTTTTCGAAATCCCGAACTGGGCTATCCGGCTGGTCATTTTGCTCCTCATCCTCGGCACCCCGTTCGTGGTCTTTTTTGCCTGGGCTTTTGAGGTTACCCCGGAAGGGATCAAGCGCACCGAAGAGGTCCCCCCTGGGGAATCGATCACGCACCGGACCGGCCGTAAGTTGATGGTAGCGATCGCGATGATTGTCGCCCTCGCCCTCGCGGTTGAGGCCTTTCATCTGGCCCGGCGGACGCCGCTGCGCGGTTCTCGAGAATCCGCGCAAGCTGAATCCGTTGTGCCGGAGAAAAGCATCGCCGTGTTGCCCTTTGAAAACCTGAGCGATGAAAAAGGAAACAACTTCCTGGCAGACGGCGTGCAGGATGAGGTGTTGACCGATCTCGCACACATCGCGGATTTGAAGGTGATCAGTCGCACCAGCGTGATGCAATACAAGGTCGGCACGCCGCGCAATCTGCGCGAGATCGGCCGGCAACTGGGCGTGGCCTATATTCTGGGGGGAGCGGTGCGCTGTGTCGGCAAGCAGGTGCGGATCAGCGCGCAATTGATTGATGCCCGCACCGACTTGGTGCAGTGGGCGGAGAGATACGACCGACCCTTGGACGACGTATTCGCCATCCAAAGCGAGATCGCCAAGGCGATCGCCGCTCAACTGCAGGCGAAGATTGCTCCCAATGAAAAGGCTGCGATCGAGGAACGACCCACGACCGATCTGGCTGCTTTCGATCTCTATATTCGCGCTGGGAAATTGCTCCTCAGTACTTCCTTCAGCACGCGGGGAAAAGAGAACATCGTCAACGCGATCGCGCTCCTCGATCAGGCCGTGGCGCGGGATCCTCATTTTCTCTTCGCCTGGTGCCAGCTCGCCGCTGCCCACGACGCGCTCTATTTCCTGGGCTTCGATCATACCCCGGCGCGGCTTTCATTAGGCGACCGCGCCGTCGCCACGGCCTTGCGGCTCAAGCCTGATTCCGGCGAAGCCCACCTCGCCCGGGCACGCCACCTCTACCAAGGTTACCTCGACTACGAACCGGCGCTGGCCGAGCTGGCCATCGCGCGTCAGGCTTTGCCTAACGACTCCTCGGTCTTTGCGCTAACCGGATACATTTATCGGCGGCAGGGCCGCTGGGATGAGTCCACGCGCAATCTCGAAAACGCACTCGC
>JBPCLK010000010.1:0-31047 GCA_051003355.1 Chthoniobacterales bacterium | reverse complement strand
TGGCAGAGCCTCCGCCAGCCAGACCCGTCATTGTGGCCCCGAAGGCACCGGTCGTCGCGGCGACTAGTGGTTCAACGCCCGCGCCAACCGTCAGAAAGCCGACGCCCATCGATGTAGCGGCCGAGCGGGCGCAATTCGCGAATTTTACCAACTCTCTCGGTTCAGAATTGCTCCTTGTGCCCTCCGCCGTTTTCCAGATGGGAAGTGTCGCGCCCGAAGCTGCGCCTAACGCGCAACCGATTACGCAGGTGACGCTAAGTCGTTTTTACCTGTCGCGGCATCCGATCACAAACGCACAATATGAAGAGTTCGATCCGAGCCACGTCCGCAAACGCGCGCCGGGCGCGGGCGAACGCCATCCGGTGGTCTACGTGAGCAGTTCGGACGCGACAAAGTTTTGCCAATGGCTCAGCTCGCGCGAGAAGAAGCGCTATCGGTTGCCGACCGAAGCGGAATGGGAATACGCGGCTCGGGGAGCCGACGGCCGAAAATACCCCTGGGGAAATCAGGATGGGCGAGGCGATCTCGCGAATTTCGCCGATAAAAATACCGTTTTCGCCTGGAGTGATCGCAACATCGATGATGGGTTCCCGGAGAGTTCGCCGGTTGGATCTTTCCCTCGGGGCGCCAGTCCCTTCGGCATGGAAGACATGGCCGGCAACGTCTGGGAATGGTGCATCGATTTCCTGGAAAACTACCGAGGTGTCTCCAAAACGAATCCTCGAGGCGCTCTTTCGGGCACCAAGCGGATTTATCGGGGCGGAAGCTGGAAATCCCGCTTCAATAGCCTGCGCACCACCACCCGGGGCTCAAATATGCCTGGCTACACTTGCAACGATCTCGGGTTTCGAGTCGTGTGCGAGTGCGAGGCGTAAAAAGCCTCTAAGGCGAGTTCGACGCCTCGAATTTCTGAGGCGTTACATCTTTTAGCTGAGCGACTTAGGACGCGTTAAAACGAAACTTGGCGCGACCCCGTTTCGCGTTGGCTTTCGCCTTGCGACGGGTCTTTTGTGAAGGCGTTTCGAAGGCACGCAGACGACGCACCTCTTCCAAAATACCTTCCGCGTCCAGCTTGTTCTTGAGCCGTTTCAAGGCCCGGTCCACCGGCTCACCTTTACGAACGATCACTTCTGGCATGCGATTTTCTCCTGAATCCTTTTAAAAATTTGAAAAGTTCCCTTTGCTGACTGGCGGTCGACCCTAAGGCTCGGCTCCTCCAGCGTCAACTAAGCGTTTTAAGAGGCCGAGGACGGGTTGGTAACCGTGGTTTTCTCGGCCACTTCGCGTCGCAGGGTGGTCGCGCTGCCACCGCGCGCGCGAGTCCACCAAAGGACGATCGGCGCGGCGATGAAAACGGACGAATAAGTTCCCACTACGATGCCGATGATGATGGCGAGAGCGAAATCTTTCAGGACCGCGCCGCCGAAGAAGAAGAGACACAGAATGGGAACCAACGTCGTGCCGCTCGTCAGGATGGTTCGACTGAGCGTCTGGTTCACGCTTTCGTTCATGATCTGTTCGATCGAGCCTTTGCGACCGCTGGCCAGACCTTCGCGGATTCGATCGTAAACAACGATGGTGTCGTTAATGGAATAACCGGCAATGGTCAGCACGGCGCCGACCATGGTGAGCGTCAATTCACGCCCCAAAATGGCGAACATTCCGATGGTGATCAGGACGTCGTGCAAGAGGGCCACGATTGCACCCACTGCAAAAGAAAATTCAAATCGGAGAGTGACGTATATTAGAATGCCGAGAATGCCAAGGCCCAGCGCGATGAGCGAGCTGCGCGCCAACTCTCCGCCGACCAGCGCGCCGACTCGCTCCGAGCCTTCGATCTTAAATCCGTCTTTCGGAAAGGTCTGCAGGATCTGCTGCTCGACTTTGTCGCTGGTCTTGAGCGGGCTGCGAATCGTGATGTAACTGCGTCCGCCCTGTTGCGACTGCTGGATAGCCGCGTCGGCCAGACCAAGCGGTTTGAGCGCGTCGCGAACTTTGGCGACTTCCACTTTATGAGGCGCACTCATGGTCGCGAGATCGCCACCGCGAAAGTCGACGCCGAAGTTTTTCTCGCCTCGCAGATAAAACGCTACGGCTCCGGCCATGATCAAGGCCAGCGAGCATAGGCCCGCGATCATGCCTTTGCTGAGGAAATTCCAATTCTTGGAAGAGATCAGATGGAGCATCGTGATCTTGGTTAGGCGACCACTCTCCACCAGCCAGCTCAAAGCGTTACGCCCGACAATCAAGGCCGTGAAAAGCGAGGCCAGAATTCCGAGCATGAGGACGATGGCAAAGCCTTTGACCGGGCCGCTGGCGTAGAAAAAGAGGATCGTCGCCGTGATCAGGGTGGTCACGTTGGCGTCAAAGATGGAGCTGAAAGCCTTGTCGTAGGCGGCGGGGAGGGCGGAGCGCAGCGGCTTTCCGCTATCCAACTCCTCCCGGAGTCGTTCGTAAATGAGAACGCTCGCATCGACCGCCATGCCGATGGTCAAAATAATACCGGCGATACCCGGCAGAGTAAGCACAACGCCGCCGGGAATTAATTGAAATTCACCGAACAACAAGATGATGTTCACGATCAGAGCGAGATTCACCACCAAACCGGCGAACCGGTAATAGATCGCTACGCCCAGCAGCGTGATGGCCAAACCGATCAAACCGGCTCGGATGCTTGCGCGAACGGAGTCGAGTCCAAGGGTCGGCGAAACACTGCGCTCTTCCTCGATGCTGACCGGCACCTGCAGCGGATTCTCCAATCCACTGGCCAGGCCGCGCGCTTCCTGCTCTTGAAAACTGCCTGTAATGATGGCGTCGCCGCCGTAAATCGCCGTCCGAATACTGGGCGCCGATAGGATCACGTTATCGAGCACGATAGCGAAACGATGGCCCACGTTGGCTTCGGTGATCTGTCCAAACTTCTTCGCGCCTTCGCTGTCGAACTTGAGCTGCACCGTCCAGCCATCGTTCCCGTAATAAGCGTTCGAAGCGGTCACCCGATCACCGCCGAGATCCGCCTTTTTCTTGACCAGCAATCGTTCCTCGGTCGGCTTGTCACCCTGCTTGCGGGGCGGGATCTTGTAGGTCTCGATCCGGTACTCCGGCGGGATCACTTCCGATCCGCCGTCGATGGCGCGCAGACGTTCACCGTTATCTGGGTAAACCAGACGAAATTCGAGCTTGGCTACGCGGGAGAGCTGAGCGCGCGCTTCCTGAATCTTCGCCGCATCCAGCCCGGGAATCTGGACCAGAATACGATCCGCTCCGACCGGGCTGATGACCGGCTCTCCGCTGCCAAAGTAATCCACGCGTTTGCGAATCACTTCGACCGCCTGGTCGAGCATAACCGGCGTCAGAATTTTGTCGTCGCTCTTCAGCCGGATGAGAAAGGAGGTACCGCCCTTGATGTCGAGGCCGAGCTGAATCTTTTTCTCCGGTGGCCAGACGCTCCAGACACTAAAGATCACCAGCACGACCACCAGGACGGCCGCGAGCAGATGTTTCCGCTGACCGCGGTCGGTGGCAAAATACCAGCCAAAAAGAAACAGCAGGGCGATACCCAGGAAAAATTCGAAAATGGGATTCATGATTGGCTGGTGCATCGAGGATTAGGCGAAGCGAATGGCTTGGAATTCATCTCCATGGAGCTAGCTCTTGGCTGCGTCGGCTTTGACCACATTGGTCACAGCAGACTTTTCCATCTCGATTTTCACGTTGTCGGCGACCTTCACCGTCACGGTCGTCTCTTTGACGTTGGTGATCATGCCGTGAATGCCGGCAGAGGTCACCACGCGGTCGCCGGTCTTGAGCGTTGAGACCAGTTTTTGTTGTTCCTTCTGCCGCCGCATCTGGGGCCGGAAGAGAACAAAATACATGATGACGAAAATAAGAATGATGGGGATGAACGACGAAAGCGGATTAGGTCCGGCGGCGGCAGGGGCAGCCGGTTGGGCTTGAGCGAGAAGGGTGAGTAAAATCATTAGATAAATAGCGCGACGGCGGGCACGCCTCCCGGCGTGACCAGCTTGCGGAGCGGCATTCCATTGAGCACAGTTGCGAGCCAAATGCAAGGTGCAACGCCTCGGCCGAACGGCGCTTCGGCTGTGCCAGGTCCGGCAAATTTTACATGCCCGACCGGGGTGTTAGGTTTTCCTCTTGAACCAAAATCCGCCATTTCCCACGCCTGAAGAACTGCAAGCCAAGCTCTCGGAGTTCATGAAGTCGAACTTCGGCGAGAAAGTCTCCTTCGCCAGTTTCGCGCAGCCCGAGCAAGCCGAAGCCGGCGACGAGGAAAAGCCGGTCAAAGAATCCGGCGAGCAGTTTGTCTTCGATTTTCTGCCGCGCGATATCAAAGCGCACCTGGATCGTTTCGTCATCAAGCAGGATGAAGCGAAGAAGGTGCTCTCCATCGCGGTCTGCGATCACTACAACCACGTCAACTATCTCCGCCGGCTCCAGAGCGAAGACGCCCTCCGGGCCGAGGAGACGGAGTATGCCAAGCAGAATGTCATTCTGGTTGGTCCAACCGGGGTCGGTAAGACTTATCTCATCAAACACATCGCCGACCTGATCAAGGTCCCGTTCGTGAAAGCCGACGCGACCAAGTTTAGCGAAACCGGCTACGTCGGCGGCGACGTGGAGGATCTCGTTAGGGAACTCGTCCAGAAAGCCGACGGCGACGTGAGTGTGGCGCAATTCGGCATCATTTACATCGATGAAGTTGATAAACTGGCCGCCTCTTCCAACATGGTCGGCCGCGACGTCAGCGGTCGCGGCGTGCAGACCACGCTCCTTAAATTAATGGAGGACACCGAAGTGCCGCTGCGCAGTGCCAATGATATCCAGGGCAAGCTCCCGGCTGCTTTCGAGTTTCAGCGCAAAGGCAAAACGAAGCGGGAGACGATCAGCACCCGCCACATCTTGTTCGTGGTCAGCGGCGCTTTTGAACGATTGAAAAACCAGGTTTCCAAGCGTCTCGTGCAAGGCCAGATCGGTTTCAAGGCGGAACCGGTCAAGGTGCTCGATAACGAGATTTTTCAGCATGTCGGCACGCAGGATTTCATCGAGTATGGCTTTGAACCGGAGTTCATCGGACGGCTTCCGGTGCGGGTAGTCTGTGAGGAGCTAACGGCCAGCGACCTCTTTCAGATCATGAAGTTTTCCGAAGGCAGCATCCTTCGGCAGTACGAGCGTGCTTTTCGCGCTTACGGAATCGAGATCAGCTTCGAAAACGAAGCGCTGCTCCTTATCGCCAGCGCCGCCGCGCTCGAGAAAACCGGCGCGCGCGGGCTCCTGACCGTCTGGGAAAAACTGTTCCGCGATTACAAATACTACCTCGCCGGCTCCGGCCTGACCCAACTGCGAGTGGCCGAAGAACTGGTGCGCGAACCGCAGCGCGTCCTGGCGCGCCTGATGGCGGAAGGCGAGCAGCACGAAAAGGAAACGCTCCGTCAGGAAGCCCAGAGGTTTGCCGATCGATTTTCGGCCGAGCACGGCGTGGAGCTGCGATTTGACGAGTCGGCCCAGGATCGCCTGGTTGAGCGCGCCAACGCGGAGCGGATGAAGATGAGTGATCTTTGCGCGCATCTTTTCAAGGACTTCCAATTCGGTCTCAGTCTGATCAGGAAAAACACCGGCCAAAGCCAATTCGTGCTCGACTCGAGCGCCATTGCGGCGCCCGATAAGTTTTTGAGCGACCTTGTTTTAAAATCCTACGGACCGGGCGGCGACCGCTCGGCGCCATGAACCGCGCGCTGCTCGGCACACTCTGGATAGGCGCGGTCGCTGCGGCCATCGCCATCGTCTTGCAGATGAGCGGACTGCTCGCGTCACCGGCGGCGGCCTTGTCCAGGCTGCTCCGAATCCCGCCTAACGAGACCATCGATTTTGCCAATTTCGTTTTCGTCATCCTGCTCAGCTTCGCGGTCGGTTGGACGATGCTGACCGTGGAAACGCTGGCGCGTCAGCTGGGTCTTTTCCTTTTGATTTTGGTCGAGTTGCTGGGCGCCGCCTGGGTTCTGCAAACTCTGGGAATCAACTTTGCGCCGTGGCCCGCCATGGTGGCTCTCTTCGTCGCGACTGTCCTGGTCCTTGCTTTCAACGCGATGCAGGCGAAAAGGAGACGCCGGGCCGGTGTGCAGGCTTTTGCCGGTCGCCTGCACGAGGCTGGACTTGCGCGCCTCGCCGAGCGCGAAGCTCCGGACTTGTCGCAACCGCGGGCCTGCGAGGCAAGCTTCGTTTTCTGCGAAATCGCCAACGAAGCCGACCTGGTCGAAGACCTTCCTGCGGCGGATTGTGCGCATTTGGTTCGCGAATTTATTGAGAGCGCTTCGCGCCATTTCCTCCAGGCCGGCGGTTATCTGCAGGCGGCCGATGGTGAAGGAGTCCGCGTCCTTTTCGGCTTTCCGCACGCTTCGCCGCAGCACGCCGTGGAAGCCTCCCAGGCGGTCCTTGCGTTTCGCGACGATTTTTACGAACGGGCGGCCAAACTTCCGGAGACGTTAGGCAGGATCGATCTGCGCGCCGGGCTGAGCTCGGGGACGATTGTCGCCTCGCGGGTGGGCGAGTCGCTTAACGAAAAAATGGTCATCTCCGGCGAACCGCTGGAGATCGCGCGACGCCTCGCTCGCGCCAACCAGGTTTATGGCTCCCAGATTCTGCTCGATCCGCGGGGTTTCAGCGCCGCGAGGCCGCAGATTGTGGCGCGGCCGCTCGATTTTCTGCGCAGTGCCGCTCCGCATGATCGGTTGGAAGTTTACGAACTTCTAGGGCTCTCCGACAAGGCAAGCCCGGAAGATCTCGCGCGACGCGACCGCTTCTGGACGGCGATTGTCTATTTTCGGGAGCGGCGCTGGAACGAAGCTTTCGCGGAATTCCACCGCGCGCGCGGGGAGAACGGTGCCGTGGACCAGCCTTTGCAATGGTATCTACGCCGGCTCGAGCCGCTCTGCCTGCGGATGACCACCGAGCCCTCGCCTGTGACCGATTCGCTCGTTCCATTTTGAAACGGACCGAATATCCCAGCGAGTTGCGCGAATTGATCACGCAATTGCGGCAGATGCCCGGTGTCGGGCCGCGCTCCGCGGAAAGGATCGCGCTCTGGATCGTGCAAAGCCGCGAGCAGCGGCCGGAAGGAATTGCCCAGGCCATTATCACTACGCGGTCCGCTATTCGGCCCTGCACGAAGTGTGGCTTTTTTGCGACCAGCGAGCTCTGCGAAATCTGCATGGACGAATCGCGCGCCCGCGAGCTGCTCTGCGTGGTCGAGCAGCCGACCGATATTCTTCCGCTGGAAAGAACGAGCGCTTTTCGCGGAAGGTACCATTCGTTAGGCGGACGCATCTCGCCGCTCGACCGAGTGGCACCCGAAGATTTGCGCATCGATGCGCTGGTCAAGCGGGTGGAACAGGAAACCCCGGATGAGATCATCTTTGCCCTGGCTGCGGACGTGGAAGGGGAGGCGACCACCAATTACCTGGTCGAGCTGCTCAAGAAATATCCCGTCAACCTGACGCGCATTGCGCACGGCTTGCCGGCCGGCGGCGGCCTCGAGTCCGCTGACGAACTCACGCTTTCGCGTGCCCTCTCCGGAAGAACGAAACTTTGAGAAGCCGCCGGTGGTGCGAGACTCCATCGAGCCTGGGAGCGAAGGAGATTCGCAGCCGTGCTTTGTCCCGCTCGACGGAGTCTCGCAATTCCGGCCCGGCCGCTGACGCGTTTTGTGTGTTTGTAGTTATGGACCTCTAGGAGGTCGATATTCGCTGTTTCTATCTTTCAGTGATAAGTGGTTTGCGCTGCCGCTCCCTTAAATTTAGAACTTATATCCCGCCCTTTTAAGAAATGTCCTGCGCCAAAATCGATCCAGCCCTTCATCAGGCGAAAAAGCCGCCTTGGATCAAAGTCCGCCTGCCTTCGAATCCAGTCTTCTTTTCGACCAAGGCGCTCATTTCCGATTTGCGTTTGCATACGGTTTGCGAAAGCGCGCAGTGTCCAAATCGCTGGGAATGCTGGAGCCAAGGGACGGCGACCATGATGATCGCCGGCGAACGCTGTACGCGGGCCTGCGGTTTCTGTGCAGTCAGCACGGCTAAGCCGTTCGCACTGGAGGAAGATGAGCCGCAGCGCGTAGCCGAGGCTGTTCGGCGTTTGAAGCTCAAGCACGTGGTGATTACCGCAGTCGCGCGCGACGATCTCAAAGATGGCGGTGCGGACCACTTTGCTCGCACCATCCGCGCGGTGCGGGAAATGGATCCCTCGATCGTTATTGAGGTTCTCGTCCCAGATTTTCATGCGCAAGATTGGTGCATTCAGCTCGTGCTCGATGCCGCGCCGGAAATCTTCAATCACAACATGGAAACGGTCGAGCGGCTGACGCCTTCGGTGCGTTCCCGCGCCAAATATCGGACTTCGCTCGAAGTACTTCGTCGCGCCAAGGCACTCTCGCCAAAAGTCGTGACCAAGAGTGGTGTCATGCTCGGCTTGGGCGAGACGGCGGCGGAGCTTTTCCAAACCATGGACGACCTGCGCGAAGCTGGCTGTCAGGTGTTGACGTTAGGCCAATATCTGCGTCCGACTCCGAAACATCTGCCGGTGGTGAGTTACATCACCCCCGAGCAGTTCGATCTCTACGGTTACCTCGCGCGCGGCAAAGGTTTTGAGCACGTCGCCTCGGGGCCACTCGTGCGCAGCTCTTATCACGCCGCGGATTTTCATCCGGTCGTTCGCTAAACATGGAGCGCGCGGCCTCGCCCTCTGGCCGAACGCTCGACCGCCGGAATGTGGCCGCGGTCATTCCCGCCTACCTCGAGGAGGTCCACGTGCGTGCGGTGGCGGAACGGACGCTGGCGAAACTCGATCATGTCCTCGTGGTCGACGACGGCTCCAGCGATGCGACCGCAGCGCGCGCGCGGGAGAGTGGCGCGGAAGTCGTCGTGCACCCAGAGAATCGTGGCAAAGGCGAGGCGATCAAAACCGGCCTGCGGCATTGGCTCAAGCAGGACGGGATTGAATTCATCGTCCTCTTGGATGCGGATGGTCAGCATTTACCCGAGGAAATCGATGGTTTTCTCGCGGCTGGTTCGACCAGCGATGCTTTGCTTTATGTGGGCACTCGGATGTCCGACATGCATACCATGCCGTTCGTTAGGCGCCGGGTTAATCGCTACATGAGCAGGCGGATCAGCCTGCTTTGCGGCCAAAATGTGCCGGACACCCAATGTGGTTATCGCATGGTGCATCGGAGCCTGGTGCCGCAGTTGCTCGATGGGACCAGTCGCTTCGATTACGAGACGGAGATGCTGGTCGTAGCCAGCCGTGAGGGGCTGCAGATCGGCGCGGTCCCGATCAGCACGATTTACTCGGACGAAGTGAGCAGCATTCACCCGGTCCGCGACACGATGCGTTTTTTCAAACTCATGCGGCGCTACGAAAAAGAAGCCCTGCGGCCGCTGGGCGGCTCCGGGAAACAGGAAACCTGAGGGGACGGTTTCGATTCGCGCGAGAGGTTACGCCGCTTTAGAGGCTGATAGGGTCGCGATCTCCAGCAGATCCTCAAACTCCGAGGAGTCGTTCGCGTAGTCGGGATAAGGCCGCGACGAATGGCGCGGTCGGTAGCGGAAATGTTTGTAAGGCCAGAGCCAGCTTTGCGGCTTGGCCTGGAGAATCGGCTCGAAGACGTCCCAGCAACGTTGCGCAATCTCGTGCGGCGTCGCTCCGGCGGGCCATTCCACTGGTGGGTGCGCGATCACGCGGCAGGTTCCATCTGGTAAAGGGATCGTCTCCACTGGAACCAGCAGTGTTCCGGCTCGATGAGCGAGGATGGTGTGCAGCACGCTGACACACATTTTGAGCCCGAAGCCTTCGATAATGGTGGCCGATTGGAGCGGGTGGAGACTCAGGTCGAGGAGCATGCCCGTGCCGCCACCGCGATGCGCGGCTTTCAACAAGCGGAGAATCGATTTTTCCTGCGGAATAATAGTGTGCCCGCTTAACTCCCGCAGACGCTTAAATATGTTCGTTAGGCGCGCGTTTTTGAAATTCTCCGTCACGATGGTAAGCGGACCAAAAGCGAAACCCAGCGCGAGGCTGGCCCATTCCCAGTTTCCCTGGTGCACGGTGATCGCGATGGTGCCGCCCGGGCTGCGGGCGTGTTGCGCGCGCATTTCCTCGAAACCTTCGAGCCGCAGATAGTCGCGATAGTTTTTGGCGGTAATGTTTTGGGCCCAGAAGAGATCGGTCATCGTGCGCGCGAAATTACGGTAGGAAGCCTGCACGATCTTTCCTTGCTGAGACGGCGTATAACGCCCGACGAAGGCGCAGGCGACATTGGTTTCGGCGATGGCGCGACCTCGCCGGTCGAACAGATAAGCCAGATCGCCGAGCACGTAGCCAAGTTTCACGCACAACCAGCGGGGCAAACGCGGAATACCCAGGGCGAGTAAATTCAGGCCGCGCCGTTCAAGGCGATAGCGGTATCGTTTCCAAGACGTCCTCAACACGTCTATCTCGATCTAGGATTTCTTCGCATCGCCCTACATAGTGACAGGCGAGAGCTGATCGACAACACCTTGGTGCCGCCCTCCAGTCAGACCAGGCCTCGTCGGCGCAGATCTCCGAAGTTCCCACCGCTGGAATGCTCGATCAGGTCGATGGTGAACTTGAGCAGGCAGACCTCCCAAGCGTCATCGACCCCCCGGATGATCGCGCTGAGAGGTTCCTCCTCCCGGTTTACCCGCGCCTTCATTTGCTCGATGACCGAAGCCAACGGAGCGCGAACCGTCTTTTCCACCACGTCGGTTTTGCGGAACTGGAAACCATACCGGAGCACTGCGAACTGTTGCGCGCGCTCGCGCAACTGCTCGGCGTAACGCCCCGCTTTTTCTCCGAAACCTTCCAGAAGAAGTCGGGCGTAATGATCCGGCGTAAGGATCTGCGGCCGCTCGGCGTGGATGCGACCGTCTCGCACTCGCACTTCGTTCACCTGATCCATCAACTCGCTGATGAGGTAAAAGCGGAAGCTGGTGTGACCAAAAGTCGCGATCTTTCCCTCAGGGGCGAGGATCACCTCCGTGTTCTCGATCGCGTATTGGAAATTGTCTTCGCTCCACATGCAGCGGAACGTAGCCCAGACCTCGCTCTTGTTCCTGCGAAAGCGGAGCGAAGGCGACGTAGCCGCCCTTGCGGGTGGAAACGGCATCGGTCTAGCGTCTGGAGGGCAACGCTCCGTCGTTGCCGCGGTTCGGCTCGGCAAACACGGCGATGACAGAGCATCGCCCTCCAGCGGCTACCCTTCGATGGGTTGCAGCGTCTCCGACTTTTGGGAGCGCCACCGCGAGACAGCATCGAAAGTGAAGATGGCGAGCGCTACCCAGATGAGGCTGAAGGTCAGCAATTGGCCGTGCCGAAACGGCTCGTGAAAAACGAACACGCCCAGGAAAAAGGTGCAACTCGGCGCGAGATATTGCAGAAAGCCGAGTGTCGTTAGGCGCAAATGCCGCGCGGCATGTCCAAACCAGAGCAACGGGACCCCGGTCACAATCCCAGTGCTGATCAGCAGGAGCGTCAAGCCAGGAACGGAAACTCCAAAATGAAGCTCATGCCTTCTCCCCAGGAAGAGCAGGCAGCCGAGCGCGAACGGCACGATCACCGTGGTCTCAAGGAAGAGACCCGGAATCGAGGCCGCGCCTGAGATTTTGCGCAAGAGCCCGTAAGAGCCAAACGAAAAACAGAGCGTCAGGGCGACCCAAGGGAGGCGTCCAAAACCAAAAGTCAGATAACAAACCGCACCGGTCGCCAGGACGACCGAAAGGAGTTGTGCCCGGGTTAGGCGTTCGCGCAAAAAGATCGCGCCAAAGAGCACGTTCACGAGCGGCGTCATAAAATAACCGAGACTCGTCTCGAGCACATGCCCTGCGTTCACCGCCCAGATGAAGACATACCAATTGATGGCAATCGCCACTCCGCTGCCGACGCAAAACAGAGCCGTGTGGACGTTGCGCAGGTTGGCCATGACCTCGGGCCAGCGACGCTGCCAGCTCAGTAGGATGACCATGAAGACGCAGGTCCAGACAAAGCGATGAGCGAGGATCTCCGCGGCTGGCAGGAAGCGGAGCAGCTTCCAGTAGATCGGCACCAGCCCCCAAGTCACGAACGCGGCCACGCCCGCGACCAGACCGGACTTGTCGTTAGGCGAAGAGCGCTTGTTCATTGCGCGGTATTATTTCACCAGAATAGGACACCGGGCAATTTTCCGCCCCAGGCCTGACCGCTGCGGATCAGCTCCGCGCTGGCCGCACATCCCAACGGCCGACGTCCGTCTTGGGAGCGGCCGCAGCCCAGGCGATGTCGCGCACAAACAAATTGTAGGAAAGCGGAAGCCGAGGGTGCCGCTGCGCTGTGCCGCTCAAGGGAAGATATTCCACCTGCTCAAAGTAGAAACGCAGCAGCCGATCGAGCTCGGCAAAGGAGAAATGATGCACATGTGTTTGCTCCCCGGAGAGTCGCTTGCCGCGCAGCACTTTCCAGCGCCGATGGAGATGATAATCCAAGGGGACAGAGCCAAAAAAGAGGCTGGCCGGTTTCTTCTTTAGAATGCGATGAACCTCGCGCACCGTGATCGAAGGGTAAGGCAGATGCTCTAAAACTTCCGTCATCATGAGAACATCGAAAGAGTCATCGCGAACCGCGATGCCCGCCGTGAAATCCATTTCCGCGCATGGAACTCCGCTTTCGCGCGCGACCTTGAGCCCCTCCGGGTTGATGTCGACCCCGGACCAGCGCACCCGTCCCACCTGCCCGATGAGCGCCCCGCCCCGGCAACCGACATCCAGGCCAAGGCTCTTTTCGCCGTGGCGGAAGGCATCGAGACGTTGTTGGAAGAATGCCGCTTTGATCGCCTCGTGCTGGCCGCCCCGTCCCTCGTAATTCCGGGGTTCGCCGTATTGCTCGTAAAATTCCCGAATCAACCGGCTGCTTCGGTTCGGCTCCTCGAGAAGCAGGTCCTCATCGAATGACGGCTGACTGGTCATGGCAAAATGAGTGGGCCGCCTTGCATCCTGTTCATTTCATCCAGAGGCCCAAGGAGAGTCAAACGGTATGTGGCTCCAGCCACCGCGCCGTCGACGGGAATTGCGCTCGCCGCACGTCGCGCGGACGTTGCTCGGTGGAAACTCCCGTAGCGCTCCTAACCGAGAAACTGTTCTCCGGCGCGGGCGGCTGGCAGGCCATGAAGGCCGCCCGCGAGCTGCTCAAAGCGGGCCGAGTGTCGTGCGCCAGCTATGAGCCGCCGCTGCTTGCCGGCCAGGTGCGAGAGGGACAGAAGACGTATCGATCGGGTTTGCGCATTAGGAGTGCGATCGAGATCGAGAACATCTGCACCTGCCGCGAGTCGCGCGAGTGGGGCAAGGTCTGCGCGCATTCGATTGCGGTCGGTTTGGCGTATCTCCAACCGGTCGTCGCGCCGCCCAAGATCGCGTTGGAACCGGTGCCGGAATCCACTTCTTCACGCTTTGTTTCGTTAGGCGAAACCGGCGCTCAGCCCGTCAAGCTGCACTGGATCTTGCCGCCTAATTTCCGCGCCGCCTGGGAGAAGAGAAGTATCATGGTTTGTCTGGAAGTGGAGATCGAGAGCCGGCGAGTGATGCTCGACGCGCTGCCGCGGAGTGCGATCCTGGCCTGCGAAGACTCAGATCTCGCTGCTCTTAACTCGTTAGGCGTCGAGCCGGCAGCGGTCAACATGCTGGCGCCGGAAGTTTTCTTGCGCTGGCTGCCGGCGATGCGGGGTCATTCCCGGCTCCGCTTCGGCAAGTCCACTGAGGCTCGGGTGCTTGGCGAGATTCATCGTCCGGTCATCCGCGTCCGCCCTGTGGGGGAAGCATACGAGTTATCGAGCAAGCTGCACGGAAACGATCTGCTCTTGCTCGCCGCGGGCGAAGCCTGGCTTCTGCGCGACGGTGACTTTAACGAAATCGCGAGCGCCGTGCCGATTCGCCTAACGAGCGTATTGCGCGAGCCGCTGCGATTGCCAGGAGAACGGGCGGACGAGTTCTTCGCTCTCGAGTTGCCCGTCTGGCGGGAAATGGTTCAGGTCGAGCTCCCGCCGGACTTCGCTTTACCGACCGTGACCGAGGCGACTCCCATCCTTGTCCTGCAGATTGAAGGCTCGATGCAGCATCTCCGGGCCACTCTTCGTTGCCGCTATGGAGGGCGTCCCGCCTTCCCGGCCGCCCAAGATCCAGAGAAGCGTTTTGCCATCCGCGAAGTCAAGCCCCCGGGCCGCCTGCTCGTCCGCAATCTGAACGCGGAATCCGCTGCGGTCGCGCGGCTCGAACGCATCGGTTTTACGCGCAAAAGCGAGGATTTCCTGATGGATGACGCCCGGGTAATCGCGCGCTTTTTTGCCTTTGAATTCCCGAACCTGCCCGGCACCTGGGAGGTTGCCGCGACTTCACGCCTTGAACAGGCCAGCCGCAACCTCGAACCGGTCACGCCCACGATCGAGATTGTCCGTTCCGGGGAAGACTGGTTCGAGCTTAAATATTCAGTTGCGACGGCGACCGGCGCCGGAATTTCACTTACGGAAGTGCAGCGACTTCTGCGCTCCGGCCAAACGCAAACTCGCCTAACGAACGGAAAAATGGCGGTCTTGGATCCGCACGCGCTGGACGATTTTGAGGAGGTATTACGCGACGTCGATCCGCGTCAGCACCAGCCCGGCGTCTATCGACTGCATAAGGTCCAGGCTGCCTACCTCACGAATACGGCGGAAGAAATCGGCGCGCGACTGGTCGGCGCAGTGCAGGCGCTGGCGAGCCCGGACGAGACCGAGCGCACCATGGAGAAACTCGGCTCGCTCGCCACGCAACTGCGCGATTATCAGCGCGTTGGCGTCGCCTGGTTATCCGCTCTCGCAGCCCAACAGCTCGGCGGCATCCTGGCCGATGAAATGGGTCTCGGGAAGACTGTGCAAACCCTCGCTCTGCTGCGGCTGCAACGCGGCGGCGGCCCGTCGTTGATTGTCTGTCCCACCTCTCTGCTTTCGAACTGGGCGCGAGAGTCAGCGCGCTTCACCCCGGAGCTCAAGGTGCTCGTGATCGACGGGCCAGATCGCAGCCGCAAGATTGCCCGTTTAGCCGAATACGATCTTTGCCTAACGAGTTACGGATTACTCCGCCGCGACGCTGAACTCTACGAAAAGCTTTCTTTCTCCACTGTTGTTCTCGATGAGGCTCAACACATCAAGAATCCTGACACCCAGAACGCACAGGCGGCGTTTAGCCTGCGCGCCCGTCACCGCTTTGTGCTGACCGGCACTCCCATGGAAAACTCGGTCCGCGATCTCTGGTCGCTCATGAATTTCGCCGTCCCGGGTTACCTTGGTAGTCGCAACGATTTTCGCGAGCGCTACGAGAAACCGCTCTCCAGCGGACCTGAGCCTGCCCTGCAACGCCGCCTGGCGCGACGGTTGCGTCCCTTTCTCCTGCGCCGTCGCAAAGCAGAGGTGGCGCGTGAATTGCCGCAGAAAATTGAACAGGTCCTTCCCTGTGAACTAGGCGCAAGGCAGCGGGCCACCTACGATGTGATCCTGCGGGAAATCCAACAGGGCCTCGGGACGAGCAAGGAGAACGATGGCGCGACCCGCATGAAGATGCTGACCGGGCTTCTGCGCCTCCGCCAGACTTGCTGCGACCTCCGGTTGCTCGGCCTTTCCCCAGACGACACCCAGGAGCCGTCGGCCAAGCTCGATCTGCTCGATGAGTTGCTCCAGGAAATTATCGACGGCGGCCATCGCGTCCTCATCTTTAGCCAGTTCGTGAAGATGCTCGATCTCCTGCGCGAACGGCTCATCGCCAACGAGGTGAACTTCTGTTATCTCGCCGGCCTGACGAAGAATCGGCAGGAGGAAGTCGACCGCTTTCAGAGCGACGCCACCATTCCGGTCTTTCTCATCAGCCTGAAAGCTGGCGGCGTCGGCTTGAACCTTTCCGCGGCCGATACGGTGATCCATTTTGATCCGTGGTGGAACGCGGCCGTCGAAGCGCAAGCGACCGATCGCGCGCATCGCATCGGCCAAACGCGGGTCGTGACTTCCTACAAATTGATCGCGCGCGATACGGTCGAGGAAAAAATCCTGAGCCTGCAAAAGCGGAAGCGCGACATGGCCGGGGTCCTGCTCGAGACAGAAGAGCCGCTCATGACCGGCCTAACGACCGCCGACCTGACGGAACTTTTGCAACCGTCGAGGGTAGCGCAAGCTTCCGGCTAGCTCGCGAAATTCGCCAAACTGAAAGCTTGCGCTACCCTGGGCGAACGCGCCGCCCCACTCGTTCGCCGTCTTGCCGCTTGCCCTTTCTCGCGCCATAAGCATCGGGTGACCCTGCTGCGGAGCGATCGACATGCCTCTTTACGGGGCGCGGCGCTGAAGCAGTTCTTCGTCGAACTGAAACGGCGCAAGGTCTATCGTGTCGCGGTCGCCTACATCGTCGTCGCCTGGGTTTTGGTCCAGGTCGCGACCCAGGTCTTCCCGTTTTTCGAAGTGTCGAATTGGACGGTGCGCTTGGTCATCCTCGCTCTTTGCTTGGGATTTCCGATCGCGGTCTTGCTCGCCTGGGTCTACGACATCACGCCCTCCGGGATCAAGCGCACCGAGGAACAGGCGCCGGCCAACATGGTGGGGATAGCCCCGAAAACCATTCCACAAAAGAGCCTCGCGGTTCTGCCTTTTGAAAGTCTGAGCGACGACCGCGAGAATGCCTTTTTCGCCGATGGCGTTCACGATGACATTCTCTCCAGTCTGGCGCGCGTCGCCGATCTGAAAGTGATCAGCCGCACTTCGGTCCAGCAATATCGTACTGGGACGCGCAACCTGCGCGAGATTGGCGCGGCGCTTGGGGTCGCGCACGTCTTGGAGGGGACGGTGCGCAGGGTCGGGAATCTGGTGCGGGTGAATGTGCAGTTGATCAACGCGCAAAGCGATGCGCAGGTCTGGGCGGAGAGTTTCGATCGCGAGCTGGTCGATCTGTTTGCCCTGCAATCGGAACTGGCCGGGCGCATCGTGCAGGCCTTGAAGGCCAATCTCTCACCAACCGAAATGGCCAGTCTGCAAAGCGAGCCGACGAGCAGCCTCGAGGCCTACGATCTCTACCTCCGGGCGCGCGAGTTTTTCCGCTGGACCGGGATCGGCGATCCGCACGAAAACGGGGAGAAAGCGCTCCCGCTGCTCGAGCAGGCGCTGCGGCACGACCCGCAGTTTATCCTCGCGCACTATCTTACCTCGCGCATTCACGGCGAATTGTTCTGGTTTGGTTATGACAAGAGCTGGGCCCGTCTCGCCAAGTCGAAAGAGGCGGCGGACACGGCCTTGCGGCTTCGGCCGGATTTGGGCGAAGGACATCTCGCGCTCGCCTTTTATCACTATTATTCGGCGCGCGATTACGTGGCAGCGATTCAAGAGTTGACCCTTGCGCAGCGCGCTCTGCCTAACGAATCAGATGTGGCCAGCGCGCTCGGGATGATCGAGCGCCGGCGCGGACGCTGGGAGGAATCAATCCTGCATCTGGAGCGCGCGCGCCAGCTCGACCCGCGCAATATCTCCGCGGTCTGGAATCTCTCCGAGACGCTGACCTATTTGCGGCGTTACCCAGAAGCGGATGCGATTCTAGCGGAGGAAGGCCTGCTCGCGCCGGAGGCCCACATGATACCGATTGCGCGGGCCGATCTTCGTTTGCGCGAACGAGGAGAGACGGTTCCGATGCGCCGGGCGTTGCAGCGCACTCCGCCAGGATTCGACCCGGGGGGCGCCATCACGACAATCGCAGTCCGGCTGGCCATGATGGAACGCGATTACGACGAGGCGGCAGGCCGCCTGGGGAACTGCCAGGAGGGAATGTATAAGGACGTCGGTCTCTGCGGATTCGTGGGGGCACTCGACGACTATACCGTGCCGAGGGAATGGTATGACGGTTTGGTGGCCGCTGGCCGTGGGGATCAAAGCGGGGCCACGCGCGCCTTCGAGCGGGCCCTCAAGGTGGTCGGAGCCGAGACGGCGAGCACGCCTAACGAACCTAAGACGCTCATTATGCTTGGCCTCATCTACGCCATGCTCGGCCGTGCCCGCCAGGCCGTTACGGCGGGCGAACGGGCGGTGGAACTGTTGCCCATTTCGGCTGACGCCCTCGATGGTCCGCTGCTCGCAACTAACCTGGCGGCCATCTACGCTCAAATCGGAAAGCGCGATCGCGCGGTGGCTGAGCTCTCGCGGATCGTCCGGTTGCCGGGCGGCCCGACGCCGGGCACGCTGCGCATCGAGCCGTGGTGGGATTCCGTGCGCGATCATCCCGGGTTTGCAGAACTGGCGACGCTGGAAAATGATTGAGGTCTAGCTAAAGAAAAAACGCTGCACCAGCCAGCAGGCACCCGCGAGTGCGACGACGGCGGAGCAAGCGGGCACGCCGACCTTAAGGAAACGGGGTCGCTTCCGGAAATGCAGAATGAGAGGTAAGAGGACGGCGGCGACGCAGAGCTGTCCAACCTCAACGCCAGAGTTAAAAGCCACGAGAGGAATGATGGCGGCTCGGCCGCTATTGGCCACGCCCATTTCCCGCAGGACGCTTGCGAAACCCAGCCCATGCACGAGTCCAAAGGTGAAGGTCAGCAGCCAACGTCCTCGAAAATGCGCTCCTCGACGCAAAAGATTTTCTGCACCGACATAAAGGATGGAGGCCGCGATGGCTGATTCCACCCAGCGGCTTTGTAATTGGACGAGACCAAAGGTGGAAAGAGCCAGGGTAATCGAGTGAGCAATGGTAAAACAGGTTATGAGAAGGCCTGCTTCTTTAAGATTTCGGCAGACGATCAAGAGTCCGAAAAGGAAGAGTAGATGATCGTAACCAGTCAGGATATGACGAATTCCAAGAAGCAGGAAATCGAGGAAGGAATGATTGGCGGAGGGCAAGGCTATACCGGGGATGACCCTGGCCGTGTCTTCGCGTTTGCTAAGAAGACTACGCGCTATCTCTTGGCCGGTGTCGCTGACTGCGGCGAAAGCCTGACGATGGCCGAAGGGCATATCGGGGAGGAGGGCGGAATGAACGGTGATCTCACTCGAGCCGCGCGGTCGTTCGTAGGTATAACTAAACTCGACGTTCTTGTTCTGATCGACCGAGGTTGTGACAGTTAGGGGTGGGATTTGTTGTCCATCGGCTTCCAAGGTGAGAGCGCGCCGAGCTAGCGCTTCCATCTTGCCCCGAATCGCGGGCCCATTTCCAGTCACCGCGGCGGCGCTTTCGCCGAGCACGCCCGCGATGTCACGCTCGTTAAACGTCACGACCGCGCTGATCGTATCCCGGTCAACCTGCAGGTTGGCCGAACTCAAGCCCGGGTCGTGAGCGAAAGCCGACCCCGTGAGGCAAAGCGCCAGCAGGAGAGCGATCAGATAGCGAATCACGTGTGGGTAAGAAAGCGTTGCGCGGAACGGTTCGCAAATCCGGGCCGTAAAGGATAGAAAGAGAACGGGCCGATCGGAAAGTCCGATCGGCCCGCATAACTTGCTGGAGACTAAGCTCCGTTATTGGTCAAGGTCATAACCTTCGACCAACGCGATACCGGTGGTATCGCCCGCTCCACGAACAACCATCGTGTAAGCGCCCGGTGCGAGGCTCAGGACGACCGCTGACTCCAAGTCCTTGGTCGGAGCGAGTCCGGTCGCGATGATTTCGGCTTCCTGTGTATCTCTCCAGTTATCGTTCGAAACAATCAGGGTGCTGCCCTGATAAATCTCGATAGTCGGATCAGCCAGGGGACCCATCACGCCATTGCCTTGTAAGGACGGGCCAAGAGCACGGAAGATGACTTGCTTCTCAGCAGCGCCACCAATGATCACACCACCGATGAGAACGCTATCTCCAGTTTCGACTGGACCACGAGTCGAGATGTTCTGAAAGCGGTCCTCAGTGACCACCACGTTGAGGGGAGTGTGGTGCACGTGATTGCGGCCATTATGAGGAGTTGCGGCGTAAGGGAAGACCTTGTTGTAGACGCTGTCGTTCTTGCTCACGTTGTCAATCCCGTCGGCGGAGGTGATAATCGGATTAGCAGGGTCGCGCAGGTCACTCAGGATCGCGGTTACCGCAATATCGACGACGTCATCGCCGAAGCGGCGACCATTTGGCCAACCGCCCGGGACCGTTCCATCGCCGAAGAAGCCGGTTTGCACAGCGCTCGTCAGGACGTCTCCGCCGAAGATGCCGAGGCGGCTGAAGCCATCATCATCCGGGTTTGCGGTAAAGTCCGCGCCACCACCCGCTAAGCGCGCCGGATCGGTGGAAAGGTCGACCTTGATGAGGTCGGGAATGAAGATACCAACCAGATCGGTGCGATTTTCCTCGATGGCCGTCATCTGGCCGTTAAAAAGGATGGCATTGATCAATTTGGCCAACTCAGGCGACGAAGCGTACTGTTGAAAGAGCGTGGCGTCGTCGGTCGGCTTAGTCCGGCTGTAGAGATCCTTATCTTTCAAGGCGACGAGACCCTCGTTAAAGAGAGGGTTACCCTGCCGGCCTACCTGGACAAAAGGGCCAGTGTTGACCGGGGGTTGTGAGGCAGGACCTTCCGTAAGGACGCGGGTGGTCTGCCGACTGGTGGTGGCGTAAACGCCGACGACCTGCTGGTCGCCCCCAAGGTCGCTGACGGGGATTTGCAAAGCGAGGGTGTGCACGTTGAAACCGGCCTGGCTATCGAAGATGTCGTTGCCGGTGCGGAAGCTGAGGAGATCGAAAATCGCCTGCACGTCAGCGTAGAAGCCGTCTTCGCGCTGGCCTGCAAATGACTTGTAGCCATCAGAGAGAGTCGCGATCGACATCTTGGTATAGCTATCGAGCGCCGCATCGGTATTAACACCGGGCTTGGCTGGATTTTCGCCGTTGTTATCCACATTGTAGAGAGGGGTCGCAATGCCTTGATTATTGGGTGGAACTACCCCTGTGCCCAGATTGGTCGTGACGTTAGTCCGGTGATCAATCTTGGTCACCGTGTAAGTCTGGGTGAGGTTTTGGTTTGCTCCGTCGACTTTGTTAATGACTCCAAGAAACGCCTGCAGGATCGTGTCTTGGTTCTTGTAGGTGGTGGTGAATTGAAACTGGTAGGAGATGGTCGCGGCGCCGGCGGCGACATCGCTGCCCAGCGAGACATCGATTTCGTAGAGAACATTGTCGTCGAAACGAAAGTTATTCGGCCCGATACCTGGCTCCTCGAAAGGATAAACAGCTAAGGCGGTTTCCAGAACTTTTTCGCCGCCTGCTTCGTGGAGGAAGGCGTAGACGTCGGTCGTGTTGGCCGACGGGTCGAGGGTAATGAGCGGTGCATCCATATGAATGGAGGCATTCGTCGTGATGGGCAGCAGGGCTGCAAGAAGGGTCGCCGCTGCGAGGCAACTGACCCTGATGGATGTTCGTTTTATCATGGAGTGGATTTCTGTGTCTTGTCTTGGTGTGGAGGCTGTCGTTTTTTATCGTGATGAAATTTGCGCAGCCGGCGGCTGCAGGAGAGCGAGCTTTTGCTCGAGGGCATTGCGCTCCGAGGGCATGAGCGTGTCTTCCAGGCCTTTGGCCTGCCGGAGGTATTCTCGCGCTTGATTGGTCTTGCCCGCCGCGGCTGCCATCATCCCGGCGTGGTAGAAGAGGCGCCCGTCCTTGGTGCCTTGGGAGAGGGCCATTCCCATATCGCTTTCCGCTGATTGCAAGTGACCCTGGGCAAATTCCGCCCAGGCGACGGCGTCATGAGTGAAAATATCCTGTCGCGTTTGTAGCTCTTCCTTGGCTAGCCGCAACGCGACATCTGATTTGTCATCGCGCGTGGCCGGGAAGAGCGAGAGAGTCCTCGGGTCGTTGGCCGCCCCGGTGCTGCGCAGCTTTTGCTCTACCGCGGCTGCTTCTGTGGATTTGTTATCTGCCCTGAGCGCGTCGGCCAGGGTCCAAAGATACTCGGGCAGCGGATTCTTATCAGCGGCGCGGCGGAGAGTGGCGACGGCATCTTCGATATCCCCTTTGGCCAATTGAACACGTCCACGCATGAGGAGCGCGGCGGCGTAGTCGGGTACGTATTGCGTGGCCAACTCGGTCGAGCGCAGCGCCACCTCGGTTTGCCCAGACTGAAGCGCGTAAAACGAGAGTTTGGTATAGGCCCAGGCGACAGGTTCTGGTTCAATAATGCTGCCCCCGGTGACGGCGTAGCGGATGGCCTGGATGGCTCCGGGCAAATCACCTTTCAGCCACCGCATGTGTGCGACCCGACTGTAGGTCTGCAGGCACGGCTTGAGGTCCACCATCTTTTGGTAGGCGACGACCGCTTCATCGAGGCGCCCCTGTTCCATGAGAGCGTCGCCGAGCAGCGCATAGTCGAAAACAAAGGTCCGCTGCGCAGTCAGTCTTCGAGCCACCCGCTCCGCATCCTTAAAACGATGAAGAGCATGATAGATATGTCCGCGGAGCAACTCACCGTCGGGCGAGCCCGGTTTCATCTGAACGATCGCGTCGGCGCATTGCTCAGCCAGTTTGTAATAGCCTGGATCGCTACTGATGCGAGCTTTCTCGACAAAAGTCCATCCGAGGCGTTCCAGATAAGCGGGGACCTGATCGGGCGACGCTTTTATCCGGGCCTGAATCTTGGCAATCTCATGGTCGATTTTCTCATCGCCGCCGAGCGGGGTGAGCACCACTTGGAGCGGGGTGGAGGAAGCCACGCGGACGGGTGCGGTGGACGCCACTCTGCGTGGTGAAGGGGATTGTCGGGAGATGGCAAAACCCAGGAGAGCGGCGAGCGCAATCAGCATAAATACCGGCAAAAGCCTTTTCAATAATGCCATAGGTGTAGGTTGATTTACGCGAGAGGGGCCTAAAAGGATGCACTTCCGCTAACGAATTGTTCAATGAACTGGATTAACGGGAGCCCGTCGTCCCAACATTTTCCACTCGATTTCTCGTCTTTCTCTTAAATAGAGAGCAGATGAGACCTAGCACCATCCCACAGACGAATCGATTGCAGTGCGAAAGACTTCCAGCTCAGCCTCGGACGCCCTCGTCGGCATCTGGGCGATTCTGCTCATCTCTTTTGTCATCGCGGTGCTCTCGGTCGGGAAGGAAATTCTCGTCCCGATCGCGCTCGCTGCGCTGATCACCTTTCTACTCGCTCCAGTGGTCGGGTGGCTGGAGGACTGGATCGGTCGCATCGCGGCGGTGCTCCTGGTGGTGCTGATGGTTTTTAGTCTCCTGGGCGGCGCTGGCTGGATATTGACGCGTCAGGTCATCGATCTGGCGGCCAAGCTGCCGAATTACCAGGCTAATATCTCTGTCAAAATGCGCGCCCTGCGCATGCCTTCGGGCGGAACGTTCACGCGGTTTTCGAAGAGTATGGCCCAGCTACAGACCGAGCTGGCGGACCCGTCACCCGCGCCGGAGAGCATGGTCTTGCCTAGCGAACCCCAGGACGTGGCACCCAAGCCGGCGACTGCCCCTTTGGCCGTGAAGGTGGTCGACTCAGAGAGTCGGCTCGCGCGGTTGGCGGAGACGACGCTGAGCGGGGTGCTCAGTCCGCTGGGGACCGCGGCCTTGGTGTTACTGCTGGTGATTTTCATGTTGCTGAAACGAGAGGATCTGCGCGGCAGAATGATCCGCTTGATCGGTCAAGGCCGGATCAGTGCCACGACCCGCGCGATGGACGATGCCGGGGACCGCGTTGCGCGTTACCTCATGATGCAGCTTTTGGTGAATGTCGTTTACGGCTCCTGCGTGGCGACCGGCCTGTATTTTATCGGAGTGCCGAATGCCGCGTTGTGGGGCGTGCTGTGCGCGGTCTTGCGCTTCATTCCCTACGTTGGGCCGTGGATCGGTGCCGCGTTGCCTCTGGCGATTTCATTCGCAGTTTCGACCTCCTGGGCCGGACCCATCTTAACCTTGGGCATGTTCCTTACGCTCGAGTTGGTCAACGCCAACGCGGTTGAGCCGTGGCTTTATGGAACCAGCACGGGCGTCTCTTCGATCGCCCTGATTGTTGCGGCGGTTTTTTGGACCTGGCTTTGGGGACCGATTGGTCTGCTCCTTTCCACGCCGCTGACCGTCTGTCTGGCCGTGATGGGACGCCATGTTCCGAAGCTGGAATTTCTCAGC
The DNA here is from genome assembly GCA_051003355.1 of Chthoniobacterales bacterium. Taxonomy (GTDB): domain Bacteria; phylum Verrucomicrobiota; class Verrucomicrobiia; order Chthoniobacterales; family UBA10450; genus Palsa-1392. The sequence goes on along the minus strand of JBPCLK010000010.1, from coordinate 6,892 downwards.
GTTCTTCTGAGTGAAGAGCGAGCGCTTACCTTGGACGAGGAATGTTATCACCGCCTTCTGGCCGGCGGTCCGGACGATGCGAGCGAATTGGCGGATACTTATCTGCGCGATAATTCGCTCACTTCTTTATACGACTCGGTCATTATCCCGGTGATCACCAGCGCGGAAGTGGATGTGCAAAGAAAGGCGCTCCAGCCCGAGGAGCGCGCCACTCTCCTGCAGAATGTGCAGGACGTGATCGAAGATTTCGCCACCCGTCCGTTGCCCGAGTCGAAGTTGGAAGCCGACATCGCGGTGGCGCAGGAGACGCCTGAATTTCCCACCGTGCAGTCTGCCCGTGTGCTGTGTCTGCCCGCTCGCGCCCAACGCGACGAGATCGCTGGACAGATGCTCACACAGTTGCTTCGGCAGCAGGGTTTCGAAGCGGAAAATGCGCCGGCCGAACTGGGCAGCGACGCGCTCGTCGAGCTGGCGGGCAAGACGGAGCCGGAAGCCATTTGCATCTCGGTAGTCGCCCCTTCGACTTCGATTCAAGCACGATTTTTGACGGCCAAGCTACGCAAGCAACTGCCGCACGTGAAGATCCTCGTTGGCTTTTGGGGGGCCACGGAAAAGCTGGCGGATACGGCGCTGCGCCTGCGCAATTCAGGCGCTGATGAGGTCGTCACGTCCCTGGCAAATGCGGTTGTGCAATTGGCGAAGTTCGCCGTCCCCATCGAGGACGACATGGAAGAAGCCCCCATCGCAGAAGATGAAGAGGCGCGGCTGGCGGAACTGCTCAGCTTGAATCTGCTGGAACCTTCTCCCGACAAGGTTTTCGATCGCGCGACGGCCAAGCTGGCGAAGATTTTTCAGGTGCCCATCGTGCTGGTGACTTTTATCGATCGGGATCGCCAATGGTTTAAATCCCAGGTGGGATTGCCGGAAGACTTGGCGCGTGAACGCTCTACGCCACGCTCTGTTTCGGTCTGCGGCCACGTCGTTTCGAAGAACAACATCCTGGTGGTGGAGGATTTGGCGCGTGATCGGCGCTTTGCCAACAATCCACTCCTCAAGTCTCGTGGGCTGCGTTTTTACGCAGGCGTCCCGCTCCGTGGACCTAGCGGGCGCGCTATTGGTTCTCTCTGCCTGCTCGATACGAAACCGCGTAAGATGAGCGAGCACGATCGGCGTTTGCTGGAGGTTTTCGCCGACGATCTTTCGGACGAGATCAAGAGCCGTGCGCCCGAGAAACTAGCCACGCCTGCGCCAGTCGAAGCGACGACCTCGGAAGCGGTTTCCGCGGTTCCGGCCACTTAAGGCTATTTCCGCGAGGTAATTTCCTCGGGGTGACGCTTCTGCCAATAACGCAGGGAGGCGCTGACCGCCATGAAACTGGGATCGGCTCGCTCGTAGTCCCCCAGGCGCTCGTTAGGCGCGCCGAAATCGAGAATATCCTGCGCCTCGTAGCGCGCGAATTCCGCGATGAGCTCGGTTTCACCGCGCCCGGCGCGAAGTTTATCGCGGAACCACTTCGACCAACGCTGCACTCGCTCCGTGAGCGCGTCGAAGTGCGCGCCGAGGTCGTCCTCGACCAAACCAAAATGCGGGAGATACAGGTGCTTCGCCTCCAAGTCGCGCAGGACACGAATCGATTCGAGCCACGCCTCGATATCCAGTTCCGGGGGAACGAAGGGCGGCACGGGCGGTCCGCCGTCCAACCGGACGCCAGCGACGTCGCCCCCGAAAACATTGTCGTCCCACTGGTAGACATTGTGATGCGAAGCGTGACCGGGCGTGGCCACGGAACGAATTTCGAATGGGCCGACCCGAACGGGAATTTGGTCGTCGGTGGTCCGCACTCTTTCCGCCGCGATCGGTCGCATTTCGCCCCAGAGCGTTTTCATTTCGTCGCCGAAAATGCGGGCAGCCGACTCCATCAGTCGCGCGGGTTCGACCAGGTGACGCGCGCCGCGTGGATGGACGTGGATAGTGGCGCCGCTTTCCGCGAAATGCCAGGCGGCGCCGGCGTGGTCGAGATGGATATGGCTCAGGAAAACATGCCGGACGTCGTTAGGCGAGAAACCGGCCTTGTGCATCTCGCGCGAGATGTGGACGAAATTAGAGTCCGCGCCGGTATCGAAGAGAACGATTCCGTCATCCGTCTCGAGAGCCGTCGCGGCGATGATTCCGGGTCGACCGAGATGCAGAGTGTCGAGAACGTGAAGCTGCGATCCGCTCATTCCCACTCGATCGTGCTCGGCGGCTTGGTCGAGATATCGTAGCAGACACGGTTGACGCCTTTGACTTCGTTGACGATGCGGCTCGAAATGCGGGCCAGGATTTCGTAAGGCAAACGGACCCAGTCGGCCGTCATGCCGTCCTGGCTCTCGACGATGCGAAGGGCGATCGTGTTCTCGTAAGTGCGCTGGTCGCCCATCACGCCCACCGAACGGACGGGAAGGAGGACGGCGAACGATTGCCAGACGCGGTAATACCACTCGGAGGATTTCATTTCGCTGACCACGATGGTGTCGGCGTCACGCAGGATGCGGAGGCGTTCCTCGGTGACTTCGCCGAGAATGCGCACCGCGAGTCCGGGACCCGGAAAAGGTTGGCGATGCACAATCTCGTTAGGCAAACCGAGTTGCAGGCCGGCCTGGCGCACCTCGTCCTTGAAAAGCTGTCGGAGCGGTTCGACCAATTCGAAATTCATCTTCTCGGGCAGCCCACCGACGTTGTGATGGCTTTTGATCATCGATGCGGGGTTGCCGCCGATCGCGACGCTCTCGATCACGTCGGGATAGAGCGTGCCTTGAGCGAGGAAGTGATAGCCCGCGTGCGGTCGCTGGTCGGCCCGGTCCTGCTCGAGCAATTCCTCCGTAGCCTGCTCAAAAACGCGTACGAACTCTCCGCCAATCACTTTCCGTTTTTGTTCAGGATCGGTCACTCCCTCGAGCAAGCGAAGGAAGCTCACCGAGGCGTCGACATATTTGAGCTTGATCTGGAAGTTTTCGCCGAAAACGCGCTGCACGACTTCCGCCTCGTTTTCCCGCAGCAGCCCGTTGTTCACGAAGATGCAGGTGAGCTGGTCGCCGATCGCCTTGTGTAATAACGCGGCGGCCACGGAGGAATCGACGCCACCGCTCAGTCCGAGCACGACCTGCTGGTCGCCGACCTGTTGGCGCACGCGTTCGCAGGCGTCGTCGATGAACGAGCCCATCGTCCAGTCCATTGCGCAGTGACAGATCCGGAAGAGGAAATTCTCGATGATTTCCTTCCCGCGCGGGGTATGCGACACCTCGGGGTGAAACTGAAGCGCGTAAAGATGCCGCTCGGTATTTTCGATCGCTGCGAAAGCGGAATTCTCGGTGTGCGCGATAGCGTGAAAGCCATCCGGGAGCGCGGTCAGTTTGTCGCCGTGGCTGTTCCAGATGTCCATCTGTTCGCCCATCCCATCGAGCAGGGGTGTGTGCGCATCGATCTGGAGCAAGCCGGCGCCATACTCGCGGCGGCCGCTGAATTCCACGTCGCCGCCCAGATGGCGCGCCATCAGCTGCATACCGTAACAGATACCCAGAACCGGGATGCCTAACGAGAAGATCTGGAGATCGATTTGCGGAGCTTTTTTGTCGTAAACACTGGCGGGTCCACCGGAAAGGATGATGCCCTTCGGCGCCAGGCGCTGGATTTCTGAAGCGGTCAGATCGTGCCTAACGATCTCGGAATAGACCTGGCACTCGCGCACCCGGCGGGCGATGACCTGCGTGTATTGCGAGCCAAAATCGAGAATAAGGATGCGCGAATGCGCGGTAGCCTTCACGGGTTGGGCGCCGATTGGGTGACCGGCGGATTGAGATTCGGTTGCCCTTCGTGATCCAGCGGCACGACCTCGCCTTCGCCGGCCACGCCGCGTGCAAAATGCTCGCGCACAGTCTCCGAAGCAGGTTGATCCTGCGCGCAATTGACGATGAGAAAAGCCAGCAGAACGACCAGAAGGGGTCTCATCGGGAGATGTTAAAGTGCGCCATCTGGTTTGCAAGAGAAGAGCCGCGCACAGGCGGGCGCACGGTCGAATCATAGCGAGACTGATGGCTCATGATTGAATCCGAACTCTTACTGCAAGCCTATCGGTTGGGCGTCTTTCCCATGGCCATGGATGCCGGCGAGATTCGCTGGTTCTCGCCCGACCCGCGCACCATTTTGCCGCTGGACCATTTTCATGTGCCTCATGGCTTGAAGCGCGAGCGTCGGATTCAGAAGTTCGAGATTCGAGTCAACACGCAGTTCGAGGAGGTGATGCGGGCGTGCGCGGCGCGGGCGGACACCTGGATCAATCGCGAGATCATCGAGAGCTATACCAATTTGCATGAGCATGGTTGTGCGCATTCGGTGGAAGCATGGTCGGCTAACGAACTAGTGGGAGGGCTTTACGGCGTGGCGATCGGCGGCGCTTTTTTTGGCGAATCCATGTTCCACCGCAAAACCGGTGCCTCCAAAATCGCGCTCTGGGCTTTGGTTGATCGCCTGCAGGAACGGCGTTTCACCCTCCTCGACACACAATGGCTCACGCCTCACCTCGAGCAATTTGGCGCGCGCCAAATCTCGCGCGAGCTCTACCTCCATCTTCTCAATCAGACGATTGATTTACCGCGGAGTTTTGTTTGACGAGCAGTCTCTTCGGGCCGCGTGGAAAGGAAGCGGTTCCGCCGCTTGCCTGCCGGAAAGAATCCGCCATAGTGAGAGCCCGGCGTCCGAGAATTTCTTCGGATTCCGCCGCGCGGCTGGGTAGCTCAGTTGGTAGAGCAGAGGACTGAAAATCCTCGTGTCGGGGGTTCAATTCCCTCCCCAGCCACCACCCGCTAATTTTTTGCGGCAAGCGTTCGGGTGATCATGCGTCGCTGAGCGCGGCGATATAGCGGCACCAGGACAGCCAATGAGAAGTAGATCCACCCACTCCATTCCAGGAAGCGCGGCGGCAGAGCGAGGGCGATGAGCAGAGAAATCAGGCCCACGCTGACCGGAAGAAGCCATCCTATAACCTGCCCTTGCGTCATCAATCTTTCTCGTGAGTTGAGTCGCAGCGGCTCGCGCAGTTGCCAGGCGCGAAGGTTGAGCAGCAAGATTTCCAGCGCGATCGCCACGAAGCCCGCCGCGAAAACCGCGAAAAGCTCGCGCGCCTGCCCCAGAGTGCTGACGCCGAGCGGTCGGCCGAATCGGCCTTCACTAAGGTAGAACCACATTCCCCCGAAGACCGCCTTCAACGGATAAATGTAGATCAGGATGGTCACCAGCATCGCCCAACTAATCAGGATGGAGATCCCGTCCTCGAGACCAAAGCGCCGGCTCCAGAGCCAGTGGCCGCGCCAGAAGATGCTGATCACGGTAATGCTGAAGATAAAAGTGGGCACATTTCGGAAAGCCGCGAGGAGGGAAGTGATGTCGTCAGGGATCTGTTGGGCAGCGATCACGAGCATGGTGATGGCAAAGGCGAAGGCCGCATCGATGAACGTCTCCAGACGCGTCATCTGCAGGCCGCGCAAGCGGAAGCCATCCAGCCGCGGAAGCGTATCGAGATCGGCCGGCATCATGGACGAGATCTCTTCGTGCCGTTCTTTCATACCCTTAGATGCTCACGCCGAGTGGTGATGGCAATGCTGTTCCACGCCGGGGAGAAAGGGATCGTCCACGGAACGTTTTGGATTCAACTGGCCCGGGACGAGCACAATCCTGCCCGACTTTTAGGCCGAGGACTGAAGCGGATGCCCGACGTTAACCGGCGCTACTCACCTGTCACAGAGGCTAACCGCTGGGAGCGCCACAGCTCGAGGCCAGCCTTGCCGAGAGCAAGATGACCAAGGGAACCGGAACGAGAAACTGCTGCCTGAGCCCGCGAAAAAGAATGGGTTTGTCCTGTCCGGATGCGTTCGCCGACATCTGCCCAGGCATAGTCGACTACATAGAAGGCGTTTTTCGGAATGCCGTTGTCCCCAAGCATTCTAAGGCGAACCCACCCGTATTGAGTTCCACCTCCCGTATTGAACTTAAAGCCAAGAAAGGCAACGCCGCGTTGGCAAAACTCGTAACCATCGCAAAAAGGCGAAGTGGCCAAGACGCCGACACTGGATCCAAAATTTCCCGCCGAGATAGGCTGTCTTCGTGCCAGTTTCTCTGGAACATTTTTATTGGGAAACGGTTCATCCGACTGCCATCCGTTCGACACTGCCGCATTTTGAAGCTCGAAGAGAGCTCTGGTGTAATCGGTGGTGGTCTGTGAATGGTCGAACCAAAGGACGGCACCATGACTGAGAGGAAATGTCTTATCACCAAACGAGACAAAGACGTTGACCCTCTCGGAATAATGAATCGCAGCTTCCGCCGTCGTTGAGCCAATGGCAGTCGCAGCGCCAGCGAGGCCATAAGCAACCCACCGGGAGTTTGTCATCTTAGCTGGTTTTCTCGAACGTGCGCGCTTCGGGCTCATAATTTACGAGAATGTCGGAAAACGTTTTTTCGTCAAGACTAGATCGCGCGCGAAACCTCGCCGGATCAACAGGCTCAGGAAATCAACGTAGCAAGGACAGTTACCGCAGCCCATGGCCCGATCCAGTTCTGGAATTGTAGGACGGCAATGGCGCACTTCTGGCGACGAACGATCGTTGGGAAAACAGCCAGCAATCCGAGATCGCGGCCACCGGCGTGGCACCCGACGAATGACGCTGAGGCGGCGTTTTGACCACGCTCGTTCCCGGAGCCTACACCGCAATTGTGAGGCGAAAGGGGGGCGGTGGCGTTGGCGTTGGACTCGCCGAGGTTTATAACCTTCGTTGATCCTCGCCGGAGCGCGGGTTCTCGGCGAAAACTTCGTTGAAGACGAAGCGTGATGCCGCCATTTTGCGCGTTCAGGCTCCGA
>JBPCLK010000009.1:0-6986 GCA_051003355.1 Chthoniobacterales bacterium | reverse complement strand
GTGTCGTTTCTCGCTCCCCTCGTGGCCTGCGGCCTTTATGTAGTGGTCGCGGTGATGTGGCTCGTTCCTGATTCGCGGATCGAAAGCACTCTCGTGGCCGAGGGGCGGCGCGCGGAATAATTAAATTCTTCGCACGGGCACGGAATTTTCTGCAATTATAAGCGTGCGTGTCTTAATCGCCGATGATGAGAAGAGCTTCTCGAGCGTGCTCGCGGAGTTAGTGGGCTCCTGTGGACACGAGGTGGTAGGCGTGGTCCATACGGGACTGGATGCGATTCGAGCCTACCGGCAGCACAAGCCGGACGTCGTCCTGATGGATTTCGCCATGGCTCGCCTGAATGGCCTAACCGCCTGCCGGAATATTTTGAGCGATGACCCGCAGGGCTGTATCCTTTTCCTCTCGGGACTGAGCGACCGGGCCGAATTGACTCCTGAATTCTCCGGTGCCCTTGGAGTGATCCCGAAACCAATCACCCGAGCCCGGCTGGAGCAGGCCCTGGAAGAGACGGTGACTCGTCGAGAGAAGACGTCTCAGATTAAAGCTCCCGAGTCGGCTGACTCGCAATCCTGAGAGACCCGAAGCAAGCGTCGCTGGCGTGGTCTTACTTAGCGTAGCCGCTTCTCTCCACGATGGTTGTGGAAGTGGCCGTGCTAGTAGCGACATGGAGCGTGTTCTTCGAGCTATGCACTTCGTAGCGCACGACTCTGCCATCCGGGCTGAGGAGCACTGTCAGTTGCTGCGCTTCCACGTCAGGCGGACTAACAAACGGCCCGATGATCGGAAGATAGGATGGGATCGGCGCCGGCACGGAGCGGAACCAATCGACCTGCACGTGGTGGGTGAGATCGACGAAGCGTGTAGTGGGTGGACCGAAGAGTCGCAGGAGATCGGGCTCGGTAGTTTGACGGAGCTGGATTCGATTAAGGTTCTCCTGGGTAATGGTGGAGGGATGTCCCGCCCAGCTGGTCAGGCTGGCAGCGAGGAGGAGAGCAAACGCGAGAAATTTCGTCTTCATAAGATGGGTTACGTTCCTATATTCTGCACAACCCGCGCCCGCATGCAGTAAAATCGTTGAGCCACGGTAAAATATTTCCGACGCAAGGATTTCATCTCTGCACCGCTTTTTGGTATTCGGCGAGCGCTTCTGGCATCCACGCTTCTAGTTGCTGGATGCGGTGCCCGTGCGAGGGATGGGTAGAGAGAAACTCGGGAGGTTGCGCGCTACCAGTGCGCTCCATGCGCTCCCAGAACTTGATGCTTTCGTGAGGATCATAGCCTGCTCGCGCCATGTAAATGAGCCCGATGTGATCCGCCTCCGATTCATGTTCGCGACCAAAGGGCATGAGAACACCAAACTGCGCGCCGGCACCCAGAGCGCCCATGACCGCGCGTTGTTTGCCATAATCCATGTCGGAAACGGAAACCGCGATGCCGGTGAGGGCCGTCTGGGCGAGGTTCTGCTGAAAAACACGCTGCGCGCCATGGCGTGAGGTGGCGTGAGCCATTTCATGCCCGAGGACGGTGGCCAGGCCGGCGTCGTTTTGCGCGACCGGAATAATCCCGGTGTAAACCACGATTTTGCCGCCCGGCAGACAAAAGGCGTTCACCTGGTCGTCCCGAATGAGCGACTCTTGCCAATCAAATCCGGCTCCGGCTTCTCCTGTCGCCTTGGCCAGACGCGTGGAAACCCGCCGCGCCATATCGAACTCCGGCCCCGAGTCGATCGACTGAGCCTGGGACAGGACCTGGCGATAACTTTGCAGGCCGAGCGTGGCTTCCTGTTGGGTGGACAAGCCGACATGGCTTTTCCGGCCGGTCTCGGGGTTGGTGAATTTCTCCGAGCTAAACCATTGGTAGGCGAAAAAAATCGCCGCGATCGCAATGGGAATCCATTTGATGTGGGTCCGTCTCATGTCGTGTTAGATGGTTGGGCCTAAAGCGCAGCGAGGATAGGCGTGACCGAGGGCGCGGGCCACAAAAAAAAGCGATGGCTGACCCAAGCCGGCCATCGCTCTTCAGCTGGAATTTTCAGCTCCTAGACCATGGGAAGAAACTCTTCGCGGACGACCTTGCCGTCTTTGACGGTGTAGATCCCGACCTCAGATCCCTGGAAACGCTTGCCAGAGGGTTTGTTAGTCACGTCGATATCGAAACGGACTACAAACTTTTCATTCGCAACGAAGGGTCCTGTTGCCTTGGTGCTATGGACTTCGTGATTTTTTACCCACCACTCCGTCTTCGCCCAGACCGCGTCGAAGCCTTCCGCCACCGCTGGCATATCGCCCATGGCGTGCGCTTCCACACTCACGATGTCCTGGCCGTAAAGCGTCTTGGTTGCCTCTTCAAATTGACCTGCATGGCAGAGTTCCACTAATTTTTTTGCCACTTCTTCCGTTGTCATTTTTCCTCCTGGTTAAACTTCTCTGTTCCCAATTTTCCTAAGAGGCCTAACGACCCGAAGCAATTTTCGAGTCCAGTTTTTCATGTGACAAATGGGAAACAAACCGGCGCGCCACGGAGACCGGCTCTAGTTCGCGAGGAGGGGATGCGGAGCCGCCGCGATGGCGGATTCCAGGGCGAGCATATTAATCGGCTTGGTCAGATGCGCGAAGAATCCGCTGGAACGGCTGCGCGCGATATCATGTTCCATCCCGTAGCCACTAAGCGCGATTCCGGCCAGGCCATATTCATCGTGCAATTCAGCCATGAGCTTATGGCCATCGCCGTCGGGCAGACCCAGGTCAGAGATGACCAGGTCATGATGACCGGCGGCGGCTTGCGCGCGCGCCGCCTCGATGCTGGCGACGCCCTCCACCCGATGTCCACGTCGTTGCAGCAACTGCAACAAGGTCAGGCGCGTCTGTTCGTGATCCTCGATGAGCAGAATGTGCCGGCTTGCCTGCACTGGAACCGGGCGGTCGCCAGGCTCCGGTTGCGCGTCTGCCTGCGAACCGGAAGTCTCCAGCGGAAGCTCGATGCGGAAAGTTGCGCCGTGACCGCGGCCTTTGCTTTCGACCCGGATGCGGCCCTCCTGAAGTTCTACGAGCCGATGCGTGATGGCCAAACCAAGACCAATTCCTCCGAAGCGGTGTCCATGACGATTATCTTCCTGGATAAAGGCATCGAAGATCTTGCCGAGCATCTCCGGGGCGATGCCGACCCCGGAATCGATCACCACCACTTCGAGGACGTCGGATTGAGCGACCGGATTCGCCGTCCGAACCGTCACCGAGCCACCGCGGGAGGTGAATTTCACCGCGTTCTTTAGGACATTCCAAAAAATCTGCTGCAACCGGACTGCGTCGGCCTTGATGGTTTGTTTCGGAGCGTCCAGATGGAGCGAGAAGTCGATCTCCCTTTCCTGGATATCCGCGCGGAGAATATTGTGAGCGTGGCGCAGGGCAGCATGCGCATCGATGGGCCGTAGATCGAGCCGCAGCTTGCCGCCGGTGATGCGCGTGATGTCGAGAAGATCGTCGACCAGTTGCGCCTGTAAGGCGATGCCTTTGGCGATCACGTCAATATCCGCGCGGATGGCGGCGGACAATGTGGTGTCCTCGGCCAGCGAGGTGGCGAGCAAGAGCGCAGGATTCAGCGGGGTGCGCAGTTCGTGTGAAAGAGCGGCCAGGAAATCGTCTTTCGCGCGGGTAGCTTCTTCGGCGCGGCTTTTCGCTACCTCTGCACTGAGGCGCGCTGCCTCGGCCGTCTCGAAAAGCGCGCGAATCTGTTTCTCGCTCTCGCGCAATGCGGAATTAACCTGCTCGAGTTCCGCGGTTCGTTCGGCAACCTTGCGCTGCAGCTCGAGCGCGTGACTTTTCTGCTGCAGAGCATAACGAATCGATCGTTCCAGCGAGACAGAGTTAATGTCGCCTTTAACCAGGTAATCAGCCGCTCCAGCCTCCAGCGCCATCAAGGCAAGGTCGCGGTCGCCTTCACCCGTGAGGAGGATAATCGGCGCGTTGCAGGAGCGGTGAAATGCCTCCCGCAAAAGTCCCAAGCCATCTTTCTTGCCTAGGCGATAATCCAGGAGGATGGCGTCGTGTTCGCAGCGATCGAGCGCCGCCACCCCTTCGTCGAAGGTCTTTGCCCATTCGAGGGCGATTTTGTTGCCGGGAATATCTCCCAGCAGTTCGCTGGTGAGGAAATAATCGTCCGGGTCATCCTCGACGAGCAGGACCCGCAACGGGCCTTTATCCATTTCCGCCTCCGTTGCCGCCGATGTTCTCCACCGGCAAAGCCACGATTTCGAGCCAGTATTTGCCCAGGATCTTCACCACCTCGGCCATGGCGGCAAAGGTTACAGGCTTGGTGATATAAGAAGCCGCCGAAAGATCGTAGGTGCGATAGATATCCTCTTCCGCTTTCGACGTGGTCAGGATGACTATCCGAATGCTCTTCAGATTCGGATCGGCTTTGATCTCCTTGAGCGCTTCGCGGCCGTCCTTCTTAGGCATGTTCAGATCGAGGAGAATGAGCCCAGGTCGCGGCGAGCTGGCCGGGTCCTCGTATTTGCCGCGCCGCTTTAGGTAATCGAGCAGCTCGACGCCATCCTCGACGAAACGCAAATCGTTCGCCAGCCGGCTTTCCTCGAAGGCTTCCTTGGTCATCAAACGATCGTCGGAATCGTCGTCGGCCATTAGGATCGTGATTGGTTTGACGGTATTTTCCATGAGCTTTTTTTCCCTTTATGTCTGTCGCAAGGGCAAGGTCACCAGAAATGTGGCTCCCCGGTCCGGCGCGCTCTGGGCTGTGATGGTCCCGCCATGCCTTTCCACTATCTTACGACAAATAGCCAGTCCCATGCCCGTTCCCTCGTATTCCTGCCGGCCGTGAAGCCGCTGGAACAATTCGAAAATGCGATCGAGATAGACCTCCTCGAATCCGATTCCGTTGTCCCGAACTGTGATTTCGCAACGTGGGATCCCCTCACCCTTCTCGCCCTCTTGGTCATCAAGGAGCCGGCTTTCCACTTTCACTACCGGAGGCGTCTCCGCCCGGGCAAACTTCAGACCGTTGCCAATCAGATTTTGGAGTAACTGTCGCATCTGCAGCGGATCGGCTTCCAGCGAAGGCAAGGGTCCGACTTCGACCCGTCCGCTCATCCGTTGGATCCTGTCCTCCAAGTCGGACACCACATCGTCGGCCGTCGCGGAAAGGTCGACTTCGCTGAAAGGTTGGGCCTTGGTGGTAATGCGGGAGAAGCTCAGGAGCGCATCAATCAGACTGCGCATCCGCGTCGCCGAAGAAAGCATACGGGCGAGATAATCGCGGCCCTGTTCGCCGAGCTCGGCGCCACTCCGCGTCTGCAAACGATCGCCAAACGCCTGAATCTTCCGCAGCGGTTCCTGTAGGTCATGCGAGGCCACGGAGGCGAATTGTTCCAGCTCACGGTTGCTGCGTTGAAGCGATTCGTTGGCTGCGGCCAGATCCGCGGTGCGCGTTTCGACTCGGCCTTCCAGTTCATCGTTAGCCTTGGCCAGCGCCGCGACACCGCGGCGACGGGTTTCCAGTTCCCGCCTCGCCAACAGGAAGGCCGCGGCGATGAGACCGACACCAAGTAATGTGGTAACCAATTGGGTCACAACCGATGTACGGTAACTGAGCCGTGATTCTCGTTCCCGCCGAGCTAGCAAATCCAATTCGGCTCTTTGCATCTCATCGACCAGTCCATGGATGGAAGTCATTTCCCGTCGGCCTTTACCCTCCAGGACATAGCGGCGTGCTCCTTCCAGACCCTCGCGGTCGCGCGTCGTGATGCCCGTTTGCAGGGAGCGGAGTCGCACTTCGATCATGGGTCGCAGCCTGACGAGGCGCGCCTGCTGCGACGGACTGTCGCTCGTTAATTTCGCTATCTGGTCGACATGAGCCCGCGCGCCCGCGACCGCCGCGCGCTGGGTCTCCAGGTAGGTCGGGTCCCCGCCGATCAAATAACTCCGCTGCGCAGACTCCGCCTCAGCGAGACTTCTCAGCGCATCGCGCATCTCATCCAGCACCTCGTGCGTATGAACAACGAGCCCTTCGTTCCGAGCGATTCGGCGGATATTGTAGTAAGAGAGTCCGCCGCTCACCAGCAGTGCTAATAAGGCCAGCGAAAAGCCGATTTGCGCGCCGCGACCGACCGACTCCAACTTGGAGAATCGACTCATCAGATGGACCTCGGGACGCTAGTTTCCGTCATTGGTAGGCATACCATCCAAGGCCCTCTCCGATGCGCAAGAGCAATGTCACGTTGCCCCTGCGCTCCCCGGTTTCATCGGGATCAACTCGGCTACGAGCGGGAAATGGTCGGAAGCAATCCGCGAAAGCGGTGTCCGATGCACCGCAAGGCTGCGGGGTTTCAGCGCTTCGTTCACGAAAATGTGATCGACCGCCAGAATAGGAAAGGCGGTCGGAAAGGTCCGACAGGCACACCTCGGTCTTACTATCCGACGCACGTCACGCAGGTGACGGCTCAGCATTCCATAAGGACGCGAACCGGGGAGGCTGTTGAAATCTCCCAGCAGAATCAGCGGCTCGGAGGATTGCCCCGCGGACAGCCAGTCCGGCGTGGTCAGCAGTCCGATCTGCTGCAGGCGCTCGCGGCGGCTAAGGCCCAGGTGAGTGTTGATGATCGATATGGTTCCCACGCCTGTCTCCACCCGCAGGCGGACGGCGGCCCGCGACTCGCGGCAGAAAAAAGGAGGCCTTCCCGGCAGACAGGCACTCCTTTCCTTTTGCAAAGGGAAGCGGCTCAATACCGCGTGTCCATAGTGTCTACCCGCAGCACTCATGGCCGCCTCGAAATGCCAGTGCCAACCGAGAAGCGCTGCGATTTCGCCTGCCTGGTCGACTCTCGATGATCGCTGACGCCCGAGGTCAAGTTCCTGGAGCCCGATGACGTCGACGTTCAAATCGTCGATGACCTGAGCGACGCGCTCTTCCGACCTCTTCCGATCCGTCCCCACACAACCATGCACGTTGTAGGTGGCCACGCGCAACCATGCCG
>JBPCLK010000008.1:0-12364 GCA_051003355.1 Chthoniobacterales bacterium | reverse complement strand
CATCGAGCGGCGCCGCCATCCAGGACATTCTCAACGTTTTGAACCGACGCGCTCCCGGCGTGGCCATCCTGCTCAGCCCGGTGCGGGTGCAGGGTGTGGGCGCCTCGCTGGAAATTGCCACGGCCCTGCGTGAGCTGAGCATGCCTAACGACGCCTGGGATGAGCTGGATGTGGTCGTTCTGGCGCGCGGAGGCGGCAGCATCGAAGACCTTTGGGAATTTAACGAGGAGGTCGTAGCGCGAGCCATTTATCATTCAGCCGTTCCGGTCGTTTCTGCCGTCGGACATGAGGTCGATTTCACGATCGCCGATTTCGTGGCCGACCTCCGTGCGCCGACCCCCAGCGCGGCCGCGGAACTGATCGTGCCCGACGTGCGCGACCTCGAACGCCGCCTGCACGAGCTGCAAAACTCCGTCGTCCGCACCTGGCAGGAATTTTTGAGCCGGTCAAAGAGCAGGCTGGCCACGGTCTCGGAGAAAGTCCTCTTCCGGGAACTGGGCGGACGACTGCGCGATGCCCAGCAGCAGCTCGATCTCGCGCGGGAATCCCTCATGCGTTCAATCGAACTCCGACGAACCTTGGAACGGACGCGCCTGACGAACATGCAGCTCGCCGTGAAGGCGCACAATCCCACGCGCGAGCTGGCCGCTCGCCGGCAAGGCCTGCAGGAGATTCGTCGCCGCCTGGCCGAAGGGTCGAGGCAACGTCTCGCAGCAGCGCAGGAACGTTGGGATCGTGTCACAGGAATGCTCCGCATTCTTGGCCCGCAAGCGACTCTGGAGCGCGGTTACAGCATCACTTTGACCGCCCAAGGCACCGTCATCCGCCAGGTGACAGAAGCCAAAACGCGGACCCGGATCAAGACCCGGGTCCGCGATGGGGAATTCGAATCGACGGTCGAAGCTTCGGAGTAGATTTATTGCGGGTTGATGATGGGATTGTTAGTCCCGTCGAGCCAGTCGGTGCCCGCGGCAAACAAGTCACTGGTGTTGCCCGGACGCTTCACTGTAAGAGTGGTCGGATCCACCTTCATGATCTGACCGCTCGCGTCAGAAAAGACCACGATCGCTTTCTTGCCCGCCCAGACTCCGCCCTTATTTGACTTGTTCGTGTCGTATTTTGGCACCGTGGTGGTGAACCCATCTGTCAGCAGAGGAAAGGCCGGATTGCTGGTATCGGTCAGGCCAGCGACGTAAGCGTAGGTGTTCTCACCAGCCTTGAGCGTGTCGGTCCGGCCTGCGGCGGTCGCCGCGTCGATTTTATTATCCGGGCTGGCCGGGGTCCACTTGGAAGCAGCGACGGTGAAGACGTCTTCGCTTTGCAGATAGTTGGGAAACAACCACCAGAACGCGTCGTTCGAGACCGTCGGAAAGGTTTCCGGCGCGGTGTTGTAATCGGCCGCTGGTTTCTTTGAAGGGAAAAAGCCGTTGTTATCGCTGGCAAAGAGCTTCAAGGCGATGCCGATCTGCTTGGCGTTGGAAAGGTCTTTGGTTTGATTAGCTCGCTCCGTGACGCCGTTGAAAACGGGGAGCGCGATACTGGCCAAAATGGCGATGATAGTGATGACAACGAGAAGCTCGATGAGCGTGAAACCGGGGTTTGTTTTTTTCATGTTTTTGGTGGGTCGGTCGCGAGCGTGAGGAAGACCCACATATCGGTCAAGCAGGAAAAGGCAGAAAATCTGCCGGCCGAGGGAAAAGTCTAGGCGGTTTCCGTTTTCGCATCCAGCACGGCCTTTTCTGCAGCCTGAAGTTTGAAGGCGATCAGCGCGAGCGGCGGCAAATTGACCACCATCGAGTGCGTCCGCCCCTGCCACTCGACCGCTTCGGCTTCGAGGCCGCCGAGATTGCCGACATTGCTGCCTCCATAGGTTTCGCCATCTGTGTTAATGATCTCCTGGTAGAACCCGCCTTCGGGGACTCCGAGGCGATAATTATATCGCACCACCGGAGTCGCATTGACCACGAAGATGAGCACTTCACCTTCCCGGGAACGACGCAAGAAGGCGACCACACAATTGTCGGCATCGTGAAAGTCGATCCACTCAAAGCTCTCGTGGCTATCATCCATGTCCCACAGCGCCGGTTCGTTGCGATAGACATGATTTAAGTGCTGCACCAGGCGGCGCAGTCCGTCGTGGCGGGGCTCGTTGGTCAGTTCCCAATCAAGGCCGCGGTCGTGATTCCACTCGCGCCGTTGCCCGAATTCGCAGCCCATGAAGAGCAGCTTTTTGCCCGGATGCCCAAACATCCAGGCGTAAAACATCCGGAGATTGGCAAACTTCTGCCACTCGTCCCCAGGCATTTTGTTAATCATGGAACCCTTCCCGTGGACGACTTCGTCGTGGCTGAGGACCAGGATGAAATGCTCCTGAAAGGCATACATGATCGAGAAGGTCACGTTCCCCTGGTGGAAGCGCCGGTAAATCGGATCCAGCGCCATGTAATGCAGAAAGTCGTGCATCCAGCCCATGTTCCATTTGAACCCGAAACCGAGGCCTCCGAGATGGGTCGGCCGTGAGACGCCCGGCCAGGCAGTCGATTCCTCCGCGATGGTGATCGCGCCCGGATACTTCTCGTAGCACCACTCGTTAGTCTGTTTGAGGAAGAAGACCGCCTCGAGATTCTCGCGACCGCCAAACGCATTTGGGATCCATTCTCCCGGCTGGCGCGAGTAATCGAGATAGAGCATCGACGCGAACGCGTCCACGCGCAGGCAGTCGATGTGATATTGATCGAGCCAAAAAAGCGCATTCGCGGTCAGGAAATTGCGCACCTCGTTGCGGCCGAAGTTAAAAATCAGCGTGCCCCAATCCTGATGCTCGCCCTGCCGCGGATCGGCGTGTTCATAAAGGTCGGTGCCGTCAAACTCCGCCAACCCGTGCGCGTCTTTCGGGAAATGCGCCGGCACCCAATCCATGATCACGCCAATCCCGGCGCGATGACAGGCATCGATGAAATGGCGCAGTTCATCCGGATTCCCGAAACGGCTGGTCGGCGCGTAGTAATTGGTCACCTGATAACCCCAGGAACCTTCGAAAGGATGCTCAGCGATCGGCAGCAACTCGATATGAGTGAAACCCATCTCGAGCACATAGGGCAACAGCGTCTCAGCGAACTCGAGATAGCTGATGAAACGATTCCCCTGCTCCACCACGCGTTTCCACGAACCGAGATGCACTTCGTAGATACTGACTGCGCTGCGGTGCCATTCTTTCGTGCCACGCGCTTCCATCCATTCGTCGTCGCTCCATTGGTAACGGTCGAGGTCGTAAACCAACGACGAAGTCTGCACGCCATGCTGGCTAAAGAACCCAAACGGATCGCTCTTCAAGAGCAGCGCTCCGCTCATCGCCCTGATCTCAAATTTGTAGTGCGCACCTTCCTTGACGCCCGGGATGAAAATCTCCCAAACCCCACTGGCCGCCAGCTTGCGCATTGGATGCACGCGGCCGTCCCAGACATTGAAATCGCCGACCACGCGGACGCGCGCAGCGTTAGGGGCCCAAACCGCGAAATAGGTGCCACGCTCGCCGCCGATCTCGCGCAAGTGAGCCCCAAACTTGTCGTAAAGCCGCTGGTGATTTCCCTCCGCAAACAGGTGCAGATCGATCTCGCCCATGATCGGCCCATAGCTATACGGATCGCGCAGGACCTGCTCGGTGCCGTCAAAAGCGATCACCTTCACCAGGTAAGAGAAATCGCTCGCCCCGTTAGGCACCGTCGCCTGGTAAAGCCCTTCGATATGGAGACGCTCGGCAGGAAAGGTCTGCGTTTGGTCGCTGGCCCCGACGATCTGAATTTCCTTCGCCTCTGGTCGAAAGACGCGGATGACCAGATCGTCGCCCGCGCGATGCGGGCCCAGGACCCGGAAAGGATCCGCGTGGGAAGCATGCAGAAGTGCTTCGATCTCGTTAGGGTCGACGGGGTGAATGGCAAATGAACTCACACAAACAGACTATCGGCCCCCACCGGCATTGCAATTATCCCTCCCCAACGAACCGGTCGTTCACAAGCGAACAGCGTTCACGACCGATGAGCAGCGCGGTCTATTGCAAGGGTTGGAGGGGGTTCCGAATATCGAGTTGATCGAAGTCACCATCGAAGAGTCCTTGCGCTACCTGGCCTCGAAGATGAGCAATGGAAAGCCGGAGATTGATACGTTCCCAATTCCTCGCGGTGCGGTGGTAGTCCTCGATAAGACCTCCGCACTTTTGTGGGTTCATGGTGCCACCCCGAATGCGAGCAACCCAAGCTGGAAGTATTACCAAGGCAAACGACGAATACCCACGCCATCGTTGATTCGGCGGTTTCATGGGCAATCGGATGTGACGCAAGTCGCTACTGAGATTCTCGGCCTGTCGAAGATGAATTGGAATACGTTCGATTACTACTCCCGGCTCCCCGCCCACGTTGGACTCGGCAAGCGCAATTGCGAAGGTGGGCACCTACCTCAGCGGCTTCGGCTCGGCTCCTTACGATTACAGGCTTCTGATTTAAGCGATGGATTAATTCGCGCGTTGGCTCGAACCAGCGGCTCGGTCATTGTTCAAATCGGGCGCATGATCGAGTTCGATGCGCCGAAGACGGCGCTGGAATTGGAAACACTCGTTAGGGGAGTTTTCGACAAGCGGCGCTTTCTCGATCTCGTCCGCAACTTCATCGTTTTCGAAGACGATCCCGATACCGGCGCGGTGCATAAGCTGGTGGCCGGTTATCATCAGTTCCACGCAGTGAAAGCGGCGATCGATGAAACGAGCCGCCACCGGTCGCGAAGAGACGGCGAAGGTTGAGTCACCCGGCCATTATTGTGAGGAGGGGAAGGGGTTCAGGAGGAGGGGAAGGGGTCAGTGTGCAAATCCTGACAGCCGCGGCGACAGTCAGAATTGCCACAAAGGATTTGCGTTTGGTGTCAAGATCCGCAGCCGCGGGATGCCGGTCTATCGTGGAGAAGCGGGTGCCAAGGTGGGGCGAAGAGAAGTCAGAAAGAGGAATTTCTTGGCAGCAACGCGCTTCCGCGGCGATCATCGCGTCACATCTGCTGAGCTTCTTGCCGACCGAAAAAAAAATGAGGATTTTTGAAGATTGCTTTGGCCGCAAAGTGCGGCTGACAGATGAGCGTCTGGCACACATTCTGGAGCATCCTGAATTGAAGAACATGGGGGTAGAAATTGAGCGCACGTTGCACCTGCCGCAATTGGTGCGGCTTTCGCGTTCGGACGACGCCGTGCGGTTGTTCTACGAGTTTTACGTGCGGACAATCGTGGATGGCAAATGGCTGTGCGTTGTGGTTAAATACGCGGAAGCCGATGCGTTTGTGGTCACGGCCTATTTGACTGCCAAACCAAAAGCCGGAAAAGATTTATGGCCGATAAAATAAAAGTCTGGTTCGACGCGGAAGCAGATTTCCTGGAAGTGAGGTTTTCGGAAGCCGCCGGCTACGAAAAGGAAACGGATCACGATGCGGTGATGGAACGGGTCAGCGAGAATGGCCAGGTGATCGGCTTCAGCATTCTCGGCGCGAGTCGCTTCAAAAAGGGCAAGCCGCTGGAAGCTGAGCTCGCTCCTGCTTGATTTTCCATTCCTAGCCTCCCCGAAGACGAATCATCGACGTCTTCAGCGCGGTAAGATTGAAGCAGCCAGAGATCAACGTTGATTCGCCGGTTGCCCACCGGCTCACCCTCTCGGGTTTGCCCATCTATGTCGCGGCTTCCCAGCACGCTCCATTCTTTCCGATCACCTCGCCGAGGTACGCGGACCCGTAAGAAGTCAGAAGTATGAATGCAGAAGGAAGAAGTTTTCCCACTTCCTAATTCATCATTTATCATTCGTCCCTCGGACTTCCAAACGTCTCGTCCAAAGCCGCGAGTTTTCCGGGATGTTGAAGAAGACGCTCAACGCCTACCACAACCGCGCCATCGCCACACAAGAAGTGATCGAAGAGCTGATCAAACTCGCGAAAGAGATGAGCGCCGCCACCCAGCGCGGCGTCGATCTCGGCTTGAACGACGACGAAGTCGCCTTGACGCCTTCGCACCTGCTCTGTCGGGCTTCCGCCCAGCGTTTCATGCTGTCTATGTCGCTCGCTCCCCAGCGGCTCCATTCTACGATGCGCTGGCAGCGAACAACAGCGCCGTCGAAGCCATGGGAAGCGACGAGCTCAAAGTCATCGCCGCGGAGCTAGTCACCCAAGTCCGCAAAAGTGTTACCATCGACTGGACTGTCCGGGAAAGCGCACGAGCAAAGATCAAAGTCATGGTGAAGCGCATCCTGCGGAAACACGGGTATCCGCCAGATTTGCAAGACGAAGCCGTAAAGACTGTCCTCGCTCAAGCCGAGTAGCTCTGCGCCGACTGAGCGGAAGTGGCGTAAGCACAGCGGCGCGAGGCCGGCGCTGGCCCTGCAGTCTGATACCAGTTTGTCGGCCTGGGGGGCTCATTTGATCCTGTGAAGATCCTTGATGAAACCAGCACGTCCCGCCCGTCCGAGGTTAGCGCCCGCGACTAAAACTGGCGCCTAACGCGCGGCCAAAGAAGCAGCTATATTAACCAGTGGTAACGCGCCATCCTCCAAGTTTTTTGGCCTTGGCTGCTGTCTCGCGTTGGTCTAGTCCAACTCGGTAATCCTTCGAATCAGTTCCGTCCGGCGTGGGCGTGCGCGTCCCGTAGATCCTCGCCAAGCCGTTGCTCACCAGCAACTGCGCGAGGTCGTCGCCGCCCGCGGTGTAGACAAACGCGTAATACCGCGACGGCCCGAAACCGGCCCGCCAGCGCGTTTGAATCGTGAACGGTCGGGCGAGCTTCGCGGCGGTGAACGCTTTCGCTTCCTGGCCGAGTTTGACCGCCTCGGCGCGCGTCATGTCAAAATAGGCTGCCTGGTCGTCCGACCGCTGACCGCGGGACCGGGATTCGGTCGTGTCCACGAAATAGAGCCGGAAAGTTTCGAGGCGGACGAGGAAGCTGTCCCCGTCGGTCCACTCGTCCGGTTCTACCCCGGCAGCCGTCGATCCGTTCGAACGGTCGGGACGGAGGCGCTTCGCGCGCCAGCAGGGGCGCCGAGAGCGCGAGCACAGCCAAAAATATCGGGAGATGTTTGCGGATCGTCTTCATGCGCGCGGCCGGTAACACGGGAGCGCATCGTATGCCACCGTCTCGGCCATCGAGATCGCTTCGGTGTTGGGGAAACCATTAGGGTTCACAGCTGGCTATCGACACCCGGCTTTCCTGCGGCTCGCACAAAAAAACCGCGGAGAAACTGGCGCATGGTGGCCTCCCGACGCAGTCCGACGCCCGGGAAGCTGAAAGGCGAGGTAGGCGGATAGGTCACCCTTTTGACCCTCGGAAGCGCGAGAGCGGCGCGGTTAGGCCGACGATTCAATCATGCGCATGTGTTCCCGCTGCGCTTAAGGCGGCGCCAATGGGATCAGAAACTGTAGTGCAACCCGGCGGTGATGGTGTGGGCGGTGTAGTTCTCCCGCCCGAGGTCGCCGCTGTAGTAGGTGATGATGCCGAGGCGCGGAGTGAGTTGGGCGGAGACGCCCGCCTGTAAAAGAACGCCGTCGCGGCCGATATGAGGTCCCTGGACGCTAAACGTATCAGCCGAAGTAAACCCTGCGTCGATGCTGGACGTGCTCGTGAGAAGTTCATGCTCCCATTGCGCGCGGATGAAGGGCGTCACAGGGATACGGCAGATCGTCGCGGTGTAGGAAGCCTGAGCGCCAATGGTGGAAAGGAGCGAATTCTCGCTCCGCGAACGAATACCTAACGAGCCCAGGGCCCCCTCTTCGTTAAAGCTATCCAGGCCGAACCTGCTATAGCGGAGCGAGGCGAGAGGACCGACAGCCCAATGCGCCAGGTGATGATCGTAACCGGTGCCGAGGAGAGCGTTGACGTTCGTCCCGTTCGTGTCGCCGCGAGCGACGCCGCCCAGCGTAAGGCGACGAGTCTCAATCGACCCATAGCCCGCGCCGGCGATCCCGTTCACGTAGAATCCCCCGTGGTAGTAAGTCCCATAAAGGCTGGCCGTGCCGCTGTCACTGCGAATGCTGCCGCCCAGGTTCAGGTCGGCCGAGTTATGGGCGTAACCGAAGGCTGCCCCAAGAATGAGGTGCGGGGTGAGACGATAGTCGGCACCGACGGTCACGCCGCCGGGCTCAAAGGATGAGCCGCGCGCGCTGCCGTTGTTTTCGACGTCCACGATCTCTCCGCTACCGGAGATGAAAAAGCCCCATCGTTTGTCCAGGATGACTGGGGGCACCGGGGACGGAGAGACCACTTCCTTGCCGTCGCCGCTGAGCGCGTCTTTGGCATCGGTGGCATAGGTGGGGTGTTGGTCGGTGACTCTGAAACCAGAATCGCTAAAGCCGGTCGCACCTTGCCGCGCGTCCAGGAGGCGCTGTTCGATGTTGTTCAGTTGCACGTGTGAGACCGCGAAGCCGACATTGAAGATGGCGGCGAGATCCTCGGGAGAGAGTAAGTCGAGCGCGCCGAGGATTTGGGACGCTGGCAAAGCGGCGAGCTGCTGGATGAGAGGATTACCGGGATGAGCGGCCGCGAGGCGATCGATCGCATTTGCGACTGCGAGTTGATTTGGGGTAAGCCTGGGAATGGGAGCTACGGTGGGTCCAGGTGTGGCTGTAGGACTCGCTGTCGGGCTCGGGGTAGCAGCTGGGCTCGGGGTAGCTGTCGGGCTTGGCGTAGCCGTTGGGCTTGGCGTAATCGTCGGGCTTGGCGTAGCCGTTGGGCTTGGCGTAATCGTCGGGCTCGGGGTAGCCGTTGGGCTTGGCGTAATCGTCGGGCTCGGGGTAGCTGTCGGAGTCGGGGTGGGAGTTGGGACCGTAACCGTGTTGGTATCCAGGGTGACGGCGCCATTCAGCGCCAGCGCCCTCCCGACGACGCTCGCTCCGGAATTCAGGGTGATGTTTTGATTCGCGATGATCGTGCCGATGAAGCTGCTGTTGGCCCCGAGCGTGGCGGAGGTGCCGACCTGCCAGAAGATATCGACCGTATTCCCATTGAGCAGGGAGATGGTGGAATTCGAACCTGTCACAAGGGTACTTCCGATTTGAAAATGGAAGATGGCATTGGGGTCGCCGCCGGTATCCAGGCTCAGGTTGCCGGTCAGGAGCGCCGATGTGTCAAAACGATAGGTACCCGAAGTCAGCGTCAGGCCTCCCAGATTTATGCCCGTGAGGTTGCTCGTCGCTGTTTCGTTGGCGAGCTGATTATAAGCGGCCAGTGCCCCAGCCTGCGCCGCAATGGCAAAGGAGTCATTGATATGGAGCGTTCCGCCCGTGATCACGCCCGGCGGGAATCCCGTGACGGAGGTGCCTGGGGCAAGGGCCACGTCACCCTTTATGATGGTGGCGCCGGTATTGGTGATGGTGGTGGCACCCAGCACCGCCACGGAGTCGGCCCCTCCGAGGTCGATAGTTTGCGTGGGCAGACTCGCGACCATGACCGATCGGGCGTAAGCGGTGAACGCCCGGCCGCGAGCCTGGTCGCTCGTGAGTGGGCGAATAGATGCAGCCTCATCAAGGATCGAGCCCGGCGCCAACGTGGCGCCAGGGTGGTCACGGCGAGATGCCAGGCTGGGGGCCATGACGAGCGAGCCGGTGCGAAGACCTACCGGGGAGATACTTTCGGCTCTGCCCAACGCGACAGTCTGCGCCCCTCCGGGGGAGGAAGTCGCTAGCAGTCCCAAGAGGAGAAGCACGCTCTTTTTCGGGCCGACAATGAACTTTAGCATCTTGGCACGGAAGCAGGATCTGAGCCCGGCTCTCCCTGCTCCGCGACCGGCACGAAGGAAATCGAGCGATAGGTCGAGATGGGGTGCCACAGCGTTCCTTTAGCCTTATGCCCAATGGCTGGGGAAGCTTCTTCAACATCGGCTTTGTCGCGGGAGCGCGAGCCCCCTCGGTCTCGGAGCGCGGATCTTTTTGAGTTTCATTAATCCTCACCTCGCCGATGTTTACGGCGATGGAGAAAGCTCGCGACAAAGCAGCCGAAGCCCTGCTGCGCACTTACACGGCGGACGGTGGAATCAATTATCTCGATGCCGCCGCGACGCTCCCGTCGCGCCCGGCGGTCGATGCCGCCTGCGTCGAATTGCTCAGTCTTCTTTTTCCCGGCTTCCACGGCGAACCGGTCAAGCGGACGGATGACCTGCCCGCCCTGACAGCCGAGCGCCTCCTCTCGCTCCATGACCGGCTTCATCCGGAGATGTGCAAGAGTCTGGCCCGGGAAGGTGGCAACGGCTCTGTCGAGCCCAACGCCGAACGCATCCTGCGGGAATTTTTCGGTCACCTGGCCGACGTGCGCGAAGTGCTTTGGACAGACATCGACGCTGCGTACGAGGGCGACCCGGCCTCGACCAGTTTTGAAGAAGTGATCCTGGCTTACCCGTCGCTGGAGGCGATCGCCATCCAACGTATGGCGCACATTCTTTACCAGGCGAACCTGCCACTTATCCCCCGAATGATGACGGAATGGGCGCATGGTCGCACCGGGATCGATATTCATCCGGGCGCGAAAATCGGGAGCCACTTTTTTATCGATCACGGCACCGGCGTGGTCATCGGCGAGACCTGCGTGATTGGTTCGCACGTGAAGCTTTATCACGGAGTCACGTTAGGCGCGCGCAGCTTCCAGAAGGACGAGGAAGGCCACATTAAAAAGGGCGGCAAACGCCATCCCAACGTGGAAGACCACGTCACGATCTATCCAAACTCCACCGTTCTCGGCGGCGAGACCGTGGTAGGCGCGCGCAGCACGATCGGCGGCAACGTCTTCCTGACCCAGAGCATCCCGCCCGATTCCCTCGTCGCCTACGACGGAAAACCTTTCCAGGTTTTGCAGAAACGCAATCGCCCGCTGAACGAAGCCAACGCGCCGGTCGCGCGATGATCTATCTCGACTACAACGCGACCACGCCGCTCTGCGACGCGGCCTGGCGCGCCATGCTGCCCTACTTTGAGCGCCATTTCGGGAATCCTTCCAGCGTCCATCGCGCCGGCCGCGAAACGCGTGCGGCGCTCGACGATGCCCGCGACCGGCTCGCGGCCCTCCTGCGGGTCAAGCCGCACGAAATCATCTTCACCGGCGGCGGCACCGAGGCGAATAATCTCGCCCTGCTAGGTCTTGCCCGGCGTGGTGCGCCTAACGGAAAGCACCTCATCAGCAACCGCGCTGAGCATCACGCTGTTCTCCACACCCTCGAGCACCTGGAAAAAAAGGAAGGTTTCAAGGTCACGTGGCTCAACCTTTCGCCCGAGGGATTGATCGATCCGGACGAACTCGAGAACGCCATTCGTCCCGAGACCAGTCTGGTTTCGATCATGACCGCGAATAACGAAACTGGCGTCATCCAGCCGATGAGCGAAATCTCGGCGCGCTGCCGGAAGCGCGGAGTCTTGCTGCACAGCGACATGGTGCAGTCGTTCGGTAAACTGCCTGCCGACCTGGCGGAAATCGACGCGGCCAGCTTTGGCGCGCACAAGTTTTACGGTCCGAAAGGCGCGGGATTCCTTTACCTCCGGGCCGGTCTGCCGATCGATCATATTCAATTTGGCGGCGCCCATGAAGGCGAACGGCGGCCGGGGACGGAAAACGTTCCCGCGCTGGTGGGCATGGCCGCTGCGGCGGAAGACATGCTTAATTTCCCTAACGAACAGCAACGCGAAGCCGAATTGCGCGACCAGCTCTGGAAAGGAATCGAGCAGGTCTGCCCTGGCGCCCACCAAAATGCCGCCGAAGCCCCGCGACTCGGCAACACACTCAATGTCAGTTTCCCGGGTTTTTCTTCCGAGACGCTGCTCATGGCTCTCGATCTGGAAGGCATTTGCGCTTCGAGCGGCTCGGCCTGCATGGTGGGCTCGGTGGTCGCTTCGCATGTTTTGCTCGCGATGGACTTGTCGGAAGCCCGCGCCGGGTCGGCCATTCGCTTTTCGTTAGGCAAAGAGACGGTTTCTTCCGAAATCGAGCAGACGACTGCCGCGCTTGCACGCATCCTGCAACGTCGCCGGGAGCAACCGCAGCCCGACCAGCCCAGGCATGCTGTCGTTTAGCCAGCTCGAATTCATTCTCCCCTCGCCGGCGGCACCGCGCGCCCCCGGCCGCGACCCGGCCCTGGAACAACTGGCCCGCGATCTTTTTTTGCAGCAAGCCGCCCCCGCCTTGGCCGCCCGCATCGTGGTCGAATGGTCGGCCCGCCTGCGCACCGCCGCAGGCCGCGCCGAATATCAGGGCCCGCGCGTGCTCTTGAATTGCCGGCTCTTCGTTCATGGCGAGTCCGAGATCGATCGCACCTTGCGCCACGAGCTGGCTCATTTGCTTGCGCAATTTCGAGCCGGGCGCCGGCGAGTCGCT
>JBPCLK010000007.1:0-6760 GCA_051003355.1 Chthoniobacterales bacterium | reverse complement strand
CCTGCATGGCATGCAGGAGGTCAGGGGTTCGAGCCCCCTATTCTCCAATCTCTTGGTGGCTGTCGAAGTGCAAAAGAATGCCAATAAATTATGCCAGAATTTGATTCCACGAGGGAAGATTGAGCTGGACACATTCATGGCATTGAGGAGGTCAGGGGTTCGAACCCCCTAGGCTCCAGGGGATTTCGTCAGGTCGCCAGCGGTGGCCTCCGCTTTCCACAGGGTAATCGCATCTTAAATCGTCCCGATCGCGCCCGCGGTGAAGACATTGGTTTCCGGGTCGAGCTTCTAGAGAAATGCGCCGGCGAAAGCCCTTGTCGTCACCAAAAGATCGCGCATCCGATAATAAGCGCCAGTCATCTGTCCGCGCCGCGGTGGATCGCTAAATCCAATAATGAGGCCTTACGCGAAGTGTCGCCAAACTCCTTCAGTCCACGGGTCGCAAAGGCCAGGACGAGCATGGCAAAAACTGCCCGAGAACCGGGGCGCGATAGGAAAGAGCGTGAATATGATAAATGCCACAGAGACGATGCTTGGGCACCGTCGTCAAACTTCCTCCCGGCTCGAGACTCTTACGAGCGAGGCAGGGATCGTGGCTGACGCCAAGCCATCAGACCAGCGGCGCCCAAAGCGAGGAAACCGAGCGATCCTTCGTGCGGGAGCGAATCCGCCGCGACCCGCCGCCCGGACCTTCTCTGGCCGACCCGCAATCTTTCACCCGGATCTGCCCAGGCATAATCGAGCAGAGTGAAGCTGTTATCAGGAGCGCCGTTCATCGAGACGCGCGCCCAGCCGTATTGAGTTCCGTTGCCGACATCGAATTTGAAGCCAATAAATCCCGTGCCCGGCGCGAGGAAGTGACTATTGATGTTGCCTTGGCGAATCGCCATGAAGGCGTCCACCGGCTGACCACCGGCGATAAAATTACCGTTCGAGACAGGCTGGCGGAGATCGAGATTCGATGGGTAGCGAAAACTCCGGCTAGAAATTCCACGAAAGGAGGCGTTGTTCCCCATGTTAAAGAAGGCCGCTCCGCTCTGGTAGTTGGCGCGCCCAAAGGCAAAGAGAAGGGCGGCGCCCGGTTCCAGCGCAAAGGCCGCGCTTTTGATTGAACCCGATCCGGCGTCAAAATTGTAACTGATCCTGCCCGAATAATGGATGGCGCCTTCAACGGCCGGGGCGCTCACCAAGGCTGTCGCGGCACCGGCAACAGCATAAGCACCCCAGCGAGATTTTGAGATAGAAACGGATTTCGAATGGGAACGTCTATTCATGCGATGAGGCTATAAATTAGCCCCCCTTAGAGCAACTCAATTCTTCGCCCTCGATAGCGAAACCTGAGCCAAGGCTTCCTCGCGCGGACTTGACTCACTCAGCGTCGGCGGCTCTCGTAAACGATTGGCACGCTGCCAACTCTGCGCAGTTCACTCAACCAAAACCACTTTTGACATGCTTCGACCCGTACACATCACTCTTCTCACCTTGCTTGCTTCCTCGCTCGTGCCGAGCCTCTGGGCTGCCGAAACCAAAGTTGAATTTCCCGCACCCAGCCAGCACTGCACCATCCAGCAACGGGTCGGTGTCATGGATGTGGAGATCGATTACTCGCGGCCTAACGTGCGCGACCGTGAAATCTTCGGTGGCCTCGTTCCTTACGGCAAAGTCTGGCGCACCGGCGCGAACTCCTCGACGAAGATCAAGTTTAGCGACGCGGTCAAGATGGGCGACAAGGAGATACCAGCGGGCGAATACGCCTTCTACACCATCCCGGATAAGGACGAGTGGACCATCGTTCTCTCGAAGAACACCAAGCTCTGGGGCGCGACCGACTATTCGGCTGACGCCGACATCATGCGCGCCAAGGTCAAGCCGACCGCTTTGGCCGAGCGGATCGAGTCTTTCACCATCGGTTTCGATAATCTCAAGGATGACGGCGCCACCATCTCGCTAGAGTGGGACAAGACACGCGTCGCGGTCGAGTTCACTACCGGCACCATGGAAAAAGTAAGCGCAGCAATCGACGCCGCGCTCAAGGATCCGTCCTCGCTCGACGCGCGTTTCTATTATCAGGCCGCTAGTTTCTACTACGATCAAGACAAGGATCTGGAGACGGCCGCGAAATGGATCGACCTCGCCATCGAGAAGCAAAAAGAGCCGATCTACGTCTACTATTACAAGAAGGCCCAGATCGAAGCCAAACTCGGTCACAAGGATGAAGCCAAGGCCGCTGCGGAAAAATCGATCGAGATGCTGAAGGCGGCGAAAGAACCGGACGAAAGCGCGATTCGTAACAGCCAGATGGTCATTGACGGTCTGCGCTGATCTCGCGGCCATCCCGGCGTCTTTCTCGCGCAATCTATGTCTTCGCGCTCGCGCTGTTTCGTGGCTTCGCTCGCGTTCGTTAGTCTGGTCGGTCTGAGCCAGGGTGCGGAGGCGCCAGCGACCATGGATTCCGCCCACATTCGTCTTGCGCTCGAGAAGCTCAACGTGCTCGGACGCGTCCTCTACGTGGCGGCGCATCCCGACGACGAAAACACCGGCCTCATTTCCTACTGGGCGAACGGGGCGCTCTACGACACGGCCTACCTTTCCCTCACGCGCGGCGATGGAGGGCAAAATCTGATCGGCCCGGAGCTGCGCGATCAGTTAGGCGTTATCCGCACGCAGGAACTGCTGGCCGCGCGCCGCATCGATCACGGGCGGCAATTCTTCACCCGCGCAAACGACTTCGGTTTCTCGAAATCCGCCGACGAAGCGCTCCGCATCTGGGATCGCGACAAAATTCTCGCGGATGTGGTCTGGACGATCCGAAAATTCCAGCCGGACCTCGTTGTGACACGTTTCCCGACCGATGACACCAAGACTCACGGACACCACACCGCGTCCGCGCTCTTGGCGGCGGAAGCGTTCAAGGCCGCCGGTGATCCAAAACGTTTTCCCGAACAATTGAAATTCGTGAGGCCGTGGCAACCCTCGCGCTTGTTTTGGAATTCCTGGGCTGCCTGGCGCGCTCGCTCGCGCAACGAACCGTTCGACCCGAAAGGCCTGATCAGTCTCGAGGCGGGTGGATACCAGCCACTCCTCGGGCAATCGTATCCCGAGATCGCCGCGGCCAGCCGCAGCATGCACAAAAGCCAGGGTTTTGGAGTCGAGATCGAGCGTGGCAGCCGCGAGGAATACTTCAAGTTTATCGAGGGCAAACCGGTTGCCAGCGGGGCCAGCATTTTCGACGGCATCGATACGACGTGGAGTCGAGTTCCGAAGGCCGCGGAAGTTACCGAAAAGATCACTGGGATCCTGCAAAAATTCGATGACACCAGGCCGTGGGCTTCTCTGCCTGCTTTGCTCGAGCTGCGTCAGACCCTGCGCCAACTCGGCGACGATGCCTGGGTCAAAGAAAAACAAGCCGATCTCGATGGCGTGATCGCCGCATGTCTCGGCCTGCATCTCGAAGCGATCAGCGAGAAGGCGTCCGCGCAGCCGGGCGAAAATCTTCCGCTGCAAATCGAGGCGATCAATCGCTCGCCTGCCGACGTCAAACTCAAGTCGATCCGCGCTCTCGCTCATGGAGCCGTAACCACGGTCGGCAAGCCTCTCGCGACGAACGAGCTTTTCACCGAAAAGACCACCGTCGCGTTGCCGAAGGACCTGCCTTTTTCGCAGCCCTATTGGTTGCGCGAGCCGGGCACGGTCGGCACTTACTCGGTCGCCGATCAGACGCTTATTGGCCGGCCCGAAAATCCTCCGCCTTTCCCGATCGAAGTGACTCTACAGGTCGGCAGCGAAGAGATCGCTTATTCGTTAGGGCCGCATTTTCGACAGGTCGATCGCGTCGCGGGCGAAACGAGCGCACCGCTGGTCATCGCGCCGCCCGCCTTCGCCCTCTTGCCCCGTCCGGTTTTCGTTTTCGGCAATGGGCAGGCCAAGACCGTGAACGTGCGTGTCATCGCCGCCGCGGACAAATTTAAGAGCGACGTTTCGCTGGCGATCCCCGCCGGCTGGAAGGTTGAGCCCGCCTCGGTCCCGGTGCAGCTGGAGGGCGTGGAGAGCGAAACAAGTTGTACGTTCCAGGTCACCCCGCCGGCGGAGGCAGGCGAGGGGACCCTGCGTGTTGTCTTCACCTCTAACGGACAGAAGACTCGCGCCTTTTGCCGGCAAAAGATCGCCTACCCGCATATCGAGCCGCAAACGCTCATCTCGCCCGCGCAAGCCAAGCTCGTGAGGGCGAAGATCGAGAACAAGGCGCCGCTGGTCGGCTACCTGCCCGGGGCCGGGGACGCCATTCCGGAAAGTCTGCGCGAGATCGGTTCTGATGTGCAAATCCTGGCCGATCAGGATGTGAAGGCTGCGAACCTGGCCCGTTTCGATGCGATCGTGCTCGGCGTCCGGGCTTACAACGTGCATCCTGAGAGAATCGGCGCGTGGTATCCGCAGTTACTCGCCTACGCTCGCCAGGGCGGCGTGGTCGTGGTGCAATACAACACCATGCCAGGGCCGAAGCCCGATCAACTGCCGCATCCATTGCAGGTCTCGCACGATCGTGTGACGGATGAAAATGCGCCTGTGGGTATCCTCGCGCCGGATCATCCGGTGATGAATTTCCCCAATCAGATAACGGCAGCGGATTTCGCCGGCTGGGTGCAGGAACGCGGACTTTATTTCCCTAACGAGTGGGACGCCGCCTGGACGCCAATTCTTTCCAGCCATGATCCGGGCGAGAAACCGCTCGATGGCGGCCTGCTCGTGACCCGCTGCGAGAAGGGCTGGTTTGTTTACACGGGCTATTCCTGGTTCCGCGAGTTGCCGGCGGGCGTGCCGGGCGCCTACCGGATCTTCGCCAACCTGATTTCGTTAGGCAGAGCGACGAGATGAGATTCACACGGTGCATGCGAGGTCATGCGGAAGCATGACCCTCCGGAGGGACGAGCTTCCGCTCGTCCGTAGGATGAGATCCGCGCGACGCGCAAGGCCAATCGTATGAAGGATAAGGCAAACGACCTCGAGGGATCCGCTTCGGTCCCGCTGTTTGGATCTTGGCGCAACGCCTACGTCGCTGTCGTCTTCGCTTTCGTGATCGAGGTGGCCTTTTTCTACTTCGTCAGTCGATATTTTTTGTGAGCTGGCTCGACTACGCGGTGCTCTTCAGCACAGTGCTCGCGATCGCGCTCTACGGCTGGTGGAAAACACGCGCTGACCGCGATCTTGGGCATTACCTGCAGGGGGATGCCAGTATCCGCTGGGGCACCATCGGGCTCTCGGTCATGGCCACGCAGGCCAGTGCGGTGACCTTTCTTTCCACGCCCGGGCAGGCCTACGAAAATGGGCTCGGGTTTGTCCAAAACTACTTCGGTCTCCCCTTCGCGCTCATCGTCGTCTGCGCGCTTTTCATCCCGATTTATCACCGGCTCAAGGTGGTCACGGCCTACGAGTATCTCGGCCAGCGCTTCGACCAGAAAACGCGATTGTTAGGCGCGTTTCTTTTTCTGGTGCAGCGCGGGCTGGCCGCCGGGATTACGATTTACGCGCCGGCCATTATCATCTCCGCGTTGCTCGGCTGGAATTTGCGCCTAACGATCCTGCTGGCCGGCCTTTTTGTGGTCGTTTATACCACCACCGGAGGCACGACCGCCGTCTCGCATACTCAGAAGTGGCAGATGGCGGTCATCCTGGCCGGGATGGGCATCGCCTTTGGCATGATCCTGCATCGGTTGCCGTCCGATCTTTCTTTTTTTCAGGCCATGTCGGTCGCAGGCAAGATGGGCAAACTCGAGGCGGTCGATTTCTCCATCGATTTTCACAAGCGTTACACTTTTTGGTCCGGCTTGCTCGGCGGTTTCTTTCTCGCCCTTTCCTACTTCGGCACCGACCAGTCGCAAGTGCAGCGTTATCTGGCCGGCGGTTCGCTGTCGGCCAGCCGCTTTGGTCTTATTTTCAACGCCGTGCTCAAGCTGCCGATGCAATTCTTCATTCTGCTCACGGGCGTGATGGTTTTCATTTTCTTCCAGTTTGAGAAGCCGCCGATCTTTTTTAACCAGCCCGCCTACGAGCGCGTCGCGCAGGGCGAGCAGGCCGGCAAATTCGCGGCCCTCCAGTCGCGCTACGACCAAATCTTCGCTGCCAAACAGACCACGGTGCGCAACCTAACGAACGCCATGAAAGCCAGATCGGTCCCGGCGATCGAGACGGCCACCGCGGAACTCCGTCGTCAGCAAGGCGAAATCGACAGTTTGCGTGGGGAAGTGAAGAAAAATCTCACAGCGGTCGATCCAAAACTCGAAACAGGCGACGCGGACTATGTTTTCATCAGTTTCGTTCTGCATTACCTGCCGCACGGGATTATTGGATTGCTCATCGCGGTGATTTTCTGCGCGGCCATGTCGTCCAGTGCCTCGGAACTCAACGCACTGGGCTCGACCACCGTGGTCGATTTCTACCGGCCGCTGCTGCATCCGAACGCGAGCGACGCGCACTACCTGCTCGTCTCGAAGCTGCTCACGGCGGCCTGGGGCGGAGTGGCCATTTCTTTCGCGCTCTTTGCTAATCTGGTCGAGAACCTGATCCAGGCGATCAACATCCTTGGTTCGATATTCTACGGCAGCATCCTCGGAATTTTTCTGGTCGCCTTCTTTCTCCGCTTCGTGCGCGGCTCGGCGGTTTTCGTGGCCGCGATCGCTTCGCAGGCACTCGTGCTGATTCTCTTTTACGGCACGAAGATCGGCTATCTTTGGTACAACGTGATTGGCTGCGTCGTCGTCCTGGT
>JBPCLK010000006.1:0-9554 GCA_051003355.1 Chthoniobacterales bacterium | reverse complement strand
GTTTAGTACTTCGTACCCGAAGCCGTTTTGGTTGGATTGATTAGCCACAAAGGTGCTCAGGGCGCTCAAAGTAAGCCACTCGCCGAAACGATAATTAGCGCTCAGAGCCAGAATTTCGCTGACATCGGTTCGGCTGCCTTCGTGGTATGGCCGGACGACGAGACGGCCAGCGGCATTGAGCGAAAAACTACGCGTCACGGCAATGTTGTAGCCGACGAAAAGGCCAAAGTCGCTCCGTTGCGGTGGGGCGGGGTTGGCCCAGAGGCTGATGCTGGTATCCGCCCCGAAGGAGATTTGCTGGGCGCGACTGAGGCGGATCGGGATTTCGGCGCTCAACCCCAATCCGAGATTCGAGAAAAAGGCGCCGAAATCGCTCGTCCCGGTCAGGCGATTGTAGTCGAGGTTAGCTCGCAGGGTGAGGTTGTGGAATTGCGGCACGCCGTAGGAAACGCCGACCAGGGCGTCGAAGCTGGCGAAGTTGAAGCTACTCGTGTTCTGATAGTAGAAGAACTGCTGACGCACTCCGAAGTCACCCGAGAAATTGCCGCCCAGCTTGGGGGCGTAGCTGAGCCCCACGACCGGGGCGATGATGACGTCGTCCCTCCGGTTTTGATCGACCAGGGTGGCGTTGGAGGTGTAATAAATAGGAAGGCCTACCTCCAGGGTGAACGGATCGTATTGTTCAGACCGTTTCAGGATAGCTTGCTCGCCGAGATCGTTGTCGTTAGGACTGGCGGCAGCGTAGCCTTGGTCGACTCCTTCCGGAGAGACGCTCACCGGAGCCTGGACGCTGCTTTGGCTACGAAAGAGCCGGGCTCGATCGACATCGGTCGTCTGAGCCGAGGCGGATATCGCGCCAAAAACGGCGATAACGATGCAGGAGAGAGGAGCTTGGAGCGCAGCGAGTTTCATCGGCCCGACCGTTTTAGAGATCGAGCGGTGTTCCCGTCAAGCCTTTGTCGAACGATCGCTTGTTCGCGATCTTAGCGATTAAGCGAACGGCAGGTTCGCTTTAATGCGCTTCTCGTCCGTCTTGTGCACCAAGGCGAGCTTGGCCAGCTGGCGTTTGCGCTTGGCGTTTTTGGTCGCCATGAGATGCCGGCGGGTGGCGTGCGAACGCAGGATCTTGCCAGTAGCGGTGATTTTGAACCGCTTGGCGACTGCTTTTCTCGTCTTGCTGCGCGCGATGGACTTCGGCATAAGGCGCGGAAGATAAGCACAGTGCCCCGGGCTGACAACCGATTTTCTGTTTACCAGTCGTCTAATCCGACGATCATTTGGCGATGGAATCCGAAAAAACGTCTGACCCCCGCGTCGTTATTATCGGCGCCGGCTTCGGCGGCTTGGAAGCGGCCAAACATCTGGGCAACCAACCGGTCCGGGTGACAGTGATCGACCGCACGAACTATCACCTCTTTCAGCCGCTGCTCTACCAAGTTGCGACCGCCGCACTCTCGCCTGCCGATATCGCGGCGCCGGTCCGGAGCATTCTCAGCGATGATGAAAATATCGAGGTCGTGCTGGCCGAGGCTCAGGCGGTGGATGTCGAGGCACGCGTGGTGCGGACCAGCGAGCGTGAGTTCCCTTATGATTATCTCGTTCTCGCGACCGGTTCACGGCACTCCTACTTTGGTCACGCGGAATGGGAGCGTCTCGCCCCCGGCTTGAAGAGCTTGGAGGACGCGGTCGAAATTCGACGCCGCATCCTCATGGCCTTCGAGTTTGCCGAGAAAACGCAAGACTTGGAGGCGCGAGCCGCGGCCATGAATTTCGTCATCATCGGCGGCGGTCCGACCGGTGTGGAAATGGCAGGAGCAATTGCCGAGATTGCCCGCACCACGCTGGCCAAGGATTTTCGTCACATCGATCCCTCCGCAACACGGGTGATCTTGGTCGAAGGCGACAAGCGTATTATCTCTGGGTTTCCCGAAGACCTCTCGGCAAGCGCCTTGGAGCAATTAAAAGAGCTGGGCGTCGAGGTCATCACCGGCACGCACGCGGAGAACCTGACCGAGGATGGTCTCGAAGTGGCCGGAAAATTCATCCCGTGTCGGGTGAAAATCTGGGCCGCCGGGAACACGGCATCTTTCGTGGGCAAAACCCTGGGCGTCCCTGTCGACAAAGCGGGCCGCGTCATCGTGCAGGAGGATCTCACCATCCCGGGTCATCCCGAGGTGCAGGTCATCGGGGACCTGGCTAATTTCACTTCAAAAAAAGATGGAAAACCACTCCCGGGCGTCTCGCCGGTGGCGATCCAGGAAGGCCGCCACGCGGCGCGCAATATCCTGCACATGATCGAGGGCGCCAAGCCGCAGCGATTCTATTATTGGGACAAAGGCAGCATGGCGACCATCGGTCGCAATCGCGCGGTGGCCGACCTGAATATCGTGCACTTCAGCGGGTTCCCGGCATGGTTGGCCTGGCTATTTGTGCACGTCCTTTACCTCGTCGGATTCCGAAATCGATTTCTGGTGATTTTCCAATGGGCTTGGGCGTATCTCACTTTCAATAAAGGCGCGCGCTTGATCACGCGAAACTTCCAGGCGGAACAACGGCCGATGGGATGAGGGGTGGATTCACCACGGGGAGCGCAGAGGAGAATTTTCAATCTCTGGGAATCCTCTGCGCGATCTGCGGTTAGAGAGTCTCCTATGCGCTCAAGGCACAAACTTCCGAACTTCCGTATCACCGTCGTCGGAGCCGGCGCGATTGGTCTCTACTACGGCGGAAAGCTGGCCCACTTCGGTCGCGACGTGCATTTCCTTTTGCGCAGCGATTACGAGGCGGTGCGTAAGCGCGGATTGCGCATCCAGAGCAAAGGCGAAAACATCCACGTCGCGAAGGTCAACGCCTACCGTTCCACCGAGGAAATCGGCCCCTGTGACCTGGTCATGGTCGCAGTCAAGGCGACCGCGAAGGATGCACTTCCCGCGCTCATCGCGCCATTGTTAGGCGAGCAGACCATGATTCTCACGTTGCAGAATGGCATCGGGAACGAGGAGTTTCTGGCCGGGCATTTCGGGGCGGAACGAATCCTGGGCGGGATTTGTTTTATTTGTCTCAACCGGACGGCGCCAGGGCTGGTGGAAAAGTTCGACGCAGGCCGCGTCATCCTGGGCGAATACCGCGGCTACCCGCAGCCGCGTCTGCACGATCTGGCCTGGGAATTCAAACGGTGCGGGGTCGTTTGCAGCGTGGCGGCGGACCTGGGCCTGGAACGCTGGCGCAAACTGGTCTGGAATATTCCTTTCAACGGTCTCGCCGTGGCGGCCGGCGGCATTGATACCGCTCAGATTCTGGCGGATGAGCCATTGCGCCTGCGCGCGCTGGAGTTGATGGATGAAACCATCGCGGTGGCCCAAGCCACCGGACATAATCTGCCGACCGCTGTTGCGCTCGAACAACTGACGCGCACCAAGCCGATGGGCAATTTTAAACCCTCGACCCTGATCGATTATCTGGCCGGTCGCCCGCTGGAAATCGAACCGATCTGGGGCGAACCCTTGCGGCGCGGGAAGTCAAAAGGTCTCGAACTTCCTGCGCTGGAGACTCTGTATCGAGAGCTGATCGCGCTCGATCCTGCTTCCCAGAAATGAGGCCGCCCTCGTCCCCGCAGATTTTCGTGCATAACCGACAGCGTAAAATCGCGATCGACCGGGTTCGCCTGGAAAACCTGGCGCGTAGCGCTTTGCCGCTCTGCCTGCGCGAGCCGGGCTCTGGCCTAACGGATTTGGAAAAGGTCGATGTCCTTCTGGTCTCGGATCGCCGAATCGCGGAGTTGCATCTGCGGTTCATGCGGATTCCGGGTCCAACCGATGTGATCACGTTCCAGCACGGGGAAATCTTCGTCAGTCTGGAAACGGCTCGACGACAGGCCGAATTTCAGCAAACGTCGCTGCCTTACGAGCTGCTTCTTTACCTCGTGCACGGCTTACTTCATCTCCGCGGTCTTGACGATCAGGAACCGGTGGCGCGCAGCAAAATGCACGCGGTGCAGAAAAAGATTGTCGATTCGGTTTTAGGATGACATTCCTCCAAAACTGTGGAGTGCCATGCTTCGTTGCTTCACGCGTCTTGCGTGTTATCCTTTTTCGTTATGCGCCGCCCTGATTTCCTCTCGACCTTTGCGCAGTCATGGGCCGGAGCATAATGGCTGTCCCAATTGTTCTTATGCAATTTTGTTCGGAGATTTCCAGCGCGGCCGAGAGCCCGGTGATCACCGAAAAATCCGAGACGAGAGAGGCACTCGATCTTCCGTGGATTGTGATTGTGCATAACGACCCGGTGAACCTGATGAGCTACGTCACCATGGTTTTCCAGAAGGTCTTTGGTTATCCGAAAGAAAAGGCCGAGCTGCACATGATGGAAGTGCACCAGAAAGGCCGCTCAGTTTTGTGGAGTGGGATGCGGGAGCGAGCGGAGCTTTTCGTGCAGCAATTGCACGGCTATCTGCTCCT
The DNA here is from genome assembly GCA_051003355.1 of Chthoniobacterales bacterium. Taxonomy (GTDB): domain Bacteria; phylum Verrucomicrobiota; class Verrucomicrobiia; order Chthoniobacterales; family UBA10450; genus Palsa-1392. The sequence continues at coordinate 5,097 of JBPCLK010000006.1, read as the reverse complement.
CGCCACCATCGAACGGAGCGGCTGAGGGATGGAGGTGATTCGCAATAACGGTGTTCTGGAGATCACCGAAATCGATCCTCTCCTCGCGGAGCTTTTGCGACAAATCCCTGCGAGCACCAATCCGGAATCGGTGCCCGCCGCCGAGCAGCGTCTCTTCAGCCTGCCGGCCAGCCCTAACGAAAAGGAAATTTGCGCGGAGTGGAAACTCTATGTCGAGCCGGAACTGCGGCGTCTCTTTAGCACTTCGACGGAAACAGTCGCGGCCGATTTGGTCCAGTTAGGCGACAACCACCAAAAGCCGTTTGCCAACAGCAGCCTTCGTATCCCGCACGAACATTCGGATGCCTGGCTCAACGCCCTCAACCAGGCTCGCCTGGCCATCGCGGCCAAGTACGATTTTAGCGAAGCCGAGCTGAGCGATCACTATCGATCGCCCATCGGTTCACGACGCGATCTCAGCCTTTTTCAGGTGAATTTCTACGGTTTCCTGCAGGAGTTTATCCTGCGCGAGATGGAGTGCGGCTCCGAGGGAAGCAGGGTGCCCAGCCCTAACGAGTAAGCCCAAAAGACCCCCGGCTTCAGCCCGGTTCGGCATTCTTGCGCTCGCGCACCATTTTCATCAGACGATCCTTGAGGGCGTCGGAGGTTTTGGCCGGGCGCAGGCTCAGGGCGAAAGCTTCGTGCAGGCGATAGCATTCCGTGATGAAATCCTCGGCCGGCTGCCCGAAATTCCGGCGCGCATCTTCGAAATCGCGGCATTCGCCGTTCTCCAGAGCCCCAATGACGTAGAGGCGTGCTTGGTTCTGGAATTCATCAAAGCTCATCTTTCAGTTCCTTGAGGCCGTCGTAGATCTTTTTCAGCCCCAGCTCGAGGCGTGTCTTGACGGTCCCTAAAGGAGTATTCGTATTTGCGGCGATTTCGCGCTGACTCATCCCGCGAAAAAATGCGAGGTCGATGGCCTGTTGTTGAGCTGGAGGCAGGCCGTTGATGACTTTACGTATCAAAATACGCGTATCAGAGAGATTAATTTCTTCTTCGGTGGCGTTGTGAACCCAGGCATCTGGCTGCTGTTCGGTCTCATTTTGCAAGCGCTCGCCCGCCCGCATGTAGGCCTGTTTTTTGCGCAGGCCATCGATGGCTCGGCGTCGCGCCAGGGTGACCATCCAGCCCAACGGCTTCCCTTTTTGGGCCGAGAAATTTTTGGCCTGGTTCCACAGCTCCATGAAGATTTCCTGGAGAAGGTCATCAGCTTCCGCCTCGTTATGCACCACGCGCAGGATGAGCGCCTTGATAATGCCGTTGTAGCGATCGTAGAGCTTCGAGAGCGCTTCGGGATCTTCTTGCTGAATCCCTTCCATTAATTCCAGATCCGTCGATTCGCCCGGCTCGAGCTGCGGGCTCACGGCAGGCATCCTCGGCCTCCCGTCTTCGCGGTCGTCGTCCAAGGGCAGTTTAGGTCGGCGGGGCATAGCGGCGAAAAAGAGAGGAAGATGTATAGCGGTGGTTCCCCCGCGTCCAACGGGAAATTCACGGTAAACCGCGAAAAGCGGTCGACTCAAACCTTTTCGGCGCTTGCCTTTGCAGTATCCCTTGCGGGAGTACGACGAGGTGCCCAGTCACGGAAGGCGCAGCGGCGGATCTCGGCCGATCTTCGGATCGACCAGCGAGCTAGGAATTGTTACCGGCCATCGGCTGCCCGGCAAAGTGCAGCGTTTCCAGAATCTCGCCTCGCAGATGCAGGAAGTCCTCGCTGCTGCGGTCGCGAGGTCGATCGAGATTCACCGGGATGATCTGCTCAATTTTCCCTGGTCGCTGCGTCATGATAACAATGCGGCTGCTCATGTAGATCGCTTCATCGATGTCGTGGGTCACGAAGAGCATGGTCGTCCCGTGCACCTGCCAGAGGCGCAGCACTTCATCCTGCATGCGCATACGGGTAAAGGCGTCGAGCGCGCCTAACGGCTCGTCGAGTAACAGGACTCGCGGATGATTGATCAGGGCGCGAGCGAGCGAGACGCGCTGCGCCATGCCTCCGGAAAGATGATGTGGGAAGGAATTGGCGAACGACTCTAGGCCAACGAGGCGCATAAATTCGTTCACTTCACCTCGCTTTTCCCGAAGTTTACCCTGAGCGACGAGGCCGACCTCGATGTTGCGCCGCACAGTCAGCCACGGGAAAAGATTCGGATCCTGGAAGACCAGTCCACGCTCGGCGCTCGGGGCGACGATTGGTTCCGCGCCGATTGAAAGTTCGCCGGCCGTGGGCGTGGCGAGCCCGGCAATCATGCGCAGGAGCGTCGATTTCCCGCAACCGCTGGGGCCGACGATCGAGACGAGCTCACCGGCGCTGACCGAGAGCGACACATCGTCGAGCGCCAAGGCGCCCGGCGTGATGCCGCCGTCAGGCGAATCAAAGGACTTCGTGACATGCCAGGCGCGAATAGCTGCGCCCTCGTGGGCCTCCACGGGTGCCGCTTCCGTTACCACTTGATGACTCCCTTCTGCCAGACGAGGACGCGATCACGCAGCTTGAAGAGCACGGTCATGATGGTGGAAAAGAACGCAGCCATAATGACCCGCGCTCCGTAAACTTTGCCATATTCGGCCCAGCCCTGCGCCCAGCTCACATACCAACCGAGCCCTGATTTCACTCCGACGGTTTCCGCGACCACCAAAGTCAGGAACGAAGTGCCCAAGCCCATAAAGAGACCGATGAAGATGTTCGGCAACGCCGCGGGGATGGCGACCCGGAAGATAAGGTAGGCGCGGCCTGCACCGAGCGTGCGCGCCACGTCCAGATAAGAGGCGCGTGTGTTCGAGATGCCCGACGCGGTTAACATCGTTACCGGAAACCAGACGGCCAGCGCCACCAGCCCCATGGCCGAGAACATGGCTGAAGGCGACACCACCATGGCGAGCGGGATCCAGGCGGTGGCCGGAATCGGGCCCACCACCTTGAGCAATGGCATGCCCCAATAGCGGGCGTGCGGGAACCAGCCGATCGTCACGCCCGTGATAAGGGCAATCACCGTGCCGAGGAGATAGCCGCTCATCAAGAGCAAGAGCGAGTGCCAGGTGCTGTCGAAGAGCACAGCGCGGTCGCTGGAGAGAGCCGCCATGACCGCCTCAGGGCCGGGAAAATAGGGCAGCGGCAAAAGTCCGAGACAGGTCGTGACCAATTGCCAGACCGCCAAGGCCAGAGTCACCACGCCTAGAATCGGGCACATTCTCTGCATCCAGTTCCGGAGGCCGGTCCAAAAAGGCTGCACCAAGTCCGCGACCAAGCCGAAGCCCAGCACGATGAAGAGCAGCGTCGGATAAAAATGGGTTTCCGGGGGAACGCCCGCGCGCGGGGCAAAGAAATGGATTCCGAGCGCAATCGCGGCTGCCACCGGGATGGCAAGAAGAGTCTGAGGCCGCTTCCTTAAAAGTCCTGGCGGCCTCCCGGGAGGTTGCTCGGCCACTTTGGCGGCTGGCCTGGCGGGGGCAGCTGTCGGGGCAGGTGCGATCAATTCCATTTCTTTTGAAGCAGTATTCATTGTTCAGTCGCTCCTCCTGCCCGTCCGGCAGAGGTCATAATGTCGGAAGCATCTTCTTGGCCATGCAAGCGGGCCAATCGATGGCGAAGGCATCCCTGATTTGGAGTTTAGGCGATTTCAGAATAGAACAATAAGCGGAGCTTATGAAAGCAAATTTTCGGATTTTCTAGAATCGACACGCCCTTTTTTACCTAACAAAGGCCCGTGAGACACCTCCGGGCCAGTAATTTACTCGCCGCCGCCCGCCGCTTGAAACATTCTGGCCTGCTCCGTGGACAATCCTCGTCATCCGCACAATCCCGAGCCAAAACCTGGCTTCAAACCGAACGACTCGGTCGTTGCGACAGGTAAAGCCGTCGAGTTTCAAATCGAACAGAACGCGGACGCACGAAAGATTGACCATGTCTGGATCACGCTACACGCAGGCGGCTTTGGACGTCTGCGCATCGCGGTGAATACCTACTCGCTGAAGCACGCCTCCGACGGCTTCGATCCACGGATGCGCGTAGGATTCATCGAGGAGACGTGGCGGCAAATCCCGAGGCCCGGTGTTCTCCAGACGGCCGGCCTCGATTACGCGGACCTGGAACGCGTCTCCCCTGTAATTTACCGGGAAACGGAGCGTGTGGCTCTGGAGAAATTTCTGCAGGCCCGGACCGCGCGGGCGATTTTCATCGAGGCGTGGGGCGCGTTTTACCGACGCGAAGAGTTTGGCATTCATCAAGTGCACAGTCGACGTGCCAGTTGCAGCATGCCGATGGATCTGGTCGGGCGGGATGGCGCCCTTCGGTTCTACTTCTCCCAAAACGCCGGCGAGATGATTCTCTTCAAATATTGCGGTCAGGTATGAAGGGAAACAAAGCCCGATGCCCGGCAGAGTGGGGGAGAGCGAGTCTGGCGAACCTGCCGAAAGAGCGGCGATACCTGATCGGTGTTTCGGGTGGCCGCGATTCCATCGTTCTCCTGCACTGGCTACTCGCGCAGGGCTACCGCCGACTCATCGTCTGTCACTTCGAGCACGGGTTGCGCGGCCGCGCGGGCAAGACCGACGCGCGGTTCGTCGAGCGTCTGGCCCAAAAGCACGCCTTGGAGTTCGAGCTTGGTTCCGCGGACATAGCAGCCATTGCTCAGCAGGCGAAGCGCTCCATCGAGACCACCGCTCGCCGCGAACGCCTGGTCTTCTTCCAGCGAACCGGCCGCCGCCGCCGCTGCCTAACGATCTTCCTGGGTCACCACGCGGACGACCAGGTGGAGACTTTTCTTCTCAATCTTTTCCGCGGCGCTGCCGGCCGGGGCTTGGGCGCGATGCGGGAGCGTTCCCGCTACGAAGCGCTCGAGATGGCGCGCCCGCTTCTCGGTGTCTGGCGTTCCGAGATCGACGGCTACGTCGCGCAGCACCGTCTGAAATTTCGCGAAGACGCCACCAACGCGGAGCTGGGCGCGCGACGGAACCGGACACGCCACCTCATCGTCCCCTGGCTTGAAAAGCAATTCGGGCGCAACCTGCGCGCAACCATCTGGCGCAGCGCGCAGGTCCTGGCTGAAGAAGACGCATGT
>JBPCLK010000005.1:0-22049 GCA_051003355.1 Chthoniobacterales bacterium | reverse complement strand
ATCGGCGATCCGAACATCCACGTAGAAATCTCTGCGGATGCAGTTCACCTCGACGCGTCCCTTTGTGGCGCCCGAAGCCGGCATGGCGTTTATAATGACATGCTGGATCGCCCTCGTCACCTGCACGGCGTCGCCGGTTAGAGTGCAGGGATCGTCGGTCACATCTTCCTTTAAAGTGACATTCGTTTCCTCTGCCATCGCGCCGACGCTAGCCACCACATCACGGACGATCTCGGCAATCGAGATAAGCTTGTGTGGAGCGGCTTCGACGCTGCCGTAACTCTGCCACATGGTGAGCAAGTCGCGGCAAAGGCGGACATTTTGTTCGATGATCTCAAGCTCTTTATTCGAACCGTTTGCGTTTGGATCGTGGGTCCCATCGCTTTCTTCAAGTTTCTTGGCGAGAAGCTGGACGTAGCCCCACACAATCGTGAGGGGATTACCGATATCGTGGACGAATTCAGCCGAAGCCTGGCCGAGCGAGGCTAGTCTTTCCTTCTGCGCGAGCTCCTGGAGCAGCCGATTATTGAGATCCTTGATCTCGTCCGCTGCATTTTCGCTCGTGCGATGCGAGCGCGTGCGCTCAACATTGCGGCTGATCACTTCGCGCATCTCGCGAGCGTCAAACGGCTTGCTAATATAATCATTCGCACCTAGGTGAAGCGCTTCCTTGGCCGCCTCCAGAGCGCCAAAACCTGTCAGCATAATGACTGAAAGATGGGGATCGATCTGCCGAATCCTGCGAAGCCCTTCGATCCCTGTCATTCCCGGCATCCGAATATCCATGACGATCGCGTCGGGTTTTTTCTCGGTCAGGAGTTGGAGACCTTTCTCGACCGAGTCGGCGGTATGCACTTGATAGCTTGGCTTCAAAAGCATCCGCAAGCTTTCGCGTGGACCCATTTCGTCATCGATGACGAGCACCTGCGGGAGATCAGCGTTGGCTATCATTGCTCCCCTCGCATGAAGCTAGGGACGTACCTTAGAATGAGAAAATCTGCAAAATGATGCAAATGAATTCATTACCTTTGCCGATGCTTCTTACATTTCGCGGGAAACGCAACACCGAAGTTGTGAATAACTTGATCTTTATTCACAAACCGCAACAATGCAGAGCAATGAACGCTGGGCTTTCCACCTTGCACCGAAATTTGGTCAAGTAGCCAAAACGAGATGGCAGATCGTAATCGAGTCGTCGTCACCGGCATGGGAGTCATCGCTCCCAATGGTACCGGGCTGAAAGAGTTTTGGCGATCTCTCGCCGCAGGAGAGAGTGGTATCGGCCCAATCACGCGCTTTGACGCGAGTAATCACCGAAGTCGGATTGCGGGGGAAGTTACTGGCTTCGACCCTCTCGATTACTTGGCGCGAGAGTCAAAGCCGAAGCGTTTGGCTCGGCACACGCAGTTCGCTTATGCCGCGGCACAAATGGCTCTGACAGACGCGCGCTTCGATCCTAAGGTCGAGAAACTCTCCTCAGTCTTACCGGTCTGCATCGGCGTTAGTTCAAGTGCCTTTGACGTGATCGAAAATGGTATTCGCGACCTTCACTTGCGGGGGGCTAACCGCATCAGTTCCAGCATGGTTCGCAACTGCCAACCCCAGGCAGCCGCTCTCTTGATTGCTCAAAAGTTGGGTGTGGAAACGCAAGCCTCCACCATCTCATCGGCGTGCAACTCGGGGATCGATGCAATCGCTTCCGCTGCGGCCATGATTAGTACAACAGACATCGAGATCGCTATCGCCGGGGGAGCGGACGCACCTGTCACCCCTCTCGCAATGGCCAGCCTGTCGGCAGCCGGCTTAAGCTCTTTCGCCAACCGCAATCCCGCCACCGCGAGTCGGCCCTACGACTCGGGCAGCGACTCCGGGGTAATCTCTGAAGGTTCGGCCGTGGTAATCCTAGAAAACTTGGATCATGCCCTCGCGCGGGGAGCAAAGCCATACTTGGAAGTCACCGGCTATGCAGCGCAAATGGATAGCGACCCCGACGACCCTTTCGATGGATTAGAGGCGACCATGCGTTTGGCGATGGCCAACGCAGGCCGGAAAACGAACGAGATCGATTACATTTGCTCTTACGGCCCTGGCCACCCATTACTGGACGCCGCAGAAGTTCGCATGATTCGACGCGTCTTTGCGCCGATCTCGTCACGCATACCCGTGAGCTCCATCAAAGGCGTGACGGGTAATCCGCTTTCCGCGGCCGGACCAATGCAGGTGATCTCGTGTGCCTTATCGTTCCAGCATGGTCTTATCCCACCTACAGCCAACCATGACTGGCCGCTTCCCGACTGCAATTTGGATTTTGTGCCCCAAAAGGCCCGAAAAGCGCTATTGAATTGTGCACTAATCAATGTACGAGGCTTGGGCGGTGGTAACAGCAGCATGGTGGTGGAGCGAGTCGAGATATCCTGATCGACTGACAGGGGTTACTCGAAGTCCATTCGTGAGACGACATTACAGGTAATGGGAGCGACCTTACCAACATTAGGCGCCCTTTTGGTGCAGATCACCCTGGGGCTGGCGGTCTTCTCCTCAAATCGTCATCGGCTGGCGAACCAATGCTTTCTCCTCCTGTCGTTTACCATTGCGGCGTGGCTGGGAAGTCTCTACTTCGCATTTGTTGCTTTGACCCCGGCAATGGCCGAGCTAGCTATTCGCGAAGCCTCCGTGGCGGGCGTGTGTTATCTGGCAGCGCTGAACCTCCTCCGGCTCTCCATCCGATTCAGCGAAAGCGGTTGGATTGGCCTTCTGAACCGTTCGAAACGGTGGCTCGTGGCCACCGTTGGAATCGTCATTTTCTGTCACACAAAGTGGTTCCTTCACACCGCCACATTGTCGCCGGGTGAGCCTGCGACGGCTATATACGGTGCCGGAGCCGAGAATATTTACCTTGGTTGCTTGCTTGCCGGTTTTGCGGTTTTGCTCTCTAGTTATACCCGCGATCTGCGCAGAACGAGCGGAACGGAACGGGCGGAGCTCTCCTTCATCCTTATTGGCGCTATTGGAGCGACTGGTTTCGCGGTCTTACTCTCATTTGTCCTCGACCGATTTTTAGGCGAGGCACGCGCCCTCTGGTTCGCGCCTTTCCGCATCATTATCCTGAGCCTCGTCATTGCCTATGGCATCGCGACGCGGAAAATCCTCGAGGTCGGCTACTTCATGCGACGAGCGATTTCGTACGTCGTTCTCGGCGTTTACCTCATCGTCCTTTACAGCCTCATTTGGTGGCTCTGCTACTCGGTTTTCGTGCCGATGATGGGGCCCGATGGGCGCTCGCTTGCACACCTCGTGGCCGCTTTGGTGATCGCGTTTGCCATGGCACCGGCGCGAGGTGTTTCTCAGTCCCTTGCGGATCGCCTTTTCGTGGGCGCACGGCGACTTGATTTCCAAGCAACGATGAACCAAGCCGCGGCCATTCTTCGTTCGGTCACGACTTTGGCCGACTTGTTGGACCGGTTTGGCCTAACCATTGGACAAGCGGTCGACACCGAACGCGTTTTTCTGCTGCTCCCAGAGCAGGAATTCTACGCGCAACGATTCCCCACGGTGCAAGGCGGCGCACGCACGATGCGGATGGAATTGCATCGTGACCAGGCCATCATCGCCCAGCTGGAGCGAACCCAGGAACCGATCGTCCTCGATGAACTCCATCGCGTCCGCTCGACGCCCGAGCTCGAAAGGGTGAGACGCCAGATGAAGTCACTGCACGTGGCGGTCGTGATGGGAATTTTTTCACGTGAACAGCTGGCGGGCGTGATGCTTCTCGGGCCCCGTCGTTCGGGCAGCATCTACGGGACCGTTGAGCAGAGCGCGCTTCGGGTGCTCTGCGGTCAGCTCGCGGTGGCGATCGAGAACGCCCAGCTTTTTACGGAGGTGCAAAACGCCAAGATTTATAACGAAACGCTTCTGCAAAACCTGACGACCGGTGTTGTGGCCGCCGACAGCAATGGCGTGATCACGGTCTTCAATCGTAAGGTTGAGCAGATCACCGACGTGGCCGCCTCGGAACTCCTCGCGCGCAAGATCAGCAATCTTCCCGAAGCTATGCGCTCGATTCTAAGTGAGACTCTGAGCTCGGGTGAACGTCAGGAAGATCGCGAAATTACCCTGCGCTCTGGGGACAAAAATACAGTTTTACGCGCCAGTAGTTCGATCTTTCATGGCCAGGATGGCGAGCCCTTGGGGGCGCTCATGGTCTTGACCGATATCACTACCTTGAAACGTCTCGAGATGCAGATCCGGCGCAGCGACCGTCTGGCCAGCCTGGGCACGCTCTCGGCCGGTATGGCGCATGAAATCAAGAACCCGCTGGTCTCGATCAAGACGTTCGCGCAACTCCTGCCGGAGCGTTATCAAGATTCCGACTTCCGGGAGACGTTTTTCTCCCTCATCGGGCACGAGGTCGATCGGATCGATTCGTTAGTCAACCAGCTCCTTCGGTTCGCCCGGCCGGCCAAACCGTTGTTGAAACCGATGCATGTGCACGAAGTCCTGGAGAAAGCGCTTCTCTTGGTCGGTCATCGGCTTTACCAAAAGGATATTAAATTAACTCGTTCATGGCAGGCAGATGTGGATACGATTCGAGCTGATGCCGACCAGATCGAACAGGTCTTCCTCAATTTCTTCATCAATGCTCTCGACGCCATGAAAACGAGCGGTTCTCTCACGGTCGCGACTGAAATCGGAACGACCGATACCTGGCCGACTGCTTTGGCGGGCGACTTCGAAGACGTGCGGGAAATCCTGCGCGTCAGCGTGGAAGATGACGGCAGCGGGATTAAGCCCGAAGACGTGGCCCACGTCTTCGATCCCTTCTTCACCACCAAAGACTACGGCACTGGTCTTGGACTTTCGGTTGTGCATGGCATCGTCCAGGAACACGGAGGCCAGATCGAGGTCGAAAGTGAGCTGGATCGCGGCACCAGCTTCCATATTTTACTTCCCTTGGCGCGCTTTCAGGAAGAAGTCGCTGCAGCATGATTCTCTCTGCCTCCTGCGTCCTCTATACGCAGGACCCCCTTTTCGTTAGGCGAACGCGTGCCTATCTCCGTAGCCTGACCTCCATCCGCCACGTCAGCGCAGCGGACCGGCTTCCGGCCGTGCTTCAGCAGAGCAGGCCTGCGCTCCTCCTGCTCGACCTGCGCGACCACGAAAGTCGAGAGCTCCTCCAGCAAGTGCAGATGGAATCGCCCGACGTGCTCATCCTCGGCTTCGGCACCCTGCGCTCGGAGCCATTGCGCGACGCGAGACACGCCGGTATCTATGTCGCCGAGGATGTCAATCTTGAGCGTCGCCATTTCCAGTCATTGGTTGCGCGGGCGCTCGATCACCTTCGTCTACTCGAGGATAATCGCGCCCTGCGGGCCGAATCTATCCGCTCATCAGCCGGATCGGCCTTTGTGGCCAGGGAGCCGATCGACGCCTTGAGAGAGCCCTCCCTGCCCATGCTGAGGTTTCCTCGCGCTTTCCGGTATAGCGATAATTCCGAGCTGCTTGTCCAAAACGTAGTCGAAGGTCTGGCCGATACCGCGCGAGTGGCCAGAGTCGGAATTTTTGCCCGCGCGCAAAACGAAAAGACCTTTCGTTTGCAAGGCGGACGGCATTGTTTGCCTGAAAGTTATGAGCTGGAATACCCTGAGCGCGACCCGTTAGTCCGCTGGTTTGAACTGCACGCTCACCTGATCTGCCGCGATCGACTGCCGCAAAACGGAGATTACCAAGAGCGCGAACTCTTCCGCCGCTCTCTCGACTTGGTGGGCGCCGAGGTCATGGTGCCCCTCCAAACGCAGGGCCGCATCACCGGTTGGCTTTTCTTCGGTCATCGTCTCACCGGGCAGCCATTCGATCAGTCGGGTCTCGAGATGCTCATGCTTCTGGGCGAGCAGGTCGCAGTCGCACTGGAAAATGCGCGCCAAACTCGCGACCTGAACTCACGGAAAACCCTCGCAGAAACGCTTCTCAGCTCGCTCCCACCGGGCATTGTCGCCTGCGACGAGGATGCCCTCATTCGGTGGTGCAATCCGACGGCTGAATCAATTTTCGACATCGTCGCCGACGACGTTCTCGGTCGTCCGGTCGAGACGGCGGGCAGCCGCATCGCTTCCTTCCTGCGCGAGACGCTCGAAACCCGAAACCCACTGCCCCCTCAACAATGGATCGATGGACATTCCCGGCGCTCCCTCTCTGTGCAGACTCGCCGCCTGGTGCGTCAACAGGAGTCGTTAGGCGCAGTGGCGGTCGTCCAGGATCTCACCCCGGAGGAATCGATTCGTCAGAAGAAGGACCTCTTCGCTCGAGCCTCTTTCTGGACCGACCTCGCCTCCAGCATGTCCCACGAAGTCCGTAACCCGCTGGTCGCGATCAAGACTTTTGCCCAACTGTTGCCAGAACGTTTCGAAGACCCGGAGTTCCGACGGGATTTTACCGAGATCGTCGTGCAGGAGATCGATCGTCTCGACCTCGTCATTACCCAGATTAACGATTTCGCGCATCCGCCGGAGCTGCACTTCAAGCCTCTCGACCTGCGTGCTCCAATGAAAAAAGCCATCGAGCTGGTGCGTGCTCGCTACGCGCAAAATGGCTTTTCGATTGAGACCACGCTACCCGATGATTTGCCGCGCGTGGTGGGCGACGAAAGCGCGCTTGCCGAAGCCTTCGCTCAGTTGGTGGCTAACGCGGCCGAGGCCACAAATGGCCAGCCCAAAGCTCGGATCACACTCTCGGCGAAACAAGTCCTGGACGGCGGTCACCCTAGCGGTGTAGTGGTGACGGTGGAGGATAATGGCCGTGGTATCTCGGCCGAGTTTAAGGATAAAATTTTCTCGCCCTTCTGCACGACCAAGGCGCGCGGGATGGGTCTCGGTTTGCCGATTGTGAAACGCACCGTTTTTGATCATAACGGGCGAGTCGATGTCGACTCCAGTCGCCTCGGCACCTCCGTCAGCGTGCTGCTCCCCATTGCGGACAACGGTTCCTGATCGATCAGCCCGGAGTTGAGAGTTGGCTCCTCCGAGTCCAGAGTGCGGATTCCAGACTTCGTCGATTATGATCGTAACCACTCAACAACTTTACAAAGTCGCCTACGGCAAGTTCGCCGTCGGTGCCTACAACGTGAACAACATGGAACAGATCCTCGGTCTGTTCCGCGGCAACGTGCAGAGCAAGGCGCCGTTCATCATCCAACTCTCCAAGGGTGCTCGGAAATATGCCGACAAACGGATGCTCGAAGCGCTGATTCGAACTGCCGAAACCATGTTTACCGACGCAATCTTCGCCGTGCATCTGGATCATGGCGACGAGGAAACCTGTTACGACTGCATCGATTCCGGCTTTTACAGCTCGGTCATGATCGACGCCAGCCACGAGTCTTTTGACGAGAACGTGGCCATCACCAAACGAGTCGTCGACCGCGCTCACCAAAAAGGCATCAGCGTGGAGGCCGAACTCGGACAGCTCGGCGGCGTGGAAGAAGACATCCAGGTGGATGAAGGCCACGCTTCCCTGACCAACCCGGAGGAAGCGGTCGAATTCGTCAAAAAAACCGGCTGCGACTCTCTCGCCGCGGCCATCGGCACCAGCCATGGCGCCTACAAGTTTCAGGGCACACAAGGGCTGCACTTCAATGTGATTGAAGAAATCCAGAAGCGAATTCCGGGCACTCCCATCGTCATGCACGGCAGCTCGAGCGTGCCGGTGGAGGAAGTCGAACGGATCAATGCGGCTGGTGGAAAGCTCGATCCCTCCGCCCGGGGCGTGAATGAAAATGAGTATCTGCCCGCCGCCCAGCTCGGGGTGACCAAGGTCAACATCGACACCGATGGCCGTCTCGTCTGGACCCGCGTGCATCGCGAATTTTTCCGCGATCATCCGGAGCAATTCGATTTCCGCGCGCCGGGCAAGATTTTCATCGAGGAATACGCAAACTTCATCGCGCACAAAAACGAGAAGCTTGGTTCGGCCAATCAGCTCGACGCGATTCGCGCCAGTCTGTAAAAACCGCAAAGTCAGGGACGAAGGAGGCCGGCAGCAGCCGGCGTTGGTTGGAGAGCCAGAATATTGCTCAGCAACGTCTCCGCGTTGAAGGCTCCGATGCCTTGAGCGAGCTCCTCGACCATGTCTTCCTGCGAGTCTTCTACCCGCAGCGTCAGCTTGACGTATTCCGCCTGCACTCCCACCAGTGACAGAGTGAATTGCCGCTTGTTCCGAAACCGGATCGCTCCCTCAACGGCCTTCCAACCGCTCTCATTCTCCGTCAACGGCCGGTCGGAAACCGCGATGAAGATCTCGCCTTGCGCCACACCGTTGGCATTCACTAATCGGACACGTCGCTGCTGGGTTAAATCCCTCGTGCGAAAGACAAACGCGTTGGGACCCGACACCAGTGCGCAACGAATGGTGGTGCCGTCGAAAACAAAATTTGGGTTGGCAGGCTCGCTCTCGGCCCAGGCGCTGCTGGTCAACAGAAACAGCCAGACCAGCCCGCATTTTCTGGCCTTAGACCATGCGATGGTCGAGAGCCGCATCGAAAGCATAGGCTCCGGGGAAGCTTGAATCAGGCCAAACGCCCAGCCGCTCCAAGTCCACAAAAAACCGAGAGAATGAGTGGAAAAATTACCAGCTTCCCGCGGCTCGATTTATCTTGCGACCACTAGGGGAGATGGCTAAAAGACACGACAACCAAGGCGAAAGCCACAAATGAAAGCAGCACCCCAAAACGTGGGCTCAAGGACGCTTCGTCCCTTCAGCCGAATTTCACGTTTTGCCGTCTGGTGACGGTCAAAATGTCCAACCATGGTGGTACTGCACTTGCTAACCTAAATCGCGCTGACCAAAAAAATGAGCATTGACTCCAAACTCGGCTCCCCTCGCTTTCGGCGAAAAACAACCGCACTGCTTCTTTCCATACTCCTATTGGCCCCAGCACTGCGTGCGCAGGATGCGGTCCGGCCCTCGCTCGCGGGCGAAGCCGCCGCAGAAGCACGCCGCCAATCCATCGATGAAATTCCTTACAACTTGCTCGCGGGACCCGTGCGCTTTCGTTTCAGCATCACCACGGGCATTGAATACAACGACAACATCAATCTCGCGGAGACGAACAAGCAGTCCGACATCATCATTCGGCCGCAGTTAAATATCGACGCCATCTGGCCGATCACTCAGCTGAACACCCTCAAGCTGGATCTCGGGCTCGGTTACGGCTTTTACCTCGATCATCCTAACGCCAACACAAACGGCGTGCTCATCTCGCCCGGGTCGCAGTTGTCCTTCGATATCTTCGTCATGGATTGGCGCATCAACATCCACGATCGCTTCTCTCTGCAACAGGATCCGGTCGCCCAATTGCAGTTAAGCAACGTGGTCGATTACGGTCGTTTTGAGAACACGATTGGCGTCTCCGCTCTCTGGGATCTGAACAAAGCCGTTCTGACCTTCGGTTACGATCATTACACCTACATCTCCACTACCGACACCTTCTCCTACCTGGATCGAAACGCCGAAGTCTTAAGCTTCAGCGCTTACTTCGCCTTTACCTCTACCACGGGTGGCGGCATCGAGTCTTCGGCCGTTTTTAATTCCTACGACCAAAATTTCCTGAACGATTCTGTCACCTACAGCGTGGGACCGTTCGTCGAGACCCAGATCACCAATTATCTTAAGCTCCGGGCGGCGGCCGGTTATCAGTTTATTAACTTCGCCGGCGGCGGGATAGTTTCAGACAGCAGTGATTCTAACGACTTCTACGCCAACATCCTGATCTCCCATCGAATCAATGCCGCGATCACGCAAACCATCGCTGCCGGACACGAGTCGGAGTTAGGCGTCAATTCGAACTATGTGGCGCTAAACTATATCCGTCACACCGCGAATTGGAACATCATCAACGGTGTCCTCTTCTCGACGGAACTTTTCTACGAAGACGGCGATGATTCAGGCGGTCTTTTCTCTGAGCACATTCAACGTTACGGCGGTGCCGCGACCCTCGGTTATCAATTGACCCCGCATATTACGCTAGGTCTCCGCTACCAATACACCCAAAAGCAGTCCGATCAGCCCCTGCGCGATTACAAACAAAATCGCATCGCCCTCGACGGCACTTACAGTTTCTAAACAACCACGGTATGCACATATGAAGCGTCTCTTAATCTTATGCAGTCTCTCAGCCTCTGCTCTCCTCCTGGAGTCGCAGGCCTTTGCGCAGGATAACAGCCCGCTTCCTAATATACCAAGAGCGACCGCCGTCGAGCCTTCGGGTCCCGGGACCGCGAGCAGCACGGTCATGCGCACCAACTCCATGGCGGTGCTGGACGATAAGAAGCGTCTGGGGAGCGATGACTTCGTCAGCTTTCGCGTCGTGGAGGATCGCGACGATCAGTCACAACGGCTCCGGGTTAATGATAACGGCGAGTTGGAAGTCCCATATATCGGCCTGGTCACCGCTCAGGGTAAGACCTGCCGGGAACTCGCTTACAATATCAAATCCGCCCTGGAGAGAGAATATTACTACCATGCCACCGTTATTCTCGCGGTCGACAAGGTCAGCGAAAAGTCACGCGGTAAAGTCTACGTCTATGGCGCAGTCAAGGGCCAGGGGCCGCAGGAGATTCCCACCGATGAAACCTATACGGTCAGTAAGGCGGTCATCCGTGCGGGCGGGTTCGGCGATTTCGCCGACAAACGCAAGGTGAAGATTTCCCGCAAAAACGGGCAAGATGTGGTGGTTGATCTCAAGCGAGTGATCGAGCAAGGCCACACTGAAGACGACGTCGTCCTCAAACCTGACGATCAAATCTACGTCCCACAACGGTTGGTTAATTTCTAGTTATGCAGAATCCGGCTTTCGAACGCTCCTCACCGGCCTCCATCACGACCTCGATCGTGACGCGCCTCCATCGCTACAAAGCACTCCTCCTGCGACGCTGGTGGATCCCTTTGCTCACCATCTGCCTCGGACTTTTCGTGGGGGCATGGATGATCTATCAGGCCCCGAACGCTTTCCTCTCGACCAGCAAGATGATGGTCGCAGGCAAACTGAACCTCGCCCAAAACGCCGTTTACAGTGAGGATGCTAGCAACTTTTACGGCACGCAGATTCAGTTAATGCAAAGCGACGAAGTCCGAAGCGGCGCAGAAGCGCTGGTCCGGGCCGCTCATCCCGAGCTGGCTCCGGTCAAGGTAACCTTAGCCGTCACCCAGCGACCCCGCACTTCTATCTTTGAACTAGAAGCGGTCGGAACCGTCCCTGACTACACCCAGGCCTATCTAAACGGGGTGATGCAAAAGTATCTCGACGTGAAGAAAAGCATGCGGGCCGACCAGGGCAGTCATGTGACCACAGCCATTACCGAACAGCTCATCCAGGTAGAGAAAGACCTGCGCAACGGTGAAGACGAGATGCTCGAGTTCCAGAAGGAGCATAATATTGGATTTATCCAGGAAGAGGGAAACAGTGCCGCCGCCTACCTGGTGAAGCTCAACCAGGATTATGCGCGGTTGAAGACCGAATATGACCTTTTGAGCTTGCTAGACCTCGATCAAAACCTCGATCGCCAGCAAGGCGCGCCCAGGTCTTCCGAATCGGCCACTTCTGCTCAGCCGGACGAAGGAATGCCCTTTGCCGATGTCGGCCCTGAAGGGGAGTATTTAAAGGCAAAACAGGCGGTTCAACTGCTTAAAGCCGAGCGGGAAACGCTTTCCAAAGATCTTCGTCCGAGGCATCCTAAGATCATCAAACTGAATGATGAGATTGATAAGCAGGAAAAGCTTATTGGCCTCTATCGCGAGGATGCCGTCGAAAAACTCGATACCCGCCGCAAATCCATCGGTAAACAGATGGAGAACCTCCAATCCAACGTGAAAGAGTGGGAAAAAAAGGCGCTCAACCTGAGTCAACAGCTCGCGCAATTCAATCGTCTCAAAGGCAAGGTGGAACGCCAAAAGACGCTCTACGATCGCCTAACCAACAATCTGAAAGACGTCGATGTGTCCCAGGTCGTGGATGGCGGCGATCAGGTGGGTATCATGGAAAACGCGACTCCGCCCGTTTCGGTACGGCCCGGCCTCATCAGAAGCCTCCTCATCGGTCTTGGCTTCGGTGCCTTCGCTGGCTTGGTCATTCTTATCCTTCTGGATCGAATCGACGATCGGATGGCTTCCTTCACCGAGTTCCAGCATTACTTCACCGAAAACATTCTCGGCCAAATCCCGAAAGAGAAGACCAAAGGAGCTGTTACGCTTCTGCAGCCTGACGACGCGCGGCATGTCTTTGCTGAGTCTTATCGGAACGTTCGGTCATCCATCTTCTTCATGCCCTACGAAGGACCGCGACCCAAGACTCTGCTCATCACGAGCGCGGTGCCTAACGAAGGTAAATCCACCGTCTCGTCGAACCTCGCCATCACCATGGCCCTATCTGGCGCCAAGACTCTACTAATCGATGGCGACCTTCGACGCGGAGCGCTCCGTGAGGCTTTCGACATCCAGTCGAAAATAGGATTTTCAGAAGTTCTCAAACAGGAAGTAAACTGGCGGGAAGTGGTCGTGCCGACGACCTTGCCGAGCCTCTTTGTTCTCCCTCGCGGCAACACCATTTCTCAGCCGAGCGAACACCTGTTGCGCGAATCGACCGACGCTTTCCTCAAGGATATCTACAATCACTACGATTATATCATCATCGATAGCTCGCCCGTGCTGGCCGCGGACGATACTACGAGTCTCGCTCCGAAAATCGATGCCACACTCTTTGTCGTCCGCCTCTCGTACACGTCGGCGCGGCTGACGCGAAAGGCGCTCGAGCTTCTCTATAATCGGCAGGTTAATGTCCCAGGCGTCATTCTCAACTACGTCGATACGTCGCTGCCCGAATACTATTACTACCAATACGCGGAGTACTATAACACCCCGCCCACTGCGCCGGAAGGCAAGCTTCTACCGACCGGGGACAAACAAGGTCATCGCGTCTAGCGGGCGGGGCGCGCGAGTCGCGCGGTCTGCGATCTGACGCGTCGTCAGCGTGCACTCGGCGTCATGATCTCCTCTTCACCCGCACCACCTCCGGTCGCTGCGCTACCTCATCGCAGTCAGAGAATTTTACTCGTGGCGCGACGCGTCGGCCAGTTCGCGTCCATCCAGATGCTGGTGCAGTTGATCGCGTTTGCCTCGGGCATTCTGCTCGTTAGGAAGATGGATCAGCATGAATACGCTTTCTTCACCATCGCCAATACCATGCAGGGCACTCTCAATGTTCTGGCGGATATCGGGATTAGCATCGGCCTTGTTTCCATCGGGGGCCGAGTCTGGCAGGATGGCCATCGGTTCGGACAGCTGGTCAGCACGGGACTAAAACTGCGGCGTAAGTTAAGCGCGGCCGCGATCATCGGGGTGGTCCCGCTGCTCTACTACATGCTGGCAAAGAATGGAGCCTCTCTTTTTTACGCCGTCATCCTTATCGCCGCCGTCTTAGGTGGACTCTACGTTCAGCTATCTCTCGGCGTCCTGGAGGTGGTGCCGCGGCTGCGTTCCGACATACGCCAGATACAGAAGATTGACTTCACCGGCTCAATCGTCCGCCTCGCGGTCTTGATCGCGCTCGCCTTTACCTTCCTGAATGCCGGCGTTGCCGCCTTTGTCGGATCGGGCGCCTTGTTGCTTCAATATACCCTCCTGCGACGCTACGCACGTGGAGTGATAGACTTAAAAGCGGAGGAAAACCCCGACGATCGCAAGGCCATGCTCGGTTTCATTCGCAACCAGGCGCCTAATGCCATCTTTTTCTGTCTGCAGGGTCAGATCACGATCTTGCTCATCACCATTTTCGGTCATCGGGCGGGCGCGGTCGCCGAGGTTGGGGCGCTGGGACGACTCGCCATGATTTTTACCGTTCTTGGAAACTTGATCATTAACATCTTCGCACCCGCTTTTGCGCGCTGCCAGGAAGCCCGCAAACTGCGCTGGCTCTATGCGGGAATCGCCGGGGGTGTCATCTGCTTTAGCCTGGTCATTCTCGAAGGAGCGGCCGCCCTGCCTAACCAATTTTTGTTTGTGCTGGGCAACCGCTACTCGCATCTGCAACACGAGTTACTCCTGATGGTCGCCGCAGCGACGGTAAACATGGTGGCCAGCACTCTTTGGACACTCAATGCCTCGCGAGCCTGGATTGCAGGTTCCTGGCTCTACATCCCACTGACCCTGGGAACCCAGCTCATGCTGATTCCTTACGTTAATTTTTCGACTGTGACCGGTGTTCTGACCTTTAATCTATTCTCCGCCTTCCCCAGCCTCGTGCTCAACATCGGCTTGAGTTATCGTGGGTTTCGGCAACCGCTGCCCATATGAAGGTGCCTAATTTCGGATATCACTTAGCGCGTTGGCAAGGCGACCTGCAGCGCAGAGCTTATCATGCTTTTTTACCTGTCACAGTAAAACGGCGGATTGTCGCGCCGCGGTCAATCCCGCTGGAAGTCTTTTCGTATTCCGGAGAATCGATGCTGCCCGAACAGGTGCGGTCGATCCGTTCCTTCCTGCGCCACGTGGGACGCCCGAGTAGTTTTACGGTAGTGAGCGACGGTTCTCACTCCGAGCGGAGTGTTGCCCTGCTGGAAAAGCTCGACCCCGTCGTCTCTGTTCGGCCAATAGGCGATCAATTACCAAAAGAACTTCCGGAGAGCTTTCGCCACTATGTAACAACACATCCTTACGGTAAGCAGCTCGGCTTGATCATGTCTCTGCCGCGCAATGGTCCTACTCTCTACACCGATGCCGATGTCCTTTTCTTTCCTGGCGCAATCGATCTTTTGCAGGACCTGGCCACAAATGTCCCAGCTCTTTATCTCTCGGACTGCAAAAATTGCTCGGCTGATCCGCGGATCCTGCGCGCGCCTAACGAGGCACTCGAGCCGGTTAATTCGGGTCTTTTGTTACTCTTTAAGCCGCTGGATTGGTCGCTGGGCGTTCGCCGTTTTGAAGAAATGGAGGGCGAGCCCATTTTTTTTACCAACCAGACCATTGTGCACCTGGTCATGCACGCGAACGGCGCTCTCCCGCTTGATACCACTAAGTATAACCTGCAACTCGACGATCAATTTATCTACCCGGATCGTTACGCCGGCCCTAAACTGGTCTTGCGGCACTACGTCAACCCGGTGCGCCACAAATTCTGGACGACTTTCTCTTCCTAATGTCCTTGAATCATCAGCCGCTCCGCATCCTGGCCGTCATCAATCTGCCTTGGGACCCGCGTCTCGGCGCCGCGCGCGTCTGGATCGAGCTGACCAAGGAGTGGACGCGTGCCGGGCATACGGTGGAGAAGTATTGCCTGACAGATGCCTTTCCCGAACCGCCCGCTTCGCGAGCTGGTTCGGCTCTTCGACAGATTCTTTTTCCGCATCAGGCCGCAGCTTTCATTCGAGAGAATGCCCGGCGCTTCGACGTCGTCGACGCTTTGATTGGGGTTCTGCCTTTTACAAAAG
The DNA here is from genome assembly GCA_051003355.1 of Chthoniobacterales bacterium. Lineage (GTDB taxonomy): Bacteria > Verrucomicrobiota > Verrucomicrobiia > Chthoniobacterales > UBA10450 > Palsa-1392. The sequence continues at coordinate 6,579 of JBPCLK010000005.1, read as the reverse complement.
GCGCGCTTCGTTTTGATGGCTTGCTTGTCGCCCGATCGGTCGGCCTCTTTCGGCTCTACGATCGCTTTCTCAAGGCTTCCGCTAAAGCCGCCAGCCTTCAGCCCAAAGGACGCTGGTTTGGGCATATTTTCCATCGCCTGATTGATTGGCGTGCGCACGTCGATGCTGAAAAGTCTCTTCGGCGCTGCGATCTTCTAAACCTCCCTAACGAGGATGAGCGAATCGAGGTCAACGCTGATCCCCAGATCCGGGCTCCTGCGATCGTGGAACCTTACGGTCTGAATGATCATTTCTTCGAAGCTCTGGCGGCGGCCGCCCTACCCGCCGACCAGCGGTTGAGAGCGAAAAAGATTTGCTTCATCGGAATGTGGGGACCTCGGAAGGGTTCGATAGAATGGCCGAGAATCATGTCGGCTATCTGGGAACGCCATCCTGAGACCAGGTTTTCGTTTCTCGGGACGATGTTTGATGAGTCGGTCGTGCGGGCTGACTTAGGATTCAAGGACGACCGTAGGATTTCCTGTCGTCCAAACTTCGCCGAGGCAGAGCTACCGGATCTCTTGGGCGACTGTACCGCAGGTATCTTTCCAAGTCATATCGAGGGCTTCGGTCTCGCAGTTCTCGAACAGTTGGCAGCTGGACTACCCACCATCGCCTACGACGTTCCTGGCCCGCGCCATATTTTAGAGACTAAGAATACCCAATTTCTCACCCCGGTGGGCGATATTGCCCCCCTTGCCGCGCGCGCCTCTGAAATCCTGTCTCTCAGTTGTCGGGACTACGCGAATCTTTCAGCCGAATCCATGGCCATCGCGCGACGTTATCGCTGGCAAACGATCGCCGAGAATACCATCAGGCATTATCAGACGTCACTTGATTCACTGCCACACACCACCGGAGTGAAGCGTGACCGATAATCGATTCATCCTGCAAATCGTCCCGCAGCCACCGGGCGATCACGGCGGGGTTAGTGACTACGCCAGGCAACTCGCTGGTAGCCTGCGGGACTATCACGAAATAATCTCTACCTTCATTTCCGCCACCCCGGCGTCCTCGTCCCAGTCGGCCGATGGTTTCGCCGTCGTATCTCCGCTTCGACGAGTCTCCTCTGAGGTTGGCTCACCAGTGGCCATCTTACTACATTACGTCAACTACGGCTACGACCCGCGAGGGATCCCCTTCTGGCTGCCGGCGGTGTTGCGGCGCATGCAAACGGTCACCGGGAAACGCTTAGTCACGATCTTTCACGAACTATATGCAGAAGGATCGTGGACACAGAGCGCTTTTTGGCTGCGGCCCGTGCAACAGTATCTCGTCCGCAAGATCGCGCTTCTCTCTGCAACGGGTATTGTAACTAACGACACCCATCGAGCTCAACTGCAACGCCTGATCCCAGAGGCGAGAATTCTTACGCAGCCGGTTGCGTCTAATTTCGGCGAACCCGATCTTTCCCTAACCCAAAGCCAAGAGCGAGATCCTCATCGTTGGATAATCTGTGGCGGAACCGACCTAATCGAGCGTTCTCTCGAGTCATTTCTGGAGAACATCCGCCACATTCCAGAGAATTATAGGCCTCGGGAGTTGGTGGTCATGGGAGGTTCTGATCGAAGCGAGATTCGAAATCGGCTCACTCAGCTCCGGTCTGTGCAGACACACTATTACCCAAACATTGAACGGGATGCCGCCGGACAGATTCTCTCAGAATCCACCTTTGGATGGATCGATTACTTCCACAACGCCAATGTCCCGATGGCCACGATTCTAAAGTCGACTGTCTTTGCCGCCTTTTGTGCGAACGGAGTGATTCCGGTGTTTCCTCATGGCGGGTCGGCTATCCATCTGAACGAGCAAACGCTGTGCGGACCCTTCTTTGTGAACGAATCCGCCCAAAGTCTCCCTGCCGCATCGGAACGCGTCGCTGTCGCCCAAAGTCTCCATGAGTGGTACCAGAAAAACGCGTCGACAAAGCAAATCGCTCAGAAGATCGCGGATATAGTTTCTTCGCCTAATTTAGATAGCCATGCCTGAAGTCGAACTCTTCGTCGTTCACTGGAACCAGCCAGAAGCCTGCATCGCCACGGTGGAAGCTTTCGCCAGGCAGGGGGTGCCATTGCGTATCACCGTGATTGATAACGATTCAGAAGCGGACGCCTATGCGAAATTACAAACAGGACTTGATTCTTCGGTGGAAATCCTAAGGCTGGATGACAACAAGGGCTGGGGAGGCGCGCTCAACGTCGTTCTACGGAAGTGGCTGCGCACGGATAAAAACTCCTACTGCCTGATCAGTGCGCACGACGCTGAACCGGCGGCGGACTGTCTGCGGCTCCTGATTGCGTCGGCTGAGGCGGATCCTCGCGTGGGGATTGCCTGCCCACAGTATCCCGAGCCATTTGTCTCGCGGCTTTCCCGCTGGCGGGGAGTCTACCCTGAGACAGTGACCGCGCGGGGAACTGGTGAGCCACAGGATGTCGATGTGCCTCACGGCACCCTGATGCTGGCCCGACGGGAATGCCTGGATGAGATTGGTCTCTTTGACCAACGTTACTTTGCCTACGGCGACGAACACGACTTGGGCGCGCGAGCGGCAAGACACGGCTGGAGAGTCATTATGGTGTGGGGATCGGTCGTCACCAATCCGGCGACGTGGACAGCCAGCTCCTGGAGGAGCTATCTGTTCGCCCGCAATTCGCTGCTCCTTGTTGACACTTACTTTGGTCGCTTAGCGGCGACCATCCGAGCCATCCTCATCCTGGTAAATACCGTCCGCCTGGTTCTCTTCGAGAGAGGGGACGGCTTTGCTTTCTCCGCCCGGGCGCGCTGGAAGGCGGTGCGGGATTTCTTTACCGGGTGCACTGGCCGCCCTGTTCTGCCGTGAAGATTCTCATTTCATCGCACGCCTTTTCTCCCAGCATTGGAGGTATTGAAACAGTCAGCGCGCTTTTGGCCGCGGAGTTTGTTCGTCTTGGTCACGTTGTTACAGTAGTCACACAGACTCAGTCCGCGGTAGAAGAGCAAAACGATTACTCTGTCTTACGGGAGCCGAGCTTTTCAGAGCTCAAGGCGGCGCTCGGAAGATGCGATGTTTTCTGGCAGAATAACCTAAGTCTGCGTACCCTTTGGCCGGCTTTGATCACGGGTAAACCGGTTATTGTCACTCATCAGGGCTCGTATTGCAGAAAGCCTTCCGGGATCGATTTAGTCCAGAGGTTAAAACACGGCCTTGTCAGGCGGACGAAAAGCGTTGCGATTAGTACGGCGGTTGCCTCCTGCTTTGCGACGGACTCGACCATTATCCATAACCCCTATGACGCGCGCCTCTTCGGCACTAGCCCGGCGGCCGAGAAAAAGACCGGAGACCTGATCTTTCTTGGGCGACTGGTTACTGAGAAAGGAATCGATCTTCTTCTGGAAGCGTTAGCGCAACTCAAAGCGCAGGACCTGTCTCCCTCTCTCACTATCGTCGGAGGTGGACCAGAGCTTCCAAGGATCGAGTCCTTAAGTATGGCTTTGGGCCTGTCTGAGCAGGTTACTTTTACGGGGCCGAAGCGCGGCGCTGAGCTGGTTGAGCTTCTGCGTCGTCATACCATTCAGGTTATTCCTTCTCGCTACGAAGAACCTTTCGGCGTGGTGGCGCTTGAAGGGATTGCTTCTGGTTGTGTTATCGTTGGCTCGGAGGGCGGCGGTTTACCCGAAGCAATCGGACCTTGCGGTTTGACCTTTCCGAACGGTGACGCCACCGCGTTGTCGCAGACGCTGCGATCGCTCCTTGCTGCCCCAGAAGAGCAAGTTCGCTTGCGCACACCTGCGACAGATCACCTTGCGAAGTTTCATCCCACCAAGATCGCACAGGACTACCTCAACCTTTTCGCAGCCGAGTTGACGTGATTCTTCTCTCGCATCCGACTGCCAATCAGAATGTGCGTCAGACCGCCCTGGCATTTGCGGAAGCCGGTGTGCTGGCCGAGTTCTGGACGGGGGTGAATTGGAAAGAGGGCGGCTTCCTGGACCGACTGGCCGGCTTTTCGCCGCGCGTAAGGAGTGAACTTCGGCGCCGTTCGTTCTCCCCGGATCTCTCGCCTTTTGTCCACTCCGTTTCGAGCCGGGAATGGGGTCGCCTCGTCGCCGGACAACTCGGGTGGAAGGGTCTGACGCAGGATGAACACGGTGTTTTTAGCGTGGATGCGGTTTACCGGTCACTCGACCAGCAAGTCGCTCGAAGAATCTCCGAGGGCTTGGGAATTAAAGCAGTCTATGCCTACGACGATGGGGCTTGCGCCACCTTTCGAGCAGCCAGGCGCCATGGGATTAAGTGTCTCTATGAACATCCCATCGTCTCGTGGCGGGTCGTCCGGGAATTGCAACGCGAGGAAGCGGAGCTCCACCCGGAATGGGCCACCACCCTCGGGGCCTTGAGAGACAGCGATGAAAAGCTGGCCCGCAAAGACGAAGAGCTCGCCCAGGCGGACGTGGTCGTGACTGCCAGCACCTTCGCCCGGGAAAGCCTGAAGGTTGTCCCAAATCTGACGGCCCGGATAGTCGTCATCCCTTATGGCACTCATCCGGCCAGCCAGCCGACCGTGGCCAGGTCGACGGATGGAAAACTAAGAGTTCTCTTTGTCGGATCCCTGAGCCAGGCGAAAGGGCTCGGTTATCTTATGGAGGCGGTCGCGAAACTGGCCGGCGAAGTCGAGTTCACTTTGATCGGTCGCCGAACGAGTTCGACTATGCCACGGCCGTCCGAACTGGATCGCTATCACTGGATCCCCTCCCTTCCGCACCACGAGCTCCTTCGAGAAATGGAGCGTCACGATGTTCTTGTCCTTCCCTCGCTGCATGAGGGCTTTGGGATGGTCCTGACCGAAGCCATGGCCCAAGGCCTGGTCGTCATTACGACCCCTCACACGGCGGGCCCGGAACTGATCACCGAGGGAGTCGAGGGATTTATCGTTCCCATCCGTTCGTCGGCGGCCATCGCGGAAAAGCTGGCGCTTTTGCGCGACAGGGACATGCGACGGACGATGCAGGAGGCGGCTCAGGCGAAAGCTCGCGAATGCACCTGGAAAATTTATCGCCAGCGTGTCATCCGTCTGGCACGAGAAGTGGTGGATAGACCCGCCGACTCATGAATGCCATTGCTGACCGCCGGATCCCGACCGCTCAAGAAGAGCTCCCCAAGGTCTTTGATCCATCCAGGACCATCCACCGCATCCGGCAGCTTATTTGGCTCTATCTTTGGTTGCTGATCTTCGAAGGCGCCTTCCGCAAATGGATCGTGCCCCAGTTCTCGGCCCCATTGCTGCTGGTGCGCGATCCAGTGGTTATCCTAATTTATCTGCTGGCGATGCGGGCGCATGTTTTCCCGCACAATCTCTATGTGATCTCGCTCGAGATTCTCGCCCTTTTATCGTGGGCGACCGGCATCATCGTGCTTCTACCTTATCTTCCGATCCAGACGATCATCCTTGTCACCGGATATGGAGTTCGCTCCAATTTCCTGCATCTCCCGCTACTCTTCATCATTCCGGCGGTGCTCGATATCGAAGATGTGAAGCGGGTGGGACGCTGGATCATTATCGGGATGATCCCGATGGCTATGCTGATGGCGATGCAGTTTGCCGCCAGTCCCGAAGCGTTCATCAATCGGGTGGCGGGCGCGGGAGAAGGAACGCAGTTGGGCGCAGGCGGGGGCAGGATTCGACCGCCGGGGGTGTTCTCGTTTGTTTCCGGAACGGTCTATTATGCCAGTGCAGCCGCTGCCTTCCTGCTCCACGCAGTGATCGCGAAGCTGCCGTACAAAACCTGGTTGCTCTATGCCTCAGGCTCGGCGCTCATCATCGCTCTCGGCGTCTCGGGGAGCCGTTCGGCAGTGCTCGCGGTGGTTGTGGTCGTCGCTTCCGTCGCAGTAATATTGCTCTTGCGCGCCAGCCTGATTAATAAATTTGGCCGGCATCTGCTGGTCGCAGTGATTGTGCTGGGGGCGATCAGCTATCTTCCCATTTTCCAAGAAGGACTCGGCGTTCTTTCGAACCGTTTTACCGAGTCGGCGGAAGAGAGTTCTGTTGTAGGCGGCCTGGTCGGCAGAACGGTAGGCGGTTTTACCGAAGGCTTGCTGGTCCTCGACCGCGTTCCGCTTGGTGGATATGGCCTGGGCGTAGGGACAAGCGGCGGCGCCAGTTTCTTGACGGGCCAGGCCTCGTTCCTCCTCGCGGAAAACGAATGGTCGCGCATCCTGCTCGAAAGCGGTCCCATCCTCGGCCTGGCGTTTCTCATCTGGCGCATCGCGATCACCTGCAAGCTGGGCTGGTTTTCCGTCCGGCAAATCAGAGCCGGCAATACCCTTCCGATCTTTCTTTTCATGGCAGGAATCTTTGTCGTGCTGCAAGGTCCTTTTGGTCAACCGACGAGCCTCGGTTTTGCGGTAATCTTCGCGGGTTTTTGCTTGGCGGCGAGGCCGTTCGACGAGGTGGCGCCAGCGCGTGCGGAACTTACCGAGGAAACTCCCCGCGCACCGAAACGCGTGCGCGGGCGCTCCAAGTATGCGGAGGCATTGCACGGCTCGATCAGTCGCTCTCATCC
>JBPCLK010000004.1:0-16035 GCA_051003355.1 Chthoniobacterales bacterium | reverse complement strand
CATTGCCTGGCCGGACGGTTGCGGATCGATTGTGCCTTCGAGAACGGACTCGCTCTCTGGGTGGCGGGAGATCAGCTTTTAAAAGGAGCTGCGCTCAACGCTGTGCAGATCGCCGAACTTTTATAAGCCAGCGCGCTGACCACAAAAAAACGGCCCCGGAGTTTCCTCCGAGGCCGCTCGTTGAAGATTTAGGTCAGCTTAGGGCTGAGGCTGATCCTGGTCGTCGTTGGGCTTCTTCTTTTTGCCCTTCCGTTGGTTGTTACCGTCCTCATTGCCGTCCTGCTGCTGGCCACGATTCTGTTGACCGCGATCCTGCTGCTGCGCCCGGTCTTTACGCTGCTGCTGTTGAGGACGTTCAGACCGCTCGGGACGTTGCGCCTCTGGGGCTGCCTGACGCTTGCTGGCGTCTCCCCGTTGGGGCCGTTGATTCGCCTCTTGGCGCTGCTGCCGCTGCTCGGCGCGTTGATTGCGGTCAGCGTTCTGATTCTGATCTCTACCTTCCTTCCGCTCATTGTTAGCGCGGCCCTTCTCTTGTTGAGTGCGTTGCTGCTCGGCGCGATCACTCTGATTGCGCTCTTCACGCTGAGCTTTCTGAGCTGCCTGGCGCTCGGCCGTATCCCTTCGATCAGGTGATTGATCGGCGTCTTGGGCGCGCTGCGCACGATCGGCTCGCCGATTCGGATTGCGGTTGTCATCAGCCTGCTGGTCTGCCTGCTGCTTTTGGGGTTTATCGGCGCGGTCGTTCTGACCACGTTGCTTTGATTGGACGTTATCCTGGCTCTGCTTTGCTTTATCCTGGTTGTCTTGCCCGTTCGCTTCCGCGGCCTGAGCACGCCGCTCGCGATTTTTTTCCTGCCTTTGAGCACGCCGTTCTGCCGGGTCGTTCCCATTAGAATTGTCTTGCTTGGCTTTTTCGTGATCGGCCTTCTGAGCGTCGTTTACCTTTTGAGCGGCGGAAGTTTGATCCTGGTTCTGACCTCGGGCCGCAGCTCGCTCCGCACGATTGTTTCGCCGCTCCGCATTTTGTTGGCCGCTTCCATTTGCCGCCTGGTTGTCATCAGTCGCAGCGGGTTGCGCAGCACGCTCGGTGACAGCCTGGCCGGCTGCCCGTCGGGTTTGCTGCTGGTCCGCCCGATCTGCTCCCGCGACGGCTTCGCGTTTCCGATTCTTTTGGGGCTGAAAACTAGGCTCAGGAATATCTTTAGGATTATCCCTCTTCATTTCGGTTTCAATTTTTTGCCGATCGGCCACGCCTTTCCAGCCGCGTTCGACCTGCGGCTTCTCGACCTTGGCCTTGATCTGTTTCGGAGCGATCTGTTGCTGGGATCTTTGGATCGTCGGCGCCAGGACGGTGAGCTGATTACCACTCACGCGATTCAGATTCGCACGCCGTGAGCCTTGGTTCAGATTTGCGACGGTGGCTTCACGCTGGATGGAAAGGCGCTGGATCGGCCGCGTGGAATACTGGTTTAGTCGATTATAGTCGGGGCCGTAGTTGTACACTACGCTGTTGTTATAGGTGATGTTAGTCACATTCACCGTTCGATTGATCACAGTAACGTTGCGGGCCGGCGCGATGATGCGGCTGCGCAAAACCGGTTCACCGATGTAGCGAATGTCCACAAAGTTGTAATAGAGCGGCCCAATATCGAACTGGACATCGGCCTGAGCGGTAATGGCCCGGCCTTCATAAACCGTTTCCCTCTCTGGAGGCAACGGAGCCCAACCGACATAGTCGCCGCCGGTGCGCCAGGAGACCCACGCCGGACCCCACTCATAACCTGGGACCCAGACCCAGCCATAGCTATCCAGGTTCGTCCAGCGCCCATAGTGATAGGTTGCCCATCCAAAGTCCTCATAGGATACCCAGGTCCAGCCAACGTCTGTGTAAGCCCAGTATCCATCCGAATAAGGCCGCCAATCTCTGTTGGTGACGGACACGCTCGGTTGAAAGCAGTAACCATAACCATCGACCTGATACCAGCTACCCTCGGGCGAGAGGTTATCGTAAAAGAGATTCAGTGAGACATCGGTTGCTGCTTCAGCCCGCGGAGCGAGCGGAAGCAGGAGACCGACCAGCGTTAGGGCAAGAAGGATTCGTTTCATTAGTATGCTTTTTGGGATGTGAAAGTTGGACTTTGAGTGCGTCGTCCTTATTCACTCATTCGCAGCTGAGCGCGGAAACACGCGTTTCCGCGGCGTCGTTAGGTGCGTAGGTTTAGCGGGGCTTAACGACCACAAAGGATCGGCTGCGTTGCCGGCAAACTGAGAGCACCTGCGCCTGGCTGGGTTCAACCGAGCGAAGGGCTTGCTCGTAATCCTGCACGGAAGCAATCGGCTCCTGGTTTATTGCCTCGATCACGTCGCCAGCCCGGAGCTGGCCTCCGGCCAGCGCTGCACCCACCTGCGCGATCACAACCCCGCGAACGCTCGCCGGCACACCCAAGCGTTGGGCTAGTTGCGGAGTGAGCTCGCGGACTTCGATGGAATTCAGGACGGAACCGCCAGGCTCACCTGGCTGATCCTGTTGGTCTGGCTGGTCCGGTTCCGCCAGATTGGGGTCGTTAGGACCGGGTGCCTGCCCGCCACGGGAAGGCATGAGCCGCGCGAGCTGATCGTTAGTCGGTTGCTCTTTGATCGTCGCCGACAGCGTGACTGGCTTCCCGCTGCGCGTGACTTGCACCTCCACTTTTTTGTCCAGCTCTGACTGGGACACAAAACGTCGCAGCTCCATGATATTGCTCACCTCGTGACCATCGAATTTTTGAATGACGTCGCCTCGCTGAATATTCGCCATGGCTGCCGGTGAATTCGGCAGGACGGATACGACCGGAACTCCTGCATCATTCACCGTGTTCGCTTGACCCGGCTGGATACCATTGGTGGTAATGCCGAGGTAGCCCCGGATGATCCGACCTTTTTGCAAGAGACTTTCCAGCGCCATGCGCACGGTGTTCGACGGGATCGCAAAGCCGATGCCCTGAGAGCCGCCGCTCCGTGAAATGATGGCTGTATTGATCCCAATCACTTCGCCGCGGAAATTGATCAAAGGCCCGCCACTATTCCCGGGATTGATAGCCGCGTTGGTTTGCAGAAAATCGCCGAAGCCATCCACTCGATTCGGCCGGCCCTTCGAGCTGATGATACCGTCGGTCACCGTCTCGTCGAAGCCGAACGGATTCCCCACCGCCAGGACGAAGTCGCCGGCTTGCATGGTATCGGAATCGCCGAGTTGCAGAGGTTTCACTCCCGGTTCGTCTACCTTTAGAACAGCCAGATCGAGCTCTTTGTCCGCCCCGATCAAACGAGCCTTGCGGGTGCGGCCGTCGCTGAGCACCACTTCGATATCGTCAACCTGATCGACCACGTGATTGTTCGTGATGATGTGTCCCTCTTTCGTCACGATCACGCCTGATCCGAGTGAATTTTGCACCAGCGCCTGCTCCGCCGGGTCGCGAAACTGCCGGTAGTTACCCCGGAAGAAATCGGACGGGTCGAGACCATACTGGGGTCGCTGAATTCGCTTCGACGTCTTCACGCTCACCACCGACGGGATCACGCTGGCGACCAGCTTCCTCCGTTCATTACTTAACGAAGCCAGACTCGCGATCGTCTTGGAATCGACGACCGGACTATCCGCCAGAGTGTATTTCTCCGGCGTGGACGGCTTATTCAGACTCAGACGGCCATGCTTTAACTGATAATTGTAAAGGAGCGAAACCCCCGCGCTAAGCACGAGGACCAACAAAAAGAACTTAATTAAATTTTTCATCAACTAACGTGGGAGAAGGTTTTTCCCACTTCTTCGACAACCAAACGCCGGAAACGTTGATTCTCGGGCCGCTCCAAAGCGGGATCGTCCCGAAAAATATCGATCGCGGCCCCGCGCGCGCGCTGCATCAGTTTCGCGTCCAGGCGCAGATTGCCAAGCTTGAGCGCGGGCAACCCGCTCTGGGCCGTCCCCAGCAGGTCGCCCGGTCCACGCAAGGCCCAATCGGCTTCCGCTACCTCAAAACCATTGCTCGTTTTTTCCAGGACTGCGAGTTTCTCGATCGTTTCCTCAGAAGGATCCGAGCGCATCAGAATACAGTAGGACTTGTGTTCCCCGCGCCCGATGCGCCCGCGCAACTGGTGCAATTGCGCGAGTCCGAAACGCTCGGCATTTTCGATCAACATCACCGTCGCATTGGCCACATCCACGCCCACCTCGATGACTGTCGTGCTTACCAGCACACTCGTCTGGCCGCGTCGAAATCGTTCCATGGTGGCCTGCTTTTCCGGCGCAGGAATGCGGCCATGGAGGAGTTCGCAAGCGAAAGGAGCCAGCCGCTCCCGCCACTTTTCAAATTCCGCGGACGCCGCTTTGGCTTCAAGCTTTTCGCTCTCGTCGATCAACGGATAAACGATGTAAACCTGCCGTCCCGCGTCCAGTTCCCGACGGAGGAACGCGAAGACTTCGGGCAATTTCTCGTCGTCGCGCGCTGCGGTCACAACCCGGCCGCGGTCGGCTGGCATCTCATCAATGGTCGAAACGTCGAGATCGCCGTACAGACTCATGGTCAGGGTGCGCGGGATCGGCGTCGCGGTCATGACCAGCACATCCGGTGCCGGATCTTGCGTCGTTAGGCGACCGCGTTGTGCGACGCCGAACTTGTGTTGCTCATCGATGATCACCAGGCCGGGATTCTCCAGTCCCTCCGGCGCAAAGAGCAGGGCATGCGTGCCGACAAAGATCTGGCCTGCAATTGGAGCCGCGGGACCATCGACCGCGCTGGCAAAAAGCGGGAGCGGATCTTCTTTCCGGACGCCCGTGCGCAGAGAAACGGGCACGCTTAAAGGCTCCAGCCAGCGCCGCAGCACGGCGTAGTGTTGCTCAGCCAGAATTTGCGTCGGGGCCATGAAGGCCACTTGAAATCCGGCTTCGACCGCGAGCAGCATGGCCGCCACCGCCACCACCGTCTTGCCGGAGCCAACGTCGCCTTGCAGCAAGCGGTTCATCGGAATCGGCTTGCCCAGATCGCCCCGCAGCTCCTCGATCACGCGAAGCTGCGCATTCGTTAGGTCAAAAGGCAAGGCGCGCAAAAAACGATCGAGTAACCCGCCCGGCCCACAATGGATGGCACCAGCGCGCGACCGCGCCTCTGCCCGACGAGAGGCGAGCACCATCTGCAGGGCGAAAAATTCCGCCAGAATCAGCGTCTCATTCGCTCGCTGCCGCGCCTCGTCGCTGGCGGGGAAATGAATCTCTCGCAAAGCCTCTCCCGCGGCCTTCGACCGGAGTTTCGCCGGCAACAGAGTTTGCGCGCCATCGTCCTCAAACTCCTCCAGCACGCGAAAAATCAATCCACGCAGAACCCGCTGTGAGAGCCCTTCCGTCGCCGAATAGATCGGCGTGATGCGCCGGAAATGGATCAAGATTTCGTCGTCGTTCTCGATCACTTCAAATTCCGGATGCTCCAGGCAAAGGCGCTGACCTCGCAAGCGTGGTTTGCCGAACACGACCAGACGCTGCCCGGTCAGGATCATCTTCTGCACGTAATGCAGATTGAACCAGCGCAGCACCAAGGGCTGACTAAGCGCGTGGGCGCCATCTTCCTGCAGCGTCGCTTCGAAGATTCTCTTGCCGCGCCCAAACCGGTTGAAACGCGTCTTGACCACTTCGCCACAAAGACAAATCGGTTGCTCGCTCTCTTCTCGCGGGAAACCGGCGAACTCGCGCCGATCCTCGTAACGCCGCGGATAGTGCGTGAGCAGATCGCCCACCGTCTCGATCTCGAGCCGATGCAGCTGCGTCACACGCGGACGCGGGATCCAGTCGATTTCGCTCAGGAGATTCTCGTTCGTCAGGCTCATTCGTCGTCAGGCTCGGCAGTGCGGATCGCTTCCACGATCATTTGCAGGCGCTGCTCTCCTTCCCATTCATCGGCCCCGATGCGGAAGGCAACGTCCCAGGGCGGCGCAGGCAGCGGCGCGGCTGCACCGCCAAAGAAAATAGCACGCTGATAACATCCATCCTGCTGCAGACGCAGCGCGAGATGCTTCTCTTTCAAGGTTTGCGAAGGGGCAGCCGGTTCGACTCCACGCGCGAGAAAGAGCGGTTGCGGGTTGCCTTGCCCAAACGGTTGCAGCAACTCATGCCAGCGCAGCAGCTCCCAGTTCAACTCGCGGAGGCGTAACTCTCCGTCCAGATGCAATCGCGGCTCAAGCTGTTCGGCAGAAAGCTCGCCGCGGCACACCTCCTCAAACGCCCCGGCGAACCGGGGAAAGTTTTTCTGGGAAATCGTGAGGCCAGCGGCCATTTCGTGACCGCCAAATTTCTCCAGGTGCGTGGCACAACGACCGAGAGCGGCGACAAGCGAGAAGCCCGCGATACTGCGGCCGCTCCCCTTCCCCACGCCGTTCTCGTCGAATCCGACTATAATCGTCGGGCGATGGTAGGCCTTGGAGATGCGCGAAGCGACGATGCCTAGCACGCCCGGATGCCAACCTTTCTCGCCCAGGACGATGGCGGGCGCATCAGCCAGATTTTTACTCACGATTTTCTCTTCCGCGGCCGCCACAATTTCGCGCTCCACGCCCTGCCGCTGGCGATTCTGACTATCCAACTCGCCGGCCAGCGCGAGGGTTTCGACTGCATCGGCCGAGACCAGGAGGCGAAGCGCTTTTTCCGCACTCGTTAGGCGACCTGCCGCATTCAGGCGCGGGCCGAGCCGGAAGCCGATGTGCTCCGAGACAATGGGCGGTCGGACGGCCGCGACCTCCATTAACCTGCTCACGCCTAACAAACGGCGACGGGCCATCTGCCGCGCACCGTGATGAACCAGAATGCGGTTCTCCGCTTCCAGCGGGACGATGTCGGCCACGGTGCCCAGCGCGACCAGATCGAGTCTGGCGCGCAAATCAAAATCCGCCAATGGACGCGTCTTGAGGAGAGCGTGACACAGTTTGAAGACCAGGCCGACGCTGCAGAGATAGGTGAACTCGCCATCGCCCGCGGTCTTTGGATTCACGACTGCGACACACTTGGGCAGTTCTCCTTTTGGCTCATGATGATCGAGCACGATGACCTCAGTCCCGCGCGCGCAAAGATCGGAAATCTCGGCACAGGAAGAGGTCCCGCAATCGACCGCGATCAGAAGTTGCGGCTGATGCTCTTGCCAGCAGCGCTCGATCCCCTCGTGGCTGAGACCGTAGCCTTCCTCCATACGCGAGGGCAGGAAAAGAGCGGGCGCAGCGCCGTAGGCGGTCAGCATTTCGTTCAGTAGTGCCAGCGAAGTGATGCCGTCGACGTCGTAGTCGCCGTAAAGAACGAGGCGCTCGCCGCCATCGATCCCGCGTAGGATTCGCTCCACCGCGACACGCATGCAGGGGAGCAGAAACGGATCGCTCAAGCGGGCCAGCCGCGGACGCAGAAACGCCGCCACCTCCTCGTCGCTTCGCAGGCCCTTGCGGTGCAGCAGCCGGGCAATGAAAGGCAGCCCGCAGGCAGATTCGGAAAAAGCAGGCGCGTCCGTGCCATTCGGCGCCAGGATCCAGCGTCGGGCGCTCCTCATGCCGGAGATTCGTTAGGTAAGGCTCTGGCGGAGGTGTTGTGTATCGAATGGGGCGTGAACTCTTCCATCATGATCAAGGTATACGAAAACATCGTCTTCGCGCCGCCAAGCACGGATCCATTCCGCCCACGCCTATGCGCTGCTTTAGACGAGATCGGGTGCGGGCGGAACGCCGGGAAGCAGATTTTGGGCGGCGCATAGTTCAGCAAAACGTTGAAAACCTTCTTTTTCTGTTTCGCCAAAGGTGAAACGCAGACACTTCCGAAAGTAGAATTCGTAAAACTCGCGCTCTGAGGCTGGCTGAGTCGAAACGATGGCCTCGAGCTGGAAGCGGTTGCTTTCGCCTAACGAGCGCAAGGCCTGCCCGATCTCTTTCTTCTCGGCGAAATCCGGCCGGATGAGCCAGAGCGCGTAAACGAAGGGGCGTGCAATCTGGTCTTTCCACTCGGCTCCGAGATCGAGGAACTGATAGCGCTCTCCTGTCTCAGCACGGAAGCGGATAGCCTGGTCACCTATGATCAGACGGCCGCGGCGGGCCGAGATCTCGCCTGTTTCGACCAAACCGACCGTCATTCCACGATGAGCCAACAAACAACGCAACAGATTGATCGAGGTGCACGAAGCGGGATCGATCACGATCTCGCGGAGCTGCTCGAGCGCGCCGACGTGGACGAGAACGACGCTGTAGACCGGTCCGTCGGAGCCAATCGCGACCCCATCCACGACCACATAAATTGGGTTGCGCAAATATTCGAAGCTCGAGACCAGCGCGACATCCAGTTCCCCTGCGGCGAGCTGCCGACAGAGCACGGAGGGGTGATCGAAAATCACCGGGCCAGGCCAGCCGTGGATGAGCGGAAGCGCGTTGCGATAGCGGACGCAACCGACCCGCGCGGGCGGGAGATCGTTAGGCGCAGACAAGGGCGTCCGCCGGCATCCTGGAGGAGTCCGCATCGTCGGCCGAGAGATGATTGTAATAACTGTCGCGCTGGACCGGATCGCGACCAGCTTCGCGGATGACGTGTCGTAGAATCTCGACGGTCTGCTCTTCCGGAGTCGTCACGCCCGCCATGTGGAAAATCTTCTCACGCATGATCGTTCCGTGCAGGTCGTCCACTCCGTAGCTCAGCGCAACTTGGGCGAGCGGCAACCCCATACTGACCCAGTAGGCGGTGAGGTGATCGATGTTATCCAGGTAAATGCGGCTGACCGCGAGATTGCGAAGTTGATCAAACGCGGAGGCGCGTGGGATGTGAGAAAGGACGGTGCTCTCGCCGGGTTCGAAGGCGAACGGGATAAAGCCAGTGAAGCCACCGGTCTCGTCCTGCAGCGTACGCAACTGGCGGAGGTGATCGACCCGTTGCTCCACGCTCTCGATGTGGCCGAAAAGCATGGTGCAGGTGCTGCGTCCGCCCATTTGATGCCAGGTGCGATGCACTTCCAGCCATTCGTCGGCGCTTTCCTTGCCTCGGCAAAGCTCGTCGCGCACGGCAGGATCAAAGATCTCAGCCCCGCCGCCAGTGAGCGAGCCGAGACCGGCGTCGCGCAGAAGGCCGAGAGTCTCGGCGATGGAAGTCTTGAAAATGCGGCGAGCCATGTGCCGGATTTCGATGGCGGTGAAGGCTTTGATCTGGAGCTGCGGATCGAGGGCGCGCAGCCGGGTGATCAGTTCCAAATACCAATCCTTGCCCAGGGTGGGATGCAAACCGCCGACCATATGCACCTCGGTGATACCGGTGGAGAGCGCTTCCTGCACGGCCGAGACGATCTCGTCAATGGTGCTCTCGAAAGCGTGGGCGTCGCGCTTCTTGGCCGCGAAGGCGCAGAATTGGCAGGAGAGAACGCAGATGTTCGAGTAATTAATGTAGCGGTTGAGAATATAGGTGGCGACGTTGCCGTTCTTCCGCTCGCGAACCTTGCTGGCCATGATCCCAAGCGCGTTTAACTCCGTCGACCGATAAAGCACGGCCGCATCCTGCTCGGAAATTCGCTCCTGCTTATCGATTTTTTCGGCGATCGAGCGGAGCGATTTTGGAATGAGCGAAAGTTTCATTTAGGAATGCGCGCTTCGAGCGGGGAAACTCGAGCGGTTTATGATGCACAGGCAGACTGAGAAGCGCAAGTACCGTAGTCGCCGCGAGTCCCTTTCATCTCCCGCCAATTAAGAGGGCGAACCAGCCTTGCCGATTCGCCCCCTCTCAACCCCACAACCAAATATTGTTTAAAAGTCCCGATCTTTGGCGGTGCTCATGTAGCGCATTTTCGCCGGGGGAGGCGCTACGCCCGGCTTGGGATAGTCGGTCACGACCTGCCGATTCGAAGTCGGAACCAGCCGGACAGCCCCCTTGGCGTTGTTTCTCCAGCCATTGGGATCCGCGAATTCTTCGCCGCTGTGGTGCAGACCCGAAATCTGGTCTTCCAAGCCCGTGCCGTAACGCTGTTCGAGGATGGTGGGCGTGACGAAAACAAGCAGGTTTCGCTTCGTGCGGGCATTCAAGCGCTCCTGAAAGAGGTAACCCAGGACGGGAATGTCTCCCAGGACCGGCACCTTGGTGCGACCCTTGGTCACTTCGTCCTGAAGCAATCCGCCGATGGCGAGCGTGTCTCCACTCTTGATCAAAACGTTTGAGTCCAGCGTGCGGGTGTCGATCACCGGGCTGGCGACCTGGGCACCGGCAAAGGTGAAAACCGAATCGCCCACTTTGTTGCTGATCTCGGGCTTCACGCTCAGGGTGACGAAGTCATCCTTGTTGACCGATGGCCTAACGACCAGGGTGTTACCATATTTCTTGTCCTGGAAGCCACCGAAGACCGCCGTCGCCGTCTGCTCGTTAAAGTTCAGCTGCGGTACCGGCTGATTACGGATAATCTCGATCTTCGCCTGCATGTTATCCGCGGTGACGATCCGGGGATTGGCCAGGAATTCAGCATCGGAATCTTCATTAAGAAGGCGCAGAGTCGCGGACATCTGCGGGATGGAAAGAATGGCAAACTGACCGCCAATCGCGCTCAAGCCATTCGCGGCATCGCGCAGAAAATCCTGCGGACGGAACTGCCCGCTGGCAGCATCTGTTATCACGGCCGGCAAAGTGCTGGCCTGAGTCGCTTGGATCGGCACCCCATTTGCGTCGAGTCTCGGGGTCGTGGTGACGACGCCGGTGGTTGGGTTGGTCGTGACTGTCTGCGCGGGCACGATCGTGTTGGTGCCAGCGGTGCTGCCACCATAACGGAAGGTTTGCGGGTTGGTGGAGCCACCGACCACGCCGGCCCAGTTAATGCCGTAGGACTGCCGCGGATTGGCGTTCACCTCCACGAGGCGGGCTTCGATCATGACCTGTTTGGTCGGCTTATCGATTTGCGCCAGCACTTTGCGGATGTTGTCGATATTGCTGCGGGTCTCACGGAAGAAGACCGTGTTGGTCCGCTCGTCGACCTGCGGCGGCTCCTTGCTGGAAAGCTGCGAGGCAAGGAGCGGCGCGATGTCTTTGGCTCGGCCGTAGCTGAACTGGTAGCTGTCGCTTTCGGTCGGCTCAGCCGTGCGCTCGGCGCCGGTCTTGATGTAGTAGACGTTGTCGATCTCGTCCATGAAGAGGCTCTTCGCTTTAACAATGATCGCCACAGCTTGCAGCGCGGTAACGTCCTCGAGCCGCATGGTCACGGTGCCCGTGACGGCTTCACTCACCACCATGTTGATTTTGGCCTGTCGCGCGAGCAGCCGCAGGACCTGGCCCACATCGTCGCCTTGGAATTCCCGAACGCCGATGCCGCCGTTCTCCGTGACGACGTTCGTCGTGGTGGTCGTCTGCGTTGCGGCCACGGTCCCCACCGGGCTGCCCGCGGCCGGCGACGTGATGATCGCGCCAGCCGGCTGTCCGGCCGGTTGACCTGCGGGACGCGTAACGACCTGCTGCGGAGCAGCCGTGGCCTGCACCGTCGCCATCGGCGCGAGGTCCGAACCGCTGGCGGGCGCAGGACGTCGAGCCGAAGCGGCTGCAGCGGTAGAAGGTGCCGCGGTGACGGTGGTGCCCGCCTCCTGAGCCCAGGAAGCCGAGCCTGCGCTCAAAAGAGCGAGGACTCCGCAGATCATTTTTTTTGTGGAAGTGAGCATAGTTGTGAAGGCTAGGGTTGTAACTGCCGGAAAGGTAAAAGCAGGAACCAGACCAGCCTCCAGCGGCATTCTGAAAACAGCCCTTCCCACGAGGGAGGATTTACCTTCCCGTTAGGGCATTTTAGGCCTAGCAAAATGACCGGCAGGTCATCCGCGGAAGAGCGCGCAGAGAAAGCGCGAAAAGATCAGGCCGCGTTCGCGAAACCGAGCGCCGTTTTGCTGAAGTCGGCGATCGGCATTTGCCTAACAAGACGGACAATTCCGTCCTGCCATTTCTGGCCAATCTCTGTGAGATAGGGATCGTTTTCTTCCAGGCGAGTGCGCATCCTGACCTGCAGAGAGTCGGTCTTGTAAGCGAGGATATCGATGGGCGGCCCCACCGCCACATTGCTCTTCATGGTCGCGTCCATCGAGATGAGGCCAAACTTCAGGGCATCCATCAGCGAACTGTCGAAGCTTAACCCGCGATCCAGAATAGGCTTTCCATACTTCGATTCGCCGATCTGCAAGTAGGGGCAATCCACGCTCGCGTGAATGCTGTTGCCTTGCGGATAGATGGCGTGCACCTCCGGCTCGAAGCCTGCGATCTGGCCACCCACGATCAGGTTGATGTTCCAGCTAAATCCATCGGCTTCCAAGGCTGCCCGATCGCGCTGCTCAACCTCCCGTACTTTCGAGCCGACGTAACGCACCGTCTCGTAAAGCGTCTGGCGATTCAGCAGGTGCTTGCGAGCCGGATGGCTCTCGTTCAGATGCAGATCGTCGTCGATGAGAGCCAGCGTCGCCTGGCTCAGCGAGAGATTACCCGAGCTCATGATGCAGATGACCCGGTCCCCCGGCTTTTCAAAGATCCGCATCTTGGTCCGCGTGGTGATGTGATCCATCCCCGCGCTTGTCCGGGAGTCAGAGAGAAAAACAACGCCCTTGCGACAGAGCATTCCGAGGCAATAAGTCATAAATTGCCCGGCTTACTGCTACCGACCACGCGACCTTCGACCTGCCGCATGCGCGAGTGATGCGTGAGCGGATAGACCCGGCCGTCGCTCCCCCGGAAGAACGCACTCAGAACCCAGCTAACAATACTGATGAGAATCGCGCCCCAGAAGGCGCTGCCGAAGCTGTCCACGTGGAAGCCGTGCACCAGGTTGTCGACCAAAAGGAGCATGAGGCCGTTAACCACGAAGATGAAAATTCCCAGGGTGAGGATGATCAGCGGCGCCATGAGGAGAAGCAGAATGGGACGCAAAAACGCGTTCAGAATTCCCAGAAGGAGAGCCGCGCCGATGAGCGACCACCCGCTGTCGTAGCGAATTCCACTGACTACCGCCGCCGCGGCCATCACGGCCAAAGTGGTGATAATCCATCTGAAAATAAAGTGCTTCATCCTCTTGTTTTAGTGTCCTCCGCAGGAGCTGTTTTCGTGCCGTTTCCGCTTGCGCACCTGTGCTCTGCGCGTACAGGCTTGGCCGACCCAAAGGAAAAGTAAATGGCGAAAAGTTTAAAAAAATCGAAAGAGGCAACTGAGCATGAAATTACCCCTCCTGCGCACGGAAGGGAATCGAGCAATGGAAGTAGCGTAGTAAAACCGGCCAAAGCAGCCGCGGCGAAAAAAGCTGCACCCAAGGCGGCCGCGCAGACTAAGGCTGGAGCCAAATCCCGCCCGGCAGCCCGTAAAACGGCCACCGGTCGCAAACCAAAGCCCACCGCCTTGTCCCCGTCTTCCGACCCAGGCACGATCGAGATCTCGGACGAGCAAATCCGGACGCGCGCTTATTTTATCGCGGAGTGGCGAATGCAGAATGGCGTCCCGGGAGATACGAATCACGACTGGATCGAAGCCCGGCGACAATTGCACGACGAAGCTCTAAAGAAGGCTAGTCCATCCTCGCGCCAATAGCGACAGCCCTTCAAGCGGCCGCGCTCGCGTCTGGCACGCAGTCTCTCACCTTTTCGATCAGTCGATTGATCGTGAAAGGTTTGGCCAGGAAGCCGCGGACCCGCGCTTCCCTGAGCAGCTCCTGCGCGCGTTCATCTCCGCCCTGGCCCGAGACCAGCAATAACGGCGGGACGAGGCGCGGCGGCGTACTGTTTTCGTAAACCTTCGAGATCAGTGAAAAGAGCAGCGAGCCGTCGATCATGGGCATCGAAAAATCGAAAATCATCAGGTCATATCGCTTCTTCAACGCCAGCTCGAAACCGTATTCTGGCTTCGGGGAGGTATCGACTTCCCACTGCAAAAGCGTTTGCAAAGCCTCCCGCATAATGCGGAGAACCGCAGTATCATCGTCCACAATCAGGACCCGTTTCATCCCTGACTCAGCCATTTCGGAGGCTTGCGTAAAATCGCGTTACGATTCAAGCTTTAGTTCAGCTTTTTTTTGGAAATCGACCTTGTGACTTCACCCGAATCTGAACTCGCCCTCGCCCTGCGGGAACGGCGCGCCATCATCGCCGACGAGACCAGCCGGAGCGATCCATCCCGCCATTTGGAAAAGCTGCAAGCAGTCTCAGAAAAAATCTCGGCTTTGGCGAAGGCACTCCCCCAGCCGGTCGATCCGCAGCTCGCGCACTATCTCGCGCGCTGCAGTTATGACAAGGCACTCGTCGCCTTGGAAGAGAAGCTGTAACCGGCGGCCGTGCGGGCCGCGCTGGGCGACACTCTGCCTCGGCAACTCAACAGCGGACGACCTCCCCGCTACCTACATCCTAGACGTCCGAGCCTAACGAGAATAAAGTTCGACGATCAACTGCTCGTTGACGATCGGCTGCATCTCTTCACGCGACGGAATGTGGGCCACTTTGCCGGTCAGGGCATCGCGATCCACGGTCAACCAATCTGGCACCGGAGCGATCTGCGTCAGCTCCATGTTACGCTGGGCGAGCTGCCGTGATTTCGGGCGATCCTTCACCGTGATCTCGTCGCCTGTTCTCACGTTGAACGAGGAGATGTTGACGTTCTTGCCGTTAACCTGCACATGCCCGTGCGAGACAAGTTGCCGTGCCGCACTGCGGGTGTTGGCCAGACCGAGGCGGAAAACTACATTGTCGAGACGGGTTTCGAGAAGCTGGAGCAGCGTTTCACCGGTGACGCCGCGCCGTTGCAGAGCGGTTTCGAAGAGCCGGCGGAAGTGCTTTTCCATCAGCCCGTATTGGAAGCGAAGTTTCTGCTTTTCGCCCAGTGCAATCGCGTAATCGGATTGTTTGCGGCGCGAGCCTTTTGGTCCGTGCATCCCGGGCGGATAGTTCTTCCGCTCGAGAGACTTGGAAGGTCCGAAGAGAGGCACGCCATAGCGGCGGGCGATTTTAGTTTTGGGTCCGGTATATCTGGCCATCGAGAGAGTATTTTAGTTGAGAATCAAACGCGTCGTTGTTTCGGCGGACGGCAACCATTATGTGGCACGGGCGTCACGTCGCGAATGACGGTGAGATCAAGACCAATCGCCTGTAAAGCGCGGACGGCCGATTCACGACCAGCGCCAGGTCCCCTAACGAGAACCTCGACTTCTTTGAGCCCGTGTCCCATGGCCTGGCGGGAAGCGTCCTGCGCGACCATCTGTGCCGCATACGCAGTGCTTTTACGAGAACCCTTAAATCCCACTTTGCCCGCGCTCGACCATCCGATGACGTTGCCGTTCAAATCGGTAATGGTGACGATGGTATTGTTGAAAGTCGAAAGAACGTGCGCAAAACCGGAGTAAATATTCTTGCTCCCCTTCGCCTTAATGATCTTCGGCTTCTCGATGTCGTTCGGATCGAGTGAAAGATTTTCCTTGGGTGCTTCAGCGGGAGCGGCCTCTGCTTTCTTCGAAGATTTCTTGGCGGCTTTGGGTTTTGCCTCCGTTTTGACGGGAGCCACCGGAGCAGCTGCTGGAGTTTCAGACGCTGCTGGAGCTGCGGCGCTCGCGTCGGCGTTCGTCGCCTCCACGGCCTTCTCTTCAGGTGCGTTTGCTTTGGTCTCTTCGGCCTTGGGCTTGTCGGCCGCCGTAGTATCCTCGGCTGGCGTTGGTTTTTCGGAATCTTCTGCCATGTCAGTTCGTTAGGTTAAACTTTACCAGTTTTTGCGTCTTTGTTCCGGATCACGCCCACGGTCTTCCTCGGACCCTTGCGGGTGCGCGCATTAGTGGAGGTGCGCTGACCGCGCACGGGCAGTCCGCGCCGATGCCGGATGCCTCGGTAGCAGTTAATCGCCTGCAAGCGCTTCAAATTGCTCTGCGTCTCACGCCGAAGATCGCCTTCGATCGGAAGCTTGTTATGCGTGATCGTCTGAATGATTTCGTTGATCTGCTGGGGGGTGAGATCTTTGGCCCGCAGGTTCGGGTCGATATTGGTCTGCTCAATGACGCGCTTCGCGGTCGTCGGGCCGACACCGTAGAT
>JBPCLK010000003.1:0-3698 GCA_051003355.1 Chthoniobacterales bacterium | reverse complement strand
GCGCCGCGAGACTGCGCGCGGCCCAGCGATGAGTCACCCCCAAAGCCGCGCGCGCGGCCGTTTCGTCGGCGGTCGAGGCGATGCATTGGTCGAGCGCCATCATGATGTCGCTCCCGATCGCGATTTGCGTCTCGATACTGACCTCCGGGCTGAGGAGGATGGTGCGGCCGTCGAGGTAACTTTGGAAAACGGCGCCCGCTTCACTCATCTCGCGCGCGTGCGGGAGGGAGAAGATTTGGAAACCACCGGAATCGGTCAGGACCGAGCGCTTCCAGCTCATGAAACCGTGAATGCCACCGGTGCGGCGAAAGACCTCCGGCCCGGGGCGAAGGAGAAGATGATAGGTGTTGGCGAGAAGGATCTGCGTGCCGGCTTCTTCGAGCGAGCGCGGGAGCTGCGCCTTAACCGTCGCCTTCGTACCAACGGGCATGAAAAGCGGCGTCGTTACTTCGTTATGCAAAGTGCGGAAAGTCGCGGCCCGCGCGCGCGAATGGGCGGCCTCCGCGTCGAGGCGGAAATCGAGACGGGATGGCGTCATGTCATAGAAGCTCGCGTCGAACGCGCCTTGCCTAGTGATACCGAAACTACGATTTCTTCTCTTCCCCGATCAGCACCTTCGCGATCGACTTGAGCTCCTTGCGATGGGCGTCGTTAGGCTGCGGATAGCTCAGGGGCAGGCTTTTGAGCGTCTCGACGATGGCGGATGAAATGATGAGCCGGGCGTTCTTTTTGTCGTCCGCCGGGATGGCATACCAAGGCGCGTCTTTCGTGCTGGTGGCGCGCAGGCAATCCTCATAGGCGTGCATGTAATTGTCCCAAAAATTCCGTTCCGCGAGATCGCCGGTTTCGAACTTCCAGTTCTTATCCGGGTCGTCGAGCCGGGAGAGGAAGCGCTTGCGCTGTTCTTCCTTGGAGACGTGGAGGAAGAATTTCAGAACCCGCGTGCCATTCTGGTGCAGATGATGTTCGAGATCGTTGATCGAGCGAAAGCGCTCCGGCCAAAGCGTTTTTTCATCGACCAATTCCGGCGGGAGATTGGCCAGGGCCAGAATGCCCGGGTGTACGCGGACGATCAGGACTTCCTCATAATACGACCGATTGAAAATGCCGATGTGGCCGCGTTGCGGCAGGCGGCACGTGGTGCGCCAGAGGAAGTCATGCTCGAGCTCGTCAGCGCTCGGTTTCTTGAAACTGAAGACCTGGCAGCCCTGCGGATCGACTCCCGACATGACGTGCTTGATCGCGCTGTCCTTCCCGCCAGCGTCCATCGCCTGGAAAATAAGGAGCATCGCATAACGATTGTGCGCATAGAGGAGGCGCTGAAGTGCGGTCATTTCCTCGACCTGCTGGGCGAGCATCTTTTTGTAGTGCGATTTCGAGTCGTAGAAGGGTTCTATTTCTGTGGGCGCGTCGTTGAGGTGCCATTTTCCGCCCGACGGCACGCGGAACTTCGAAGGGTTCAATTTCACAGGGCGCAAAGTTAAGCAGAAAAGCTGCAAACGGCATCTCTGAGATCACGAACCGATCCTGCCGCAAAACTTCCTTCGACGGCACCTTAGGTGCTCAGAGAGAAACTGATGAAAGACGGTAACGCGAATCACGGATCGGCCGAATTGCTGCCGGCGGCGACGAGCGAGCTGAACAACCTGATCCAAATTATCGCGGGCACGGTCAAGCTCCTGGAAAACATCTGGGAAGGCGACTCGCGTGCGACCAAGTATTTCGAGATGCTCAGCATGAGTACGGATCGCGCCACCAAGGTGATGAGCCAACTGGTGGAGGAGGCTGGGGGAAGCGAACGCAAGATTCTGCTGCATCCTTCGTTTGCCGGCCCGCTCTCCGCAGGGCCTGCAAAGCGACCGCCGAAGGCGCAACGCATCATGGTGGTCGATGACGAGCCCATGGCGCTGGTCCTTTCCAAACATGTCCTGACTCAGGCTGGGTTTGAGGTTCTCACGGCGCAGTCCGGGGTGGAATGTCTTGATCTCTATCGGTCGCGTCAGGCCGATATTGATTTGGTCTTGCTCGACCTGACCATGCCACTCATGGATGGAGAGGAAACTTTCCGGCGTCTGCGAACGATCGATCCGCATGCGACGGTGGTGCTGAACACCGGCTTCATCTCTGAGGATCGGCTGGAGCGTATGATGGCCGACGGCCTCGCAGGTTTTGTGCGGCGGCCTTATCAGCCGGCCGAGGTGGTGGCACAAATTCGATCGGTTCTGGCGGTGACCTCGGGCGACGGAAGCGGTGGTTCGCCTCCGATTCCTTTCTAGGCAGTTTCGCGTCCCAGCGTTCGCCCGCTGGAGATATTTGCGAATTGCCGGGAGCGATCTAAAGATTCGTTGCGCGGCGAGCGATCGTCACCGCTTTCGATACCCCGTGGTGTAACGGTAACACAGCGCCCGTTGGAGGCGTTATTCATGGTTCGAATCCATGCGGGGTAGCGTTTTACTTAACGCACGGCCACGTAGGTCCCGAGAAAGATGACCGCGGTCTCGCCCTTTTCCTCGATGAGCACTTCAAGTTGAAAGCGCGACTTTCCCATGTTCGCGAAGTTGGCTCTGAACTCAGCCAGCTCGGCTTCCGCCGGTCGACGACAAACGGCGCGGATCGTTCCGCGCACCGGTCGTTGATATTTGATCTGGGTTTCGCTAACGACCAGGTGCGCAGACCGGTCATCCAACTCCAGCCAGAGCAAGCCGTAGCCGGCGAGGAGCGCGATGGCCGCCAGGCTTCCGCCGAAAGCGGTTCCGAGATGATTATGATTGGCGGAAAGCGGGGCGCGCAGAATGAAACCGTCGTCGCCGCAGCTTTCGACTTCGATAGCCAGCGCGCGCGTTAGGGGAATTTGGTCGTGAAAAAAGCGTTCTGCGGCGAGACGGCGATCTTCCGGGCTCATGGCGAACAACCTTAAACGCAGTCCATTGGCGCGGCGACTCGCGTTCTGCGCAAGAAAAGCGCATTGTTCAGGTCCGTTGCGAATGGATATTGCATGAGGTGCCGCTTGGATAAGGGTGAGCCGATCGCGCCGGGCCTGCGGCGAATCGCGCGAGAGCAGCTGGAGAAAGCGCTGCGCGAAATCAGCGGCACGGCTCGCCGCGACGAGGGTGCAGCCGTGCACGCCACCCGCAAGCACATTAAGAGAACCCGGGCGCTCCTACGTCTCGTTAGGCGAGAACTGGATTCAGAGCTTTTTGCAGGGGAGAATGAGCGATTGCGCGCCGTGGCGAATGGGTTCTCTGGCTCCCGCGACGCCCGCGTGCAATTGCAAGTGGTGGAGAAGTTGCGGGAAGATCCCAAGGCGTTCTCTGAGACGATTGCGGCCTTGGAAAAGGAAGTCGCGGGCTGCGAGGAAGCCTTCGGGAAACACCGGCAAAAGGCTGTCGCCACTCTGCAGCAGATCTGCGATCGGATTGAAGGGTGGCCGCTGGACTCGGTCGGAGGAGATGCTCTTTGCGACGCCGTGCAACGCTCCTACCGCCACGGACGGAAATGTTTCCACGGTCTTTGCGATGACCCTGTTTCGGAGGATTTCCATTCCTGGCGCAAACGCGTCAAAGACTTCTGGTATCAGGCGCAAATTCTGCAGAATCTCAATCGGACCATTCTGTGCGAGATGGCGGACGCGGCGAAGAGCCTGGGACAGCAACTGGGAGATCTGCACGACTGGGCTTGTCTGCGGCACCGGCTGGAGA
>JBPCLK010000002.1:0-8259 GCA_051003355.1 Chthoniobacterales bacterium | reverse complement strand
TGAACGGCTGAAGAACCGTGGCAAGCTCTTCGAGGAGTGTGACCATTCGCTGCACGGGTGCGCTCATGAGACCTAACGAGAACAAGATGAGCGACGGCGGACGAGGGCGCGCGTAGATCGGAGTGGGAGTGTGGAAGTCATCTTAAAAGTGGAGCGTACAGCGGTCCGCCGTTCGGACCATCGCATGGTTAGACGTATCGTTCATTGGGACTCGCGCTCGAATACCATCATCGGATCGAGGTGGAAAATGGTGGGGACCGGAAGAGGACGAAGAGGTGTAAAAACGATTTTGCCGCGCTGCCGCCGCAAACGCATACTGGCAACGTCTCCCTTCGTGTCTTTCGTCTCTTTCTGTGGCGTAATGACAAGATGATCCCCTTCCGGCTTCCATTTGCCGCTTGCGCTGCCGTACTCTCCGGGACGATTTGTCTTCGGATCGATCTCATCGCCTGTCCAAGTGGCTTTGTAGGTGTGATCCGGCGATAACGTGAGCAAGACGTTGTAGCCGAGATGGTCGCCGCGATACCAGCGGCCAACCATGTCTTTGTCGGTGTAATCCGCAGCGACGGCCGTTGCGCTGAGTGCGAGAACGAGAAGCGTGCAAAGGAGTGAGCGCATGATACGTCTAACTGGGCGCGCTTTGGGCCGGTGGCTGTGGCGGAGGTGCGGCGACGAGGCAAAATAGCGATCGCTATCATTCTGGGTCTCTTAAGGCTTGGTTTGGATGGGGCGGAGTTATGACGTGGTGCCTGGACTCCCGTCAGGGCTTTGTTCTAATGGGGTCTGGGTCGGGGAGGCAAGAAGTTTTATTAAGTCCTCCCGACCGCACGCGGATCTGGCGGGAGGACGGCGGGTCTCGGCTAGTGAACAAGTCTACCGCGGGCGTTCGGCGCGGGTGTCGAGATAGAGCACGACGAAAACGGCTGCGAGCAAAGGCCGCAGGACGGCGGCGACGAGGCAGCTTAAGAGGGTGGTGACGGCGGAGAGCAGATCGAAGGAACTGGTCGTAGCCATCGATTGCACCATGGTCGCGGCCTGCTCCACGCTGGTGATTCCGCGCATGCGGAAGAGGATGGCGGGCATCTCGATGGCGACGTTCAGGACGATGACGGCGAGAAGCCAGAGCGAGGCGATGAGGGCGCCGCGATAGAGCGGGCGCTCGACGCGGGGCCGGTCGGTGCCGCTGCGCGCGAGTTCCTTACTCTCCTGGAGGGCTTCGATGGTGGGGCGGGCGCTGAGCGCGCCGGATTGTTGCCAGAAAAGGAAGTTCACGAAGAGCCGCGCCACCATGTAGGCGGCGAAAATGAGGAGGAGCAGGGTGATGAGGAGACTGCCGAGCGAGACCGCGCCGGTGACCAGCGAAAAGGCAAGGACGAGTGGGAGCGCGGTCCAGAGGAGGTAGCTGGCGTAAACGATGAGACCGAGAGTGAACATGCGCGTCCAGAGAGGCTTGGCGCGGGTGAGGAGCTCGGCGACCTTCGGTTCGCGCCCGGCCTGGAGGTCGGCGGCGAGCAATTGGGTGGCGGCGAGCGAGAAGGGCCACGCGATGACGAGCAGCATGATGGTGAAGAAGACGACGGAGGCCGCGATGATCACCGGGGTGGTAACGGTGTGATCCTTGGGCAGCTCGAGAAAGGGTGCGGCGAGCTGGAGGAAAAACGAGGGCGCGGAGACGAACAGGGCGAGGACGAAAAAGCGAACGAAGCCCGCGCGATAGATGCGCCAGCCATCGCCGAGGATGTCGGCGAGGCTGCGTCGCTTCAGCGGCGGCGGTTCGGCCCGGACGGGTTCCTCCGGCGTTTCATCAACAAAAATCTCCGGCCATTGACCAGCTCGGATCCAGCGCTCGCTGTCCTCGTCGCGAATCTCGTTGTCGCGAATGAGGCGGCCTTCGCGGCGCCACTCACGCAATTCCTCGAGATCGACAGGGCCGTACTCCTTCCCTTGGACGCGCACGTACCAAGGGCCGTTTTGATTTCTTTCTTCGGGATCCACAGCGTATTCAGATTGGGCGTGCGGTTGCACGTTCCGCTGCCCATCCTGACAATCCAGTAAATCCTGTTCCGATTTTTATGAGGCTTCTTTTAGTTGATGGTCACTACTACGTTTACCGCTCGTATTTCGCGATTCTGCATCTCTCGAACTCCCAGGGTGTGCCGACTAATGCGATCTTCGGCTTCACGAAATCGCTCCGGTTGATGCTGAAACATTTGCAGCCCGATCTCGCGGCGGTCGTCTGGGATATGGGTCTGCCCCAACGCCGGACGGAGCTGCAACCAGAGTACAAAGAAACGCGCAAGGAGATGCCGGCGCCGATGGTGCCGCAGCTTGATTACATCCAGAAGCTGATGCCCGCGCTCGGGTTTAAGAATATCTCGATGCCGGACACGGAGGCGGATGACTTGATGGGTTGCTACGCGGTGAAAGCAAAGGAGCGCGGCCTCGAGGTGGTGCTGGCCACGAATGACAAGGATCTCTATCAGTTAGTGGATCCGATGGTGAAAATCTACACCACGGCCAAGGCCGACCTGGCTGCGCCGAAGGATGCCTTTGCGTTGTTAGGCGAAGTAGAGGTGACCGCGAAATGGGATGTGCCGCCGGCCATGATCGGCGATGTCCTGGCGATCGCGGGTGACGCGGTCGATAACATTCGCGGGGTGGGGATCGGGCGGAAGGCCGCGGCCAAGTTGCTGCGCGAGTTTGGCAGTCTGGATGGGCTGCTCGCGGGGCTGGATAAAGTGAAACTGCCCAAGACGCGCGATAAACTGGAGACGGCGCGCGAGCAGATCGCGCAGAATCGCAAGATGGTCGATCTGGATTGCCACCTGCCATTGCCGACGCCGATCGCTGACCTGCGCATTACGCCGGATTACCCGAAGCTGCTCGCGGCGCTGGAGGAGTGCGAGTTCAAGTCGCTGCTACAAGAAGTGCGCGACGAAGCGGAGCATGCGGCCAAGCCTGGCGAAGCGGTGCAAGGCGAGCTGCTCTAGTCACTTTTTAGCCTCTTAGTGACGCGAAAAGCTCGTCTCCACAGGTAGCCAGCGACGACCCGCAAAATCTTTTGAACGTGGCCTAACCCGAGCTGTCTATATGCTCTGGTTAAGGCGATTCGGGCGGTGGCACGCTCTCGCGTTCGAAGGTTTCTCCGCCGCGTGCCCTGCCCGGATCTTTTTTTTGTACCGGCTGGGCTTGTTGCCCGCATTCCTTCCCCCCATTGTGCTGACATGCCTTTTACCGCAGAGGATCTCCAGCTCATTGATCTCGCGATTCGTGAGGACGTCGGAAGCGGTGACATCACGAGTCAGTATTTCGTAGGCGAAAACGAACGCGCTTCCGCCCGCGCCATCGCCAAGGAACGCGCCATCGTCTCCGGCGCGGAGGTGGCGGCCGAGGTCTTCCGCCGGGTTGATCCGGAACTGCGGGTGGCAATTGTGCAGAAGGATGGTTCGACGGTGGCCGGCGGCATGGCGGTGCTGGAAGTGCGCGGTCTGGCCCGCTCGATCCTGACCGCAGAGCGGGTCGCACTCAATTTCCTCCAGCATCTGAGCGGGATCGCGACTTTGACCCGGCAATTTGTGGAAGCGGCCGGCCCGAACAGCGCCAAGATCCTCGACACGCGCAAGACCACGCCGGGTTTGAGGAAATTTGAAAAGGCGGCGGTGGTGGCCGGCGGCGGAACGAATCATCGCTTCGGCCTCTTCGACATGGTCATGGTGAAGGACAATCATCTCCTCGCGCGCGACGGTCTCGCGCGCATGGGCGCGGCCATCGAGCGCGTGCGCCAGGAGCGGCCGGACCTGAAGATCGAGGTGGAAGCCGATCATCTCGATCAGGTGCGGACACTGCTCGAGGTGCCGGGCGTGGATGTGATCCTGCTCGATAACATGCGCGGCACGCAGATGCGGGAAGCGGTCGCGATCGGTAAGGGCCGAGTGCAGTTCGAGGCCAGCGGCGGGATCGATCTGCGCAACGTGCGGCAGATCGCTGCGACCGGAGTCGACTATGTCTCGATTGGCGCGCTGACGCACTCCGCTCCGGCGGTCGATTTCTCCATGGAGCTGACCCATGTGGCTTCCTGACCGGTTGGTCGCACAGAAGATCAAGGATTCGTTAGGCGATTCCGTCATCGGGTCCCGCATTCTCGTGCTGGAGTCGACCCGCTCGACGAACGATTTCCTGCGGCAAATGCTCACTCCGACTTTGCCGGAAGGCCTCGTTATTCTGGCCGAAAAACAGACGGCTGGTCGCGGTCAGCACGGTCGGCGCTGGGAATCCGCTTCGCACCAGGGACTTTGGGGCTCGCTCCTGCTGCGGCCGCATTTGCCGCTCCACGAAACCGAACGCCTAACGACGTGGGCGGCGCAGGCCGTCATGGCCGCGGTCCGCATGGAGACCGGGCTGCTCGCCACGATCAAATGGCCTAACGACGTTTATGTGGAGGAACGCAAAGTGGCCGGCGTGCTGGTGGAGACGGTCGCGGGCCGCGGGCCAGAGTTCGCGGCCGTGGTCGGGCTGGGCGTGAACATCAACCAGGAGCTCTCCGATTTTCCCGAGGAATTGCGCGCTCGGGCCGGCTCGCTCGCGCTCGCCCTGGGCAGGAAAGTCGATCGCACGCGTTTTGCGATCGCGCTTTTAACTGAACTCGAGCGGACGCGGCGGATCAGCTTTCCGCACCCATCTCTGCGAGCCAGCGCCGATAGATCTGCGGCGAAATCTCCGACGGCTTGATCTCGCTCCGACCGCCCCAGAAGAAGTTGGTGTAGGAGACGGGAATGTCGCAGTCGGCCAGATGCCGATCGATGGCGGCTTTGTGCTCGAGCAGCAGCGTCTTGTCGGTCCCGTGGGCGACGGCCATGATGTTGACGTTACGAAATTCCGGCCCGGCCTCGCGCCAGTAGCAATGGGTCAGGATGTCGTGTCGACCCGCCTCGCCGCCGGCTTCCATTTCGCGGCCAGGCGGGACGGCCCAATGGAAAAGCGCGTTGAAGCGCGTCACGCGCACGCCGCCAGCGGATGGCTTTACGTGTTCGAGGAAGGTGGAGAAACGCCCGATGATCTTGCGGCTGGTCAGCTCCTCGGCGACCGCGAAGAATTCCTCCAGCGAAACGTCAGCTTCCCTGGCGCGCGCGATCCAGGGCGACGACTGGATTTCTTCCGGCGTGAACTCACGCTTGAGCGCGGTTAGGATGGCCCATTCGCGCTCGGTCAACTTGGCTTGTTGCACGACGATCATGGTCGCGGGCTGGTCGGCTTTGGCGCCCGGCTCGACATTTTTGCGGCGCACGTGGCCGACGCCCAGGGTGAAGATCCCTTTGGCGGGCATGAGGCGAAAATGGTCGGCTCCCACGATGCCGGTCAGGATCTCGCCGTGTTTCTGGAGCGAGAAACCCTGTGGCACCTTGAGCGTGGTCCAGAGTTTGTAGTCGGAACCGGCCGTCAC
The DNA here is from genome assembly GCA_051003355.1 of Chthoniobacterales bacterium. Taxonomy (GTDB): domain Bacteria; phylum Verrucomicrobiota; class Verrucomicrobiia; order Chthoniobacterales; family UBA10450; genus Palsa-1392. The sequence continues at coordinate 2,819 of JBPCLK010000002.1, read as the reverse complement.
CGTATCGGTTGAGCGCAGCACCACGTGCCCCGAGAACGGATCGCGCTGCGACATCCAATCGAAGGCTGCATCGATCTTTTCCGGCGGCACTTTCCAGGCCACGAGCGCGCCATCGGCGAGGTTGGTGGCGAGGAGCGTCTGACGCACGCGCCGCACTGTGCCGGCGCGCAGCATGGCGGTGATTCGTTCCAGCACCGTCTCGAGCGGCACGCCCGAGCGTTCCGCGATCTCCGCAAAAGGCTCGTGCACGAAACCGGCGATCTTGTCCTCCGAAATGGCGAGGATGCGGGCGTTGATGGGATCGTTATGCTCGATCGGGACGGTTTCGTTAGGCGGCGGAGTCATGAGGCGCAGGAGAAGATAGCGAGAAAATGGCAGGTCGTGCCCAGAAGCACAAACAGGTGCCAGACGAAATGTGTGTAGCGCGTGCTTTTACGGACGAAAAAGAAAACGCCCGCTGTGTAAGCAACACCACCGGCCACCAGCCAGAGCACGCCGCTCGTGGGCGCATGTTGCAGCAGCGGTCGGAAGGCGACCAAAATGAGCCAGCCCATCCCGAGATAGAGGGCGAGCGACATTCCCCGGCGACGCTCGGTTCCCTGCACGCTCTTGAGAATCACGCCCAGAATGGCGAGCGTCCAGACGAGGGCAAGGATCGACCACCCCCAGGCTCCGCGGAGCGGCCCGAGAGTCAGCGGCGTGTAAGTCCCGGCGATGAGCAGGAAAATCGCGGAGTGATCCAGCACCTGGAAAATCGACTTCATCGCACCGCGCGGCCACGCGTGGTAAAGCGTGGACCCAAGATAAACGCACCACATGGCGATGGCAAAAACGACAGAACCGACAAAGAAGTAGCGATCGCCTCCACGCCAGGCAGCGAAAAGCAGGATGGGGGCACCGACGGTGGCCGCGAGCAGGCCGATTCCGTGGCTGATACTGTTAGCGAGTTCTTCTCCGCGGGATTGATCCCACTTGGGGTCGTCGCGCGGATCGAGGTCGTTCATAACGGTCCGCGCACGCGCGGGACACAATTTGACGCTTATGTGGTAATTTCGAAAGCGAAGATTTGCCAGGGGCCTGACTTTGCCCGCGAATAACAATGAAGATGACATATCGCGCGATCTTTTTTGATGCGGCCGGGACGTTGATTCACCTAACGAAAAGCGTGGGCGAACACTATGCACTGGTAGGACAGAAGCAGGGGCTCACGCTCGACCCCTCAGCCTTGGACCGGGCTTTTGGGCAGACTTGGAAAGAGATGCCGCTTCGTCCATCGACTGATGGGCCCCGGCCGGACGACGACAAGGGCTGGTGGCGAGACCTGGTGGAGCGTCTCCTCGACCGTCTCGATCTACAGCTCAGCGCAGCGGAGCGTGACACATTCTTCGAAGCGGCCTACGCTCACTTTGCCGAAGCCGGGGTGTGGGAGTTGTATCCGGAAGTGCGGGAAGTATTGGAAAAATTGTCTCAACGGGGCGAGCTGGCGGTCGTTTCCAATTTCGATGGTCGCCTGCGCCGAGTGTTCGAGCACCTGGCGATCTCGCAGTATTTTCAGCACCTCTTCATCTCGAGCGAACTCGGGATCGATAAACCCGACCCGCTCATCTACCGACGTGCATTGACGGCGAGTGGGTTTTGCCCGGAGGAAGTTCTCTATGCCGGCGACGATCCGGAAAGAGATTGGGCCGCCGCCCGCGCTGCAGGTTTGCATGTTTTTGAACTCAAGCGCCCCGAGAATTCGATGCGCGATCTGTTGAGCTTATAAAACGACAGGGCGCTCGTTAAGACTGGTCGCAGGGGCAGTCAGGCGACAGGCGGACCGCATGGCTCTTGGGCGTGCGAGGTTCCGAGAGAGGTGTGGGTCGGGTGGGACTCGAACCCACAACCAACGCCTTAAAAGGGCGCTGCTCTACCATTGAGCTACCAACCCGGAGCGAGCCCAGTTTTTACGACACTTCCTCGTGTCGCGCAAGAATTGTAGCCCGACGGGTCCTCCGATTCAGTGTGGAGGTGCAGTTCGAGAAACTGCGTCTGCCGGTCTCCAACGATTTCAGAGACAGAAAAATCGCCCGTTTTCGTGTCGTCGAGAGGATCTGTGCACACTTCTTGCTTTTCTGGAAATTATAGAAAGTAACGTTTCCTCTCCTGCATGAATCTCTCCTTCTCTCAATTTTGCCTCCTTCTCTCAGGTCTTATCTCCGTCACGCTGGTCCCAAATACTCAGGCTTATTCGCTGGAGGGCAAATCCTGGCCCGACGGCACGATCACCATGCAAATGGAGCTCGGCTTCCCTTCACAGCCGCTCCAAGACGGCAGCAACACCTGGAACGAAGCTGCGGTTCCTGCCCTCTATGATTGGAACGCGGTCATGCGGGACATCCAGCTCGCCGCGGTCATGGATTCCACCAAGGCGGTTTCGTCGGGCGACGGAGTGAACTCAGCCTCCTTTTCCTCCACGGTTTTCGGCGACTCGTTCGGAACCGATGTCCTCGCGGTGAGCTATTATCGTTCGCAGGGGACGACGCTGGTAGAAGCGGACATTCTCTTTAATAAGTCCCAGCCTTTCGATTCGTATCGGACCGATCTCCAGTTCAATTCCCAGGGGAAATGCATCTGCGATATCCAGCGTGTTTTCTTGCACGAGATGGGTCATTCCCTCGGCTTGGATCATCCGGATGACGCGGGCCAGCATGTTGTGGCCGTCATGAATTCCGTGGTCAGTAATGTGAGTCAATTGGCGGCTGACGACATCTCCGGGATTCAATTTCTCTACGGAACTCCGTCGCGCACGCCGCCGCCAACGCCGAGTCCCGGCGCGA
>JBPCLK010000001.1:0-11085 GCA_051003355.1 Chthoniobacterales bacterium | reverse complement strand
GTAGGTACCGAAGTGGCCAAACGGGGCGGACTGTAAATCCGCTGGCTTACGCCTTCGCTGGTTCGAATCCAGCCCTGCCCACCACCTCGAATCGGTCGAGCAATCGCTCGAATCGCTTGTTCCCGTTAGAAAGGAAGCAGCCGATTTCTCAAACTGCTATGGAAGAACCGGGTCCGGATTATTTGGGGGTGTCGGCGTCGGAGGAGGATCACTTGGCGGTGTCGCCGTGGGTTTGGGGGTTACCGTCGGTGTCGGGGTTGCAGTCGGTGTGACCGTAGGGGTCGGTGTCGGCGTAGCTGTGGGAGTTGGTGTAGGCGTAGCCGTCGGGGTTGGCGTAGGCGTCACTGTGGGAGTTGGGGTAGGCGTCGGTGTAGGAGTCGCGCTCGGTGTGGGTGTCGGTCCTTCGTCCTTCAGTGCGGCATCCAGGAAGTCGAGAGCAGCATTCCGGACGGTTGCGTCGGGGGTGATCCAATACGCAAACTGATGCAGTTCTCCGGGAATGAGGAGCTGCTCATATCGTGATACGACGGGATAAGTGGTCACCACATTACCTCCCGCTACCAGGGATATGACCATATCGGGCAGCTGATTAACCGTGATCGGATCCTGGGCGGAGGCCACCATGAAGATCGGCGCAGGTGAGTTAGGGGTAATGACTTGGTAGGCCGGCGAAGCCTGCTGCATGATCGACAAACTTTCTGGTGAAGGAGGTTCTGTCGCTGGCACACGGCAGTAAACCTGAACGTTCTGTTTGAAAGACTGGATGTTAGGATCCGGACGCCAGTCAGAGAGATCGTAGGCGCCCGAAAGGCAAACCGCGGCGTCGACCTGATCATCACCAGGCGTTCCGGTTACGGCAAGAAATGCGGCATGCGATCCACCATTGGAGCCACCGACCGCGACGACTTTCCCGTTACAATCCGGCCGGCTACGTGCGGCTCTCACAGCCGTTTTGCAATCGTCAGTCTGCTGCGGGACGCCACCATCGGAGGTTTGGCCAGGAAGCTTCTGGTCATCGAGTCGATAGGTGATAGAGAGAGCCAGATATCCTGCGTTCGACATATTGACCGCGGCTGCCTCCAAATCTTCCTCGTTAGGTCCACCGCCATGGAAGCCGCCCCCGTGAATCATGAGCGCGACCGGCCACGGACCCTCGCCTGCCGGGTAGTGAACGACCCATTGCAGGAGAGCGCCATCCGGTGCAATGGCGTAGGTTTCAAGGTTGTCCTGAGCTTGAGCTGACAAGGACAAGAGGCCAGCGCAAAAAAGGGCTCCCAAGGCGACGAGGAATTTGGATCGAAGGTTGTTCATAGTTCTTTCGAGAGCGTGATTACGATGGTCGATTTCCCTACCGGTCGAGGCAGGACTTAGGCTCAGGTGCTCCGTGCCGAGCCGCCTCCGGTGCGAGGTTCATATTACTATAGCGGAAGTAAGACCTTGTGCAATTGGGAGTCTTTAACATTTCGGTGACGATGGAGCGGCCATTTAGATATTTCATAAGTAGCTGCACAGGTTCGCAAAGGCTATGGCTTGCGGCAGAGCCTGCCACCGAACATAACCAGCTGCACCTGCCGGACGTCATCGATTTTTTGTGTGGGATCCCCGGCGACCGAAACGAGGTCGGCCAATTTCCCAGGCTGAATCATACCGCGATCCGCGAGGTGGAAGACGAAAGCATTGCCGCTGGTGGCCTGCCGCAAAACTTCCTCGGGGCTAAAGCCGTACTCGTGGACCAGTAGCTCCATTTCGCGAGCGTTATCGCCGTGGGTGAAAACGCCCACGTCGCCGCCCATGACGAAGCGGACTCCCGCTTCGCGCGCAGCCTTCATACTGACATGCTTCTCTTTGATGCGAGCCGGTTCGGGCGCGCTTCCTTTTTTCCAACCGCGATATTGTTCCACCGCATCACCCGCCGCGACCGTCGGACAAAAAGCCGTCCCTCGTTCTTTCATGAGCTTGAACACCTCGGATGTGCCTTCGTCGCCGTGTTCGATCGTGTCGACCCCGGCCAGGATGGCTCGGCGCATGCCTTCGGCCGTCGTCGCGTGCGCGGCTACTGGACGACCCGCATCATGCGCGGCTTTGACCGCCGCGCTAAGCTCCTCTTGAGAAAAAGTCGGGCGAGAGGGTTCGCCGGCTCCCCAACGGTAATCCGCGTAGAGTTTGACCCAGTCGGCGCCTTTCCCGATCTGTTCTCGGACTGCCCGCACCACTTCATCCACCCCGCTCGCCTCCTGAGCGCCTTGGGGCAGATCCAGATCGGGCGAAAGCTTCGGTCCGTAGCTTCCGGTGGCGACGATCGCGCGAGTCACGACGATCATGCGCGGACCGGGAATGATTCCCTGGTTGATGGCTTTCTTTAAGCCGACGTCGCTGTAGCCTGCGCCCTCCGTCCCAAGGTCGCGCACTGTTGTAAAACCGGAGAGTAGAGTGGCTTGGGCGTGGGCCGTCGCCTCGGCAGTGCGGAAGGCGAGCGATTCATTGTTCACCTGATCGTTCCAAGGCGTCTCGTTGTAGGGATGCAGGAAGAGGTGGGAATGCCCCTCGATCATGCCAGGGAGTAGCGTTTGGTCGGGCAGATCTATCGTCCGAGTATCGTTAGGCACAGTGATTTTCGCGGCGGGGCCTGCGGCCGTGATCTTGTCGCCCTGAACCAGCACGACCCAATCGTCGTGAAGCTGCTCCCCATCGAAAACGCGAGCCGGGCGCAGTAGATAGGAGCCCGGGGTCAAAGGCTCGGCGGCCGAGATCACTGCGCCGAAGGGAGCCAAAGCCAAGGCGAGAGTGAAGAGGAAGCTGGCCGACACACGAAAATCTACCATACGCCTGGCAAAAGGCGTTTCGTGTATTCGGCATATTCGCGATAGGACGGATATTGCCGGATGAGAAGACGTTCTTCGCAATAGATGCGGGCGAGGGCGCCGGCGGTGCCGAGCAGGCCTAACAACGACGTGACGATGCCCGCATGACCGAGGACCGTCGCCCAAAGAAAAAGGCAGATCGAAGCGTAAATCGGGTGGCGGACGAAGTGGTAAGGCCCGGTTGTAACCAATCCGCCCGCGGTCGGATTAGCCGAAGCGTGGAAGCTACGCATCCCAAAGGTGACGCGCGCCCAGATCATGAGGGCTACGGCCGCCAGTTGGAGGATAATGACGGATGCTTGGGGCGAGAAGAGAGCGTGCCGTGACCATAGCGCGACCAAGGCCGCCACCATCGCCATAAAGCCCAATAGAGATAGGACCTTCATGGCGAATGGCGGCTTGGCCCTCGCGCTTGAGGGAGAGAAATCTGGCGAGTTACTGACCGCCGGGAATGCTCAGCATGACGTGACCATCCGAATACTCGGGGTTCTTGATCGTTGCTTCGGCCGTCACGGTTTGATATTTGCCACCAGGAGCAGGGATGGACTTCGTCACGCTCACAGTACCGACTTCGGAGTGCGCCTCGCTGGCGGACGGTTTGCCCGGCGAAGTAATGACGACCTGCACACCTTGTGCGGACAACAGGGAACCTTCGGGTCCGTCTTTGTGCGCGGCGGCTTTGGCTGTGACCTCCTGCTGGTTACCATTCATCTTTTGTTCAACGGTCAAGACGAGGCACATGGTCTCAATCGTACTAGGATCAATGGCGCGCACACCAGCGCGATGCACCAGAATGAATTTTTGTGCGCTATGAGGTCCCATTTCACTGGCCACGGCGGCACCGCCGGCGGCACCTCCCGGAGCAGCACACGAGGCTAGGGAGAGCGCGGTCACAGTCGCGAGCAGAAGATGCGGAAGGTATTTCATAATCGCAGTCTGGTTAGGCCGCGTGCGGTCGTCAATAACTTGTTTCGCCACCCCGCGAAAATCATAGAGAAGGGGCTGGGGGAGGTCGATCCGGCGGATCCGAAGAACGTCCGTCGCCTCTTGTTTTTCGGTGACGCATGCCCTTCTTATGCTCTCGGTCGCTCTTCTGAATGTGCGCCAGCCGCTCCCGCTGTTCGGCCGTCAATTCTGGCTCCAGCGCCTGATTGGTTTGCGCCATGACCTCCCGCACTTTCACCCCGGTTTCGTGGCGAATTTTTTGCAGCTGCTCGGTCGCGCCATTCAGGATAGGCTCGATTTTCTTGAGCTGATCGGAAGTCAAATCGAGCTGAGTCTGAATTCGATCGCGCATCCTGTCAGTCAGCGCATGCGGATGGCGTCCGAAATCCGTGCGCCAGTGCCGTAATTGATGGAAAGTGAGAAACGCCCCGGCGGCGCCGCCGGCCAGGAAAGCGATGATGAAACCGACGATGAGTTTCGTTTTAAGAGATGGGTTCATTGTCCAAAAGCCGTGTCGATGGCCGAGTCCGCGATCGCGTATTGATCGAGAGAAATTCCGCTCGTGTCATCGCTCTCCGCTTGAAGTTCCTGATAGGTCCCAGCAAGGGCCACGGCGATAACCGTGAGAGAAAGAAGAACCACTCGGCGAAGGAGGCGTCGCACCTCGATGAAATCGCCCGTGCTTTCAGACCGTAGATGCGCCAAAACACGCGAGTCGAAGCCGAACGGCATCTCGGCAGGCTCGTCGCTCGTGCCCGCCGCGGCGCGCAGAAGGCGATCTAGCTCATGGGACGATGCCTTCATCGATTCCCTTCGCTGGTGAATTGATCGAGCTGACGTTTCAATTTCTGCCGGGCGCGGAAGGCGCGGACTTTGATGAGGGAAGCGCCCCAACCTGTTTGCGCCTGAATTTCTGCGACGGTGAGTTGTTGCAGGTAAAGCAGATCGATGATGAGCCGCTCCGCCGGCTTGAGCGCGACCAGCAGCCGGTCGATCAAATCCCGCGCGGCTAGGCGACGGTCCGGTGCCAGTTCCGCGGAAGTCGCAGCAAGATTATTGACCACGGCCGCTTCTTCCTCGCTGAGATCGGCCTGGCGAAGCTCGGGCCGCACTTTCTCGGCCTGGATTTGATTCAGGCAGGTGTTGACCGCGATTCGGGAGACCCAGTGCTCAAGCGGAACTTTCCCGGAGAATTGATCCAGTTTTTGGAAAACCTTAATAAAAATCATTTGGGAAAGATCCTCCTCCGCAGTCCGCCGAGGCCGATGCGAGCGGACCAGCTTGAGGACGAGGGGATAAAGGCGGCGCACCAACTCGCGCGCCGCGGCTTCGTCGTTTTGGCGAGCGGCAGCAACGAGCGCGTCAACATCCAATTCCTCAACCATGTCATCCAAGACGTCTCCACCCTAAGGGAGGTGACCGCGCGTCGCGCCTTCTGGTTACAATAATCTGCCAGCGAAAAAGCGAGAGAGTTCCCGATATTTTGTAACCAACTCGCGAAGACGCCGGTCATGAGTCATTACATATGAAACTTACACTCGTTACTCTTACCGCCCTCAGCGCTCTCTCGCTGGGGCATCTCGCACTGGCCAACGATGGCGATGATTCGGGACCCAGGCATCACGGCGGGCGCGGTCATCGCATGTCGCTCGAGCGCACCACGGAACAGTTGAACCTGACGCCACAACAGAAAACGCAGGTCCAGCCCATCATCGACCAAGCCAAACCGCAGATCGAAACCATCCGTCGTGAGGCGACGGATAAAACGAAAGCGGTCATGGACAACGCAATGGCGCAGATCCGGCCGCTCCTCACTCCCGAGCAGCAGAAGGTGCTCGACGACGCGAAAAACGAGCGTCCCAGGAAGCACAAAGGTCGCGGAGCCGGACGTGGGCAAGGGGACGACAGCAATCAGAGCGATCAGGATAGTTTGTAATCCGATCGATCAACCTGGGTGAACGACGGCGGCTTGGTGACGGGCCGCCGTTTTCGTTTCCTGGCGAGGAGCGAGACGCATTCGTTGCTTATCAGAGCGGTTTTGCTTAATGAAGCGCATGGCCGAGGCCGAAGACAAAGCGCGCGCCATTATCGACCGCGCCATGAGCGATCCGGCGGTTTACCAGGAAATGGCCCGGCGAGAAGGCGAAGTCTGGGGCAATATTCTCCCTGCTCGCGATCGGTCGGAGGCGGTCGAGAAGGATCATGCGGCCAGCCAAAATTTGCTTCTCGGGCGTCACCAATCCTCCCTCGCTCAGGTTGCGAAAGAGAGGGGATTTCAGTTTGAAAAGGGCGTGAGTCTCGGCTGCGGAGCGGGTCGCCTCGAGCGTAGCCTGCTTGCGCAGGGCGTTTGTCAAAGCCTGCACGGCATTGATGTCTCCGAAGGCGCGGTCGCCGAGGCGCGAGCGATCGCTGAGAGAGAATCTCTCCCTCTGACCTACGAAGTGGCTGATCTAAACTTCGTGCAGCTCCCACCGAAGACCTACGATCTGGTCATCGCTCAAACCTCGCTCCATCACGTCTTATTTCTGGAGCGTGTGGCTGCACAGGCCTGGCAGGCACTGCGCGAAAACGGGCTGCTTTGGATTCACGATTTCATCGGTGAAACGCAGGGCCAATACGACCCCAAGCGCCTCGCTTTGATCAACGAGCTTCTGGCGATCCTGCCGGAAAAATTTCGGACGAACACCATTCAGAAACGAATCGTGACCCAAGCCAGAAGGCCTGTTCCAGGTTTTCTGGGCTCGCCCTTCGAAAAGATTCGTTCCGAAGAAATCATCAAAGTTTTTGAGCAGTGGTTCAGCATTGAATGGAAAGGTGAGTTCACCGGTTTCCTCGACTTGGTTGCGCCCCCAGGCACTCGCGGCGCCTATGTGGAAAACAAGGATACGCGGGCACTCTTCGAAGTGCTGCTCTTGTTCGATAATCTCTGCGTGCGTGAGGGAATCATCAAACCGGTTGGGGGACAGTATCTCATGAAGCCGAGGCAGAGCCCGCTCACAGACTAGCCTTCGCCGGTTGGAGACGGAGACGTTTACCGATTCAGGTCGAGTCTGAGCAGCGGAAGCTCACGGGGCCGACCGTCGACCTCGGTGGGATGCGTTCCGACACGGAGCGCGCCCATCCGAAGGTAAAACGGCTCCGCGTGTGGATCGGATTCGATGGTTAGATAACGCGCTCCGCGCTCGCCCGCTTGCGCCACAGCGTGCTGGAAAAGCCGTCGGCCGATCCCGCGCCTCATCGAGTCTGGAGAGACCCAGAGGTGCTCCAAGAAAAACTCCCTGTCAGTTATGACCAAGGCGTAGAATCCCAGATCGCGTTTGTCATCGCGCAGCACGAACGTCGCGTTCTTTTCGATGAACTCGGGGGCGATAGTGAGTTGATGCCGCCATTCTGCCAGCCAGCTCGCAGGGTAGCCCCAGTGAGCTTTCGCGTTCTGCGCGAGTTGGCTCAGGCGAGCAGCATCGGCGGCGGAGGCGCGAATAATTTCCACGCACAAAAAAAGCGCCCTGGAAGGCGCGGGATCAAGCAGATTTTCCGGCAGGGATATGCGGCCGCCGTTCACCAAACTTAATCGTTAGGCGAAGTCGCGCCTCCTGGCTGAAGGCGCGACTGCCTAACGAATTATGCGGAGATGTCTCCGCGATTTCAGATTTTAGGTCTCGAAAACTTTCTTCACGTCGCCAGCCTTATCCTGTACCTTGCCTTCCGCCTTTTCGGCAGCGCCGCGAGCTTCCAGCTCTTCATTACCGACGATTTCGCCAGTCTTTTCCTTCACCGCGCCGATTGCTTCCTTGGCGGTGCCTTCTGCTTTATCCTGATTTCCTGAGTTCATACCTGTAGTTCGTCTGTGGCGGATCTGGGGGTCGTGTGGAAATTTTCGGTGTTCATAAGATCTCGAAAAGCTGCGCCGGCTTCGGCACGCGAAAGGGCGGTAATCAATATTTCCTCGCGGTGCCTTTCAACTCGCACGGGTCTTGCGAACAGAGGTGCACGAAGCGGCGCCTGCCCGTTTGATTGAGCACGATTCGAGCTAAGGGGATTTCTCCTGAGAACAGAAGATTGAAAGCCGCAGGGGGCCGACTACTATGGAGCGCGGTGGCCAAACGCACTCAGCACAATGCATGGAATGAAGTTTATGCCCTGATCCTTCTTGGAACCGGGACGCTGCTCTTTCTTGCCCTCATCTCCTACGTTCCGAAGGATATCCCCACTTGGTTCCCGCTCCTCAACTCCACCTCTTCTCCCAATCGCCCGGCGCAAAACTTCCTGGGCCCGTTAGGCGCGATTGGCGCCGGTATTTGTTATTTTATGATCGGCGCGGCTTCCTATCTCTTGGCCGCGACCTTGCTCGGGTTTGGCGGCGCAAAGCTGTTTCATGGCGAGCTTAAAATCAGCCGCCGCATCGGCTGGATCGTTCTCTTTATCGGCTCGGGCGCCTGTCTCCTGCATTGGCAGCACTGGTTTTTGCGCGACTGGCAGAAGGTTTTTAATATCAAAGGCCCGGGTGGCTGGGTCGGATTTTTCTTTGGCCAGCACATTTTCCGTTTCCTCATGGGCAAGGGCTCGGTCATCGTCCTGGGCGGAATTTACCTAACGAGTCTCATCCTGATGACTGGGCTGCGCCCAGTCCATCTCGTCCGGCAGGCGGTGCTCATGAGCAGGCGCGGAGCGGTCGCGCTGCGGCTCTGGTTTCTGCATCGCCGGATGCGCCGTGCCGATTTGAAAGGCCAGCTGGAGATTAGCCAGCAACAGATCGAGAAACAGCAGCGGGTGATCGAGAAGCGGCTGCGCAAAAAAGGCACGCCGGTTCCTGAAGTGACCACGCCGCAGGAATTTGCGAATCGCCCAGAGCCGAAGGTGGTCGATACGACGGCTTTGCCTAACGAATTGCCTTCTCTACGCAAGAAACCGTCGCTGGCGGATTTGAAGCGCGGGGGCAAAGCCGAGCGCGCTGCGCCTGCCCTCGGCGCGGCGGCCGAGTGGGACGGAGAAAACTACGAGTTACCGGGCATCGACCTGCTGGAGGAGCACGATAGCGAAGGTCGTGTGGCCACCGACCCGGCCGAGCTGGCCGGGATCCAGCAGACTCTCATTGAGACCTTAGGGCAGTTTGGCATTCAGGTGGCCCCGGGCGACATCACAAAAGGCCCGACCATCACGCGTTACGAAGTTTATCCGGCCAAGGGTGTGCGGGTGGATAAGATCGTCAGTCTGGAACGCGACCTCGCCCGGGCCACGCGCGCCGAACGCATCAATATTTTGGCTCCGATTCCCGGCAAGGACACGGTCGGCATCGAATTGGCCAACAGCCGCAAGGTCAAAGTCACCCTGCGCGAGCTGCTGCAATCGGAGGATTGGAATGCGAGCACCGCGAAATTACCGATCGCTCTGGGCAAGGACGTCTATGGCAAAACGATCATCGCGGATCTCGCGCAGATGCCGCATCTGCTCGTGGCGGGCACCACCGGCAGCGGCAAGAGCGTCTGCATCAACGCGCTCATCGCCAGCATGCTTTACCGCTTCACCCCCGATCAGCTTCGTTTCATCATGATCGATCCCAAGGTGGTCGAGATGCAGGTGTATAACACGCTGCCGCATCTGGTCATCCCTGTGGTGACCGATCCCAAGAAAGTGCTGCTCGCGCTGCGCTGGGTCATCGATGAAATGGAAAAGCGCTACAAGATCTTCGCCAAGGCCGGCGTGCGGAACATCACCAGCTTTAACGGGCGGCCGAAGAAAAAAACCCAGAAGGAACTGGACGCCGAGAAAGGATCCGACGCCGAGCGCGAACTCGCAGCCATGGCCAGCGAAGCCGCTCCCCCAATCACCGTGCCGCGCGAGGACGAACCGATTATGCCCGAGCACATGCCCTACATCGTGGTGATTATCGACGAGCTGGCCGACCTGATGCAGACGGCGCCGGCGGATGGGGAAAGCGCGATCGCGCGCATCACCCAGATGGCGCGCGCCGCCGGCATCCATCTCATTGTTGCGACCCAGACACCGCGAGCCGATGTCATCACGGGCGTGATCAAGGCAAACATCCCCAGCCGGATCGCCTTCCAGGTCGCGTCTAAAATCGATAGCCGGGTGATCCTGGACGAGAACGGGGCCGATCGATTGTTAGGCCAGGGCGACATGCTTTATCTGCCGCCCAGCACTTCGCGTCTCATCCGCGCCAAAGGCGTACTCGTTACGGATGACGAGATTGGGCGTCTGGTCGAATTCGTTTCCGCCCAAAGCTCGCCGGCCTTCGACCTTGCCATGCACGAGCGGATGGAATCAGCCGCCGCCCCGGCGGACGACGTGACTGACGAGGATGAGGAGTTGGTCGAGAAGTGCCTCGAGATTATCCGCCAGGAGAAACGCGCCTCCACTTCGCTCTTGCAGCGCCGCCTTCGACTCGGCTACACCCGCGCCGCCCGCATCGTTGATATTCTGGAACAGCGCGGCATATTGGGCCCCGGCGAAGGCGCCAAACCGCGTGAGATTCTCGTCGATCTCGACGCCGCTGTCTGATCCCGTCTACCCGATGCAACCGCTCGGCACTAAATTACAAGAGGCTCGTCTCCAGAAGAAAATTTCGCTCGAGGAAGCTGCGCGCGTGACCAAAATTCGCACCTCTCGAATCCAGGAGATCGAGAATGAGGATTTCTCCAACTTCTCGAGTCTCGCTTACGCGAAAGGCTTCCTGCTCATCTACGGGAAATATCTCGATGTCGACGTGTCGCCTTATCTCGACGCATTTGAGACCTCTCGCGAGGTCAGTGTCGATGGTTATTCCTACTTGCAGGATGCGCCGAATGCTCCGCCGCCCCCGACCGTGCGCAGGCAATCGACCAAGCGTCCGGCGCTGCTTCCGCTAGTCATCGCCATCGGCGTGCTCGTGCTCGGTCTTTATCTGGTCAAGTTACTCCTCGATATTCAGCGCATCACGCCGGGCGGCACGTCCGCACGCACGACGGCTACGGCTACCCCTTCTCCGACGGTTTCCAGCAGAGTGATCGCGCCCCGTGCGCAGCCCGTGGAAAGCACTCCGACGAGCGAACCTCTCGTCACTGTTGCGCCGACCGTGACGCCCACTGCAGCGGCGGCACCGCCGCCTTCACCTAGCGAACCGGAAGTTCGCCGAGCAGAGCCGGTTCGTCCTGAGGATGCAGTGGCGCCGCCAGCTTCGACGCCCGCGAGTTCCAACGAAGTGCAAATCACACCAATGCGAAAAACCTTTTTGCGCGTCCGGGTAGACGAGGCGCAGCAATCTGCGTTTGATGGCTGGCTG